>DASTDX010000001.1:0-28532 GCA_035710145.1 Allosphingosinicella sp.
CGGCCATCTGCGGCTGCTCGTCGCCGGCGACGACGGCCGGCGGATCAAGGCGATCGCCTTCCGCATGGCGGAGAGCGAGCTCGGGCAGGCCATCCTGGCCGCGCCGCCGCACCGCAAATTGTGGCTCGCCGGACGGATGAAGCGCGACGAATATAACGGCAACGTCTCGGCCGAGCTCCTCCTCGAAGACGCCGCCTGGGCGGACTGAGCGTGCCGCATGACGCGCGGACCGGCCGAATCCACCGGCTTTCGCCGAAGCTCGATGCGCTGATCGATCCGCAGGCGCCGATCGCAACGCTCGCCGGCGGCTTCATTTGGGCGGAAGGGCCGGTGTGGATCGACGAGGGCCGCTATCTCCTGCTCAGCGACGTGCCGGCGAACAGGATGTATCGCTGGTCGGAAGCGGATGGACTGTCGGTCTTCCTGGATCCGTCAGGCTATGACGGGCCGGACCCTTCGGCGTTTCGGGAACCGGGATCGAACGGCCTGATCAAGGGACCCGGCGACACGATCCTGATCGCCGATCACGGCAATCGCGCCGTCGCCAGCCTTGACCTCGCCACGAAGCGCAAGACCCTGCTCGCCACCCATCACGATGAGCGGCGATTCAACTCGCCCAACGATCTCGTCCTCGCTCCGGGCGGCGCCGTCTATTTCACCGATCCGCCTTACGGCCTGGAGGGTCTGAACGATTCGCCGCTCAAGGAGCAGCCGCACAACGGCGTCTACCGTCTCGACCCTGACGGCGATGTCGCCCTGATGGACTCGACCCTGACCTTCCCGAACGGAATCCTGCTCTCGCCGGACGCGCGCACGCTCTACGTCGCCAATTCCGATCCCGCTCGGGCGATCTGGAAGGCCTTCGCTCTCGATGGGGCCGGGACCGTGGTCTCGAGCCGAATCTTCGCCGACGTCACCCACATGGTCGGCGCCGACAGGCCCGGCCTTCCCGACGGGATGGCGATCGACTCCGAGGGGCACCTCTGGGCGACCGGACCCGGTGGGGTGCTGGTCTTCGCACCGGACGGGGCGCTTCTCGGCCGGATCGAGACCGGCTCCGCGATCGCCAACTGCACTTTCGGCGAGGATGGCCACAGCCTCTTTCTGGCCGCTCACGACCGGCTGATGCGGGTGCGAACCCGGGCGCGTGGCGCCCGGATAGCGCCCGGTCCTTGACCCCTGCGGCGCCACCCCCTAAGTCGCGGCCTCGCTCAGCCGGCCCCATCGTCTAGCGGTCTAGGACGTCGCCCTTTCACGGCGAAAACACGGGTTCGAGTCCCGTTGGGGTCACCAGCTTCGTTCGACGAAACGGGCTCGCGATCTTCATCTGCACCCCGACAAGCGCTTTCTACATTATGCCTGGGCTACCGGTTCCGGATGCGGGAACAGGATCGAGACGATTACCCCCGGACCGGCGCCGACATCGAGGGTTCCGCCGACCTGGCGAACGAGCGTTTCGACCAGCCCGTAACCCAGCGAGCCTTCACGGACGCTTTGCATGCCGACGCCGTCGTCGGAAATCACGAGTTCGACACGCCCTTTATCGCGGCGCCGGGCCTCGACCCGGATCGTTCCGCATTCCGGGTGAGGGAAGGCATATTTGACGGCGTTGGTGATGAGTTCGGTGGCGACGATCCCCAGGGGAATCGCGATATCGGCGTGAATGAAGATATCCGGGTCCGATTCCGTCTCGAGGCTGATGCAATCGTCATGTTCGGTAAGCGGTGTCAGCGCGCCGCAAAGGTCACCGAGGTAAATGGCCAGGTCCACCCGCTGCGACGTCTCGGATTTGCTCAGCAGATCGTGAACCCGCGCCATCGCCATCAGTCGGTCCTGCGCCTCCTGAAACAGGGCCCTTACGGCCGGATCGGCCTGACGCCGACCCTGGATCGAAAGCAATGAGGAAGCGATCGCGAGGCTGTTCTTGGCGCGATGATTCACCTCCGCCAGAAGCATCTCCTTTTCCGCGACGAGCCGGGTGAGGTTCGCATTGGCGCCCTGAAGTTCCCGGGTCCTCTCGGCGACCTTCGCTTCCAGCTGCTGCATCAGCAGGCGCAAATCCTCCTCGGCCTCGAACCGGCGGGTGACGTCCAGGTAGGAAAGGAAATGGTGCAGGACCTTACCCTGGCCGTCGTCGAGCGGGCTTGCGAACAGCATCGCCCGGAAGGGCGTGCCGTCCTTCTTGTACTGGACGATCTCGATATGCTTGTCGTCGCCCTCCTCCATCGCCGTTTCGTATCTGCGGATGGTTTCGGGATCGGTGCCGCCGCCGTTCATGAAGTGCGGATCCTGGCCGGTAAGCTCGTCCACGGCATAACCCGACAGACGTTCGAACGCGCCGTTGGCGAAGATGATGGGGTTGCCCGGCAAGGTGGCGTCGGTGACGATCATCGGCATCCGGGTGAGGCGAACCGCCTCCACGAAAAATCCGCCCTGCTCGCGCAGATTGTCGATTCGCAGCTCGGATCGAGTCCTGGCCGTCGTGTCGGCCATGTCTTCTTCGAAATTGTTCATGATGTCCTGTCCGACTTCACTCGACGAACTCATGGCGACTCAGTCACCCTCGATGTTGGCGTCATGGCCTATTTCGGTGGCGAGCCGATCAAGCTCACCCGCGTCGATGCCGTGTCTCCGGTCGCGGCTGCCCTCGGCAGCGTCGTAAAGCTCGCCGACGACGGACACGACCTGCTCTTTGGTGATGGCCTCTTCCCTGTGAAGGCCGTGCACGATGGCGCGCAGAGCGCGGCGAGTTGTCTTATCCATGCGCGTCCAACTCCTTGCTGGAAGTCGCAATATCCGTCGAAAGGGCGCCCGGGCGCGTCGTTTCCGCAAATAATGAAAGCATTGATGCGCCTTGCTAAATCAAGCGAGAGCACGAGCGTGTCTCTCAGTCACGGAATGCTTGCAGGGGCGGATCAAGTGATTTTGCCACCTTAGCAGAGTCCAGGGTCGAAAGCGAATTCACTCTTCTGCAGATGTTCGATGAACCTCGGCTGCTGATGTCGTTCAGCAAGGCCTCACCGCAACTGGCGCCAGGCTAATCACACGCAAAGGGGCGACCAGGAGTATAACAATGAACAAGTTCATGATCGTATTGGCCGCGACGACCGCATTGACGGTAAGCGTGCCTGCCGCCGCCCAGTATAACGGCGGTAACGTCCAGTTTCGGGTTAGTCAGTTGCAGACCGAGCTCCAGGCCGGCGTCCGCAGCGGCGACATCAGCCGCGCCGAAGCCGTTCCGCTTCGCCAGCAGCTGCGTCAGCTGGCTCAGCTCGAGCGGAGCTACAGCGTCAACGGCATCAGCGGCCGTGAGCGTGCCGACCTGCAGCACAGGATCAACACGTTGCGCCAGGGCATCAGGTTCGCCGCTCGCGACCGTGGCCATGGCTACGACCGCAACGACGACCGTTACGACCGGAACGACGACCGTTACGACCGCAATGTCGATAGCCGCTACGACCGCAACAATGACGGCTGGGACGACCGTGACGGCAATCGCGACGGCCGCTGGGACGTCGACAGCCGCTACGACCGCAACCGTGATGGCTGGGACGATCGCGACGATGATCGTGACGGCCGCTGGGACGACGATGACGATCGCTACGACCGTGACCAGGTTTCCGGCAACGGCAATCGCGGCCTGATCGGCACTCTCATCGACAGCGTCACGGGCGGCGGCGGGCTTCGCGTCGGCCAGCGCGCCTCGGCCAATCTCGGTGCGGTGCCCTACGAATATCGCAGCCAGTTCCGCGACGGCAACGGCGCTTATTACCGTTCGGACGGACGCCAGATCTACCAGATCGACGCCCGCACCCATGCCGTCGTGCGCATCTTCGCGATGAACCGCTAGATCCGGCTCAGTAACCAGTAGCGTAGCGTACAAGGACGCCCCGGCCTCGGCCGGGGCGTTTTTCTTTGTGCGATCCCGCCTTGCTCATTCCGGATCCGCGAACTCGGCCGGGATCGACCACACGCCTGCTTGGCCAGGCGGCGCCCCTCCCGGCACCGAAGCGGGATTCGCCTGAACGACGGACGCCCCCTCCTGCGACGGCAATTCGGCGGGAATCCAGCCGAACTCCACGCCCGCCGCCGGCGCCGCAGCGAATTGCTGCGACGACGGTACCGGGGCGACAGTCCGGACCGGGGCGTCGATGGTGAGCATCCCCAGGGCCAGGAAGAAGGCGCCGGTGAGACCGCCGCCCAGCAGCAATATCTCTCTATTGCGCATTGCCCGGCCCGGCGCGGTGCGAGACGTAGATATCCGCCATTCCTTCGCTGCCCGCCCGGTTGGAGCCGACCATCAGGAAGGTCCCGTCCCAGGACAAGGAAGCGCGGGTGTCGTTCCCCGGGCTGCTGACGTCGACAAGGTGCACCGGGGTGCCCCAGGGCTCGCTCGTCGAGGCGCGGGTCGAGGTCCAGACATCCTGGCCGTCCAGGCCCTGACGATTGGAATCGAACACGATCTCGCGCCCGTCCTTGCGGACGTTCGGTCTCGCCTCGCTGAGTGGCCCCTCCAACCCTGGTGCAAGCTGCGCAGGCCCGTATTCGACGCTGTAATAGATGTCATGGGTGTTGGTGCCGGGCGTATTTCGCGAGAAATAGAGGACTGGCCGCTCCTGCTCGTCATAGAAAAAGGATGGGCTCCACTCCTCCAGCGGGCTGTTGATGTTCGGGCCAAGCCTGACGGCGGGTTCATAACTGCCGTCCGGGCGTTGCTGGGTGAAATAGATGTCGCCATTGACCTCGTGCCTCCGGCTGACGAAGAACAGTCCCCGGCCGCGCACCGGGCTCGGACAGAAATCGTCCACATTGCTGTTCACTGCCGCGAGGTTGATCGGGGCGTCCCAGCCCGAGTCCGTCGTTGCCCGCCGTGCAACCCAGATATCCTGCCCCCCGAGCCCGCCGGGACGATTGCTCGCCATGTAGAGGCTGAGCCCGTCGGGCGACAGGATCGGACAGCCGTCATTGGAGGCCGTGTTCAGCGCCGGATCCGAGCCGATCTCGGCCGAGACCGGCGTGCTCCACGTACCGAAGGGCTGGGCGACGACGGCGCCGACGGCGATCACCGACCCCGCGCCGATGGCCACCGCGAGCCTGGCGCTTCCGTGGAAGAGGCGATCCAGAATTTTCCTGTTCATCATGACCTTTGCTCCCTCATCTGTTCCGACCGGCAGCGACGCAGACGCGCCGAATGTCCGTCGATTCGGGGAGGTTGCCGACGCGCCGTTGTCGCGACCGTGAAAGCCGCGTGAATGGGTCGTGAAATCGTCAGGTCGCGAAGCAAACAGCTATTTCGGGCCGAATGCAGCTCAGACGGGATCAGCCAGCGGGCGGAAGAACTCTGCCTTAAGGCGCCTTCGACGAAGGCCTAAGCGAGGGCCCGGAGCAGCTCGGCGCGTTCGCGCTCGAGATGCCGATCGAGGGTTTCGCGCAACCGCTCGAAGCGAGGATGACCGCGCAAGGTTCGAAAGGCGGGTTCGGAGCCCAGATCGTCGGGCAGATCCTCCGCTCTCAGATCCGCGTTCAGCCAGCCAGTCCGGACAGCGCGTTCCAGCGCCGCCAAAGCCAGGTCGGATTTCCCGAGCATGGCCCAGATCGCCGCGGCCTCGCCCAGGAAATGGGCGCTGACCTGACCACTGGATGAGCGAAGCCCCTGATCGACCTGGCGCTCGGCCCGGAGCAGAACTTGCCTGGCCTCGCGCCCGCGGCCGACCGCCATCAATGCAGCGGCGATGGTAGGACCGTAACGCGTCAAATGCTCCGGAGACGTCGGTTCGGGGCGGCTCGATGAAAAACCGAGCAGACCAGGGGGCGAATCGTAGAGGGCGACGGCATCCTGCGCCCGACCGGCCGCTATCAGCCGGCCCACGACTTCCCTCAGTAGGATCTGAACGCGAATGTCGCCCCGGTCGCGATTCATTTCGGCCAGTCGAGCCGGCGAAGGGATCTGGCCACGTTGGAGTGCAAGATGGCCGGCGAAACGCTCCGGCATCGTCAAGCCGGAATGGCGAACCTCGGCCCAGGCGAGACGACAGGAGGCCCATTCGCTCTGCGCCTGTTCCGTCAGGCCCAGAGCGTACATGATCACGGCCCGGTTGTAGACGGCGATCGCCTGCTTGCCGAGGTCGTCGGTGCTCGCCCGGGCTTCGGCCAGATCGGCGGCCGCGGCGGAAAGATCTCCGCTATTGGCAGCCGTCAGTCCCCGCAGAAGCCTGGCATCATAGACGGATCCCTCCCGCTCCAAGCGCCGGACGTAACCCATCGCCTCTTCGCGCCGACCGAGCGCCAGTGCCGTTTCCGTCGCCTGCGTAGCGACATGGACCCAGGTCGGATCCAGCTCGAACGCGCGGCGGAATGCAGCGAGCGCGCGCGGATAATGGGCCCGGCTCAGATGGGCATTGCCCAGCCAGTACTGGATTTCCGGGCTTTCGGGGTCGAGCGCCGCGGCCCGTTCGATGTGCCGCTGCCCGACCGCATTATCGAAACCGAGAATGACCCCCAATATGCCATGGCCCTCCGCAAGATCGGGCGCGAGCTGAAGCGCATGTTGGGCATGGCGAAGAGATTCGGCGCGGGCCCGTTCGCCCGTCGGGCCGGGACGATTGCCTTCGAGCCTCGCGACCAAAGCCAGCCGCGCCCAGGCCGGTGCGAAGTTGGGATCGCGGGCAAGCGCGCGTTCGAGCAGGTCGCGCGATTCCTCGATGGCCTGGGGATTGCGCTCACGCACCCGCGCACGCGCCGCGAGATACAGAGACAAGACTTCGCTGCTCGTGGTGAGCGGATTACCGGCCGCCGAAGTCGAGGAGTCACGCGGCGCAAGCGCCCAGGACGAAACGCCGCCGACCAGAAGCAAGCTCAGGGCCGCGGTCACGAGCCATCGCCGCCTCTGACCGCCCTTCGAGCCCTCGGACTGGACCAGGAGCGGATTCGCAACGGCGGCAGCCTCCGGGGCTGGCGCAACAGGCGCCGAGACCGGATCGTCCAGACTCATGATGCCTTCCGGATCTCTTTCCCGGAGGCGCGCTTCGAGAGTCCGCGCCATGCGTCGATCGCCAGCGCGAAGCGCGGCCGCTCGGGCTTCCGCGAGGAGGCCGAGCAACGTCTCATTCTGCCGCGCCCGCTCGATCGCCAGCCAGTCGTCGAAGCCGCTGTCGAGACCATCGAGGTCCGCGAAGAGTCGCTCGTGAGGCTCGGGAAGACCGGCGATCAGCTCCGGCCAGGCCTGCTGCTCGAAGGCCCACCGATGCAGATCGAGGTCGGTCGCGAGGCTTTGCTCATGAAGGGTCAGGCTCTCGCGGTCGATCGCGATGATGCCGCGGCCATTGGCCAGCGGCTTGAGTTCCTGGATCGCCTGACGAAGGCTGGCGCGCGCCTGCTCTTCTCCGCGTTCGCCCCAGAGCAGGCCCAGTAATCGCTCTCGACCAATCCTTATTCCAGGATGCAAAGCGAGATAGGCCAGGAGGGCGCGCGCCTTTCGTCCTCGCGGGCGCAAGTCAAGGCCGGCCGGCTCGGCCAAACGGAGTTCGCCCCAGCAGCGCATTCGCACGCGCGACTTCAGCCCAGTTCCGTCAGACACTTCAATCATGTCACGGCCCCTCGGATCAACCATCATATCACTCGCTGCGGGAGAGAGCGAGTGGGCACCGTTGCCGGCTCCCCAGTCAGCCACTTCTGTTCCGATTCGGGACCTGGTCTCGGGCCTAGCGGCAGCCGCGCCAGCCAAAACTTCCCCGTTGCGCCTGATCGAGATGAAGATGGTCCCGGTGGGCTTCGTTGTAATCGGGTGACAGCACGGTCGCGAACAGGTCACACGCACCGTCCCGCACATCGCGCAGGAAGCGGGCGTGCGCGTCCGATCCGGCCCAGTCCTCGACGACGATGATCCGGGTCCCGTCGGCAAGGCGAAAGCCGGCTATGTCGACGGCATTGGCGGTGGCATGTTCGCTCCACGCCCCCTCGCTGCGGCCGTAGATGCGGCGGCAGCTATAGCTTCCGAGATGCTCGATCGTGGAGATTGGCTGGCCGAAATGACGGAGCGCGGCCGGCTGGACGACATGCCATTCCCAGAGGGCGAGCCCGGCCGCCACGGCGCAGTTCGTCCCGAGATCGGCAGGACGATAGTCGATCTGCAAGGCGCCACCGGCGGCGAAACGGACGGCGTCCCGATAGCCGCATTGGCCGGCCGAAGCCGACCGCGCCGGAAGCCGGGAGAAAGCGATTCCCGCCTGATCGAGCAATGCGCGGCAAAGTTCGCCTTCATCGGCGAGGTCGGCCAGCTTGCGGCCGGTGAAGGCGCCGACGGGTTGGCCGAGATCGAGCGGCGTCCAGGGCATGTCCTCGGGATGGCTTCGCGCGTATCCGTAGAGCAGGATTACGGCCATGCCGAGCAGGCCCAGCACGACGACAAGGCTGGCTCGTCGGACGCGCCTCATCCGTCTCAACGCCTGCGGGCGGTTTCCAGCGGTTCCGACGTCACCGGATAACCGATATTGTCCGGGATACAGACATGAGGTCCGCCGTCACGGTCCTCGACCCAGGGCGTGATGCAAATAACCGGGTGGAGGGCGGCGTCGGCGCGCGCCTCCGCGATCGACGAGAATCGCGCCAGCCGCTCCAGGTTGCGCCGGGTCGGGAAGATGGCGTGCGCCCGGTTCGCGTCGAGCTCGGCGAGGATGTCGGCGGCACTCGCCCAGAAGGCGTGGACGGCCTCGGCCTCGCTGACGATCGGCTCGGCGGCCCCCGGCGGCGCTTCCGCGAGGAAGAACAGAGTGTCGAAACGTCGGGTTTCACGGAAGTTGGGGCACCAGCGGGCGAAGGGGACGAGCAATGCCGGATCGACCATCAGGTCATGCTCCGCGAAAGCTTCCATGAGGGGGCGACCCTGGTCGAGGCCGAAACGGAGCCGCTCGGCCAAGGCCGGGTCAGCCGCCGGTTCGACAGCCGGGACGATTCCGGTCTCCTCGATCGTCTCGCGGATGGCTGCCAGCCGGGCGGCAGCGTCCGGAACGTGCGGAAATCGCTCCGCCGCGTCGCGATCCCCCGAATCGATGCGGCCGCCGGGAAAGACCAGGGCCCCGGCGGCGAAGGCCATGTGATCGGTCCGCTCCATGACCAGAAGCTGCGGCGGCCCGGACGAAACCTCGCGCATCAGGACCAGGGTCGCCGCGGGGATGGGCTCGGGGAGGTCCGACATGGCAGCCTGCTAAAGCGTGAAGGCGTCAGCCGCAATGTCCGCTCCCGCTCGCCATGGGACACGTCGTTAGCGCCGCGTTTACCCTTGTCCTTTATCTCCCGACCGGGGGACCGAAGTGCATCAGAATGACGAGAGAAGGGCCGGAGTGACCTATTCGCCGTCCGATCATCAACGGCGGATCGACGAGATCCAGGCCGCGATCCGCGCCGAAACGGCGCCCGCGCCCAAGCCCAGCCTGCTCAAGCCGGCGCCCAAGAGATCTCCACCATCGACCGATCCGCTCGACCATCATTTGTCCGAAGAGCTGGAATGCATTCGCCGTCGCCTCGAACTGCTCGGCGGAGTCCTCGCCGGCAACCCGCTGTTGATCCAGCGTCACGCCACCGAGCTCCAGTCGATCGATCTCATCAACCAGGTTCTCGGCCACATCTCCGGAATCATCTCCTCGGAAGACAAGGCCCTCGCGGTCGAGCAGGTGACTCTGCGCGAGCTGCGTTCGCGGCTTCAACGCAAGCCTTTGCCGACGTTATAAACTCCGGCGGCGGAGCCAGCGAAGGGCCAACCGACAGCGCTTCGCCGTCATGGCCTGAGGACGGTTCGGCTGGCAGCGCGGGCGTCGACGGCAAGGCGGCTGAAAAGCATCGGCTTCATCTCGCCCATTATCCAGGGATCATAATGGTCGCGATATTGCGGCGATCGGGGATCGTTCGATTGGCCGGGCAGGTTGAGCATCACGGAATTGTCCCACGCGCCGACATCGATCACCTGCAGGTAGCTCGCGCCGCCGCTGACATTCCAACCGCCGCTTCGAGTCCAGCGCGCCATCACGGTGTAGGAATCGCCGCCCGATCCGCCGCCCTCGATCGGCGGGAAGGCCGCGGCGATGGCCGGGATTCGGGACAGGGGATGCTGAATCCGGACGTGGTGCAACGTGCCCCAGCGCCAGGCGCCGGGATCGGGCCCCATCAGCTCGGCCGCCTCATTCCAGGCGGCGGCGAGCGCCGCGTCGAACAGGCCGTCCCGTGCCGCGGCGGGATCGGCGCCGAGCCGCTGATCGGGGCGGGCGAGCAGTTCGAGCAAGACCGACGGCGCGATCTCGTCGACCAGGGCCCGCGCCCGCTCCGGTACGATTGCGGCGAGCATTCGCCTGCCCAGTTCGCGCCACAGGATCTGGAACAGGGCCGCGGGACCGCTGTCGGCATCGAGCCGGCCGTCCCAGCCGCGCAGCATGTTGATGGCTGGCTGGGCCCCGGGAGAGCCACGGGCGGGCAGCAAGGCGACGAGCTGCCGCGCCGGCGTCGAGACGGTGTCGTGAATGAGTTCGACGCTGTCCGCGAGGCTGTGTCGCGGCTGTGCCGAAAGCACGTCCACGATCCGCTCGTAGCGATAGGGGTCACGGAAGGAGAAAGCCGGGATCCGGTCGCGCGGCCAGCCTTGTGGCAGGTTGTTCTGGTTGGCGGAGGCGAACCAGCCTTTGGCCGGATTATATTCGTTTGGAAGCGCCCGGAAGTCGCGCATTCCGGCCCAGTCGTAGCGGCCGTCGCCCGGAACCGGCATCAGGCCATCGCCGCGGCGGCGGACGGGGACGAAGCCGATCACCTGCCAGCCATGATTGCCGTCGACGTCGGCATAATGGAAATTGGTCGGGGAAGGGTGAAATCTGAACGCGTCGCGAAGGCTTTCCCAGTCGCGCGCGAGATTGATGGCGATCATCGCGAACGCGCCACTGGCGCCGGGCTGAAGCTCGATCGCCGCGAGGGCGGTCGCACGACGCCGGGTCGGATCGTGCGAGATGACCGGACCCTGGACCGAATATCTCAGGGTCGCGGTTGTCGGGGACGAGTCCTTCACGGGAATGGAGATCTCGGCCCGTTCGAACCGCCGCCAGCCGTCGCCGTGCCGATAAAGCTCCGGATCGTCCGGATTCAGTTCGAGGACGAAAAGATCCTCCTGATCGATGTGGAAATTGGTCCGGCCGAAGGCGAAGCGATCGGTGTGGCCCTGCATGATCCCCGGCAGGCCCGGGGATCCGCCGCCGATCACGTCCAGGCCCGGCGCGCTCAAATGGGCGACGTGACGCGGACCGAAGCTGCCGATCCCCAGATGCGGATCGTTGGCGAGGATCGGTCTTCCGGTCGCGCTTCGTGCCGGCGCGATGGTCCAGGCGTTGCTACCGGCTTGCGCCGAATCGTAACGGACGGCCCGAGCCGCGGACGATTGCCCCGGCTCCGGCTCCGCGGCGGGAACGAGCGCGCCCAGCGGCAGTGGACCGATCCTGAGCACGCCCAGGTCCGCCTCGGTCACGGCCGCCGGGTCGAGTCCTTCGGGGACGGTCAGGTTCCAGGCGGGCCGCAAGGGCGCCATGATCGAATCCAGATCGAGCAGCCCCATCCCCGCCAGGCGGGCCCGGCGCACTTCGTCCTCGAGGCCGCCGAACGACGTCGCCCGGGCCAGCACGAGGTCCGCCAAATCCCATTTCAGCGGCTCGACTCCGAGGATGGAATATTCGAGCGGAAGCAGTGCGGGATCGGCCATCACCTCGTCGATGCGGCTGTTGATCCCGGCGACGTAGGAACGGGCACAGTCGAGGATGTGCGAAGGCACCCGCGCAAGCTCCGCCTCCAGATCGCCGCGGAACTGGAACAAAAGCGCGGCCGCGTCATGGGCGGCGAAATCGGGGCCGAAGGCTTCGGCCAGCCGTCCCATCTCGCGCCGGTGGGAAAGGTCGATCTGGAACAGGCGATCACGCGCGACGACATAACCCTGGCCGAAAAAGGCGTCGGGGATCGTCCGGGCCCGAATGTGGGGAACGCCGTGAAGATCGTCGACGATCTCGACCGGAGCCGACAGGCCGCCGCCCGCCAGGGCTCGCCTGCGCGACAGCGGTAACGTGCCCGTCGTGCCGCAGGCGGTCAGGACCGCCATCGTCGCGGCCGAGCCGAGCAGGAAGGAGCGGCGGTTGAGCATCGGCCAATTTTCCCTGTGCGTAGCGGACCGGCTTAGCGGGCAATCGCCGCGCAAGTCGCATTACAAGCGATCGGGCGACCATAAGGACAGGCTATGCCCGGACACGAAGGCCGACGGCATTGCGGGCGGCGGACGAGCCGAGGCGCGGGAGGATCAGTTCATAGGCAAGGTGGTGGAGCCGAGGGGAATCGAACCCCTGACCTCTGCAGTGCGATTGCAGCGCTCTCCCATCTGAGCTACGGCCCCGTTCTCTGGGGCGCCCCAGATAGCGACGGCCGTTGGGCGATGCAATGACCCGCGCCGCGCCGCACCAAAAAAGCGACGGCTGAAGGCCTTCGCCCGTCCAGATGCCCGAACGACCGGAACGGCGATCCGGGCTGCTTCGTTTTTCCTGCGCGAGCCGCGGTCCCCTGGCCGCCTTGCTCAACCTGATCGGCAGAGGAGAGACGAAATGGCAGACCATGAGCGCCGGGACGGCGATCGCGGGCGCATGAACGAGGATCGCGAATGGCGGGCAAGACGCGACCGGCAGCCGGAACGGCTCGGTGACCGCAATGCCCGCGGCCTGAGCGACGATCCCGATTATGGATCGGACCGTTATGGCTCAGGCGCGGAACAGGGCTTCGGCGCCGATCCCGCGACGAGCGACGCCGAGCGCTTCTACAGCGCGCCCGGGTTCGATGCCGAATTCGGCGGCCCACGCTTCGATCGCCAGGACGTGGGCAGCACCGGCACTCACGGCGTGCACCCGGTCTCGTCGCCATTCGGTGCGGCCTATGGCGCGGGTTACGGCGCCAGCGCCAGCGGCTTCCAGAG
The DNA here is from genome assembly GCA_035710145.1 of Allosphingosinicella sp. Lineage (GTDB taxonomy): Bacteria > Pseudomonadota > Alphaproteobacteria > Sphingomonadales > Sphingomonadaceae > Allosphingosinicella. The sequence goes on from DASTDX010000001.1 coordinate 12,977, forward strand.
CTCGGCCCGGCTCTACGCCGCGATGAATCAACAGAATGCCAGCCAGGGCCGAGGGCGTCCATTCGACCCGCATTATTCCCAATGGCGCGAACGCCAGATGGAGCAGCTGGATCGCGACTATGACGAATATTGCCAGGAGACCCAGGCGAAGTTCGAACGCGATTTCGGCGCCTGGCGCGAGCGTCGCGGTGAACAGCGCCGGGCGATCGGCCAGGTTCGGGAGCATATGGAGGTCGTCGGCTCGGACGGCGCCCATGTCGGCACGGTCGACGGCACGAGAGGCGACAGCATCATCCTGACCCGAAGCGATGCCAATGCAAGCGGGATCCATCACAGTATCCCATGCGCCTGGATCGAGAAGGTCGACGACAAGGTCGTCCTGAATCTCGGCGCCGAGGAAGCCATGAATCGCTGGCGCGAGAAGGGACAGAGCCAGGCCATGTTCGATCGGCGGGAAACTCACGGCGACGACCGCCGGGACTCCGAGCGCCGCGCCTCGGGAAGCCTGCGCAACCAGGGTTGAGCCGGACTCGTCCGGCCCGAGGGCCCGGCCGTCTTCCCCTCCGGCCGGGCCCCACTTTTTGACTCTTCGCCGGATCGGCGCGAAAGCGCGGCCAGACAAGGGGACAGAACATGATCACGACCCGCGCCTGGCACCTGGCGTCGCGCCCGCAGGGGCTCCCGAACATGGCCAATTTCGAGCTGAAGGAGACAAGGCTCCCCGACCTCGAGGAGGGCTGGATCCGGGTCGAGAACAAATGGCTTTCGGTCGATCCCTACATGCGCGGGCGGATGAACGACGTCAAAAGCTACGTCCCGCCCTTCCAGGTCGGCGAGCCGATGGACGGCGGCGCCGTCGGCAAGGTCGTCGAATCCCGATCGCCGATGTTCAGCGAAGGCGAGACCGTGTTCCACATGATGGGATGGCGCGAACAGGCGGCCGGGCCCGCCGAGAAATTCAACAAGCTGCCGCCGATCCCGGTCGACGATCATCAGTGGCTCGGGAATCTCGGCCTTACCGGGGCGACCGCCTATTTCGGGCTGCTTCGGGTCGCCCAGGCGAAGGAAGGCGATATCGTGTTCGTCTCCGCCGCCGCCGGCGCGGTCGGATCGGCCGTCGTGCAGATCGCCAAGGCGCGGGGCATGACCGTGATCGGATCGGCCGGCGGTCCCGAGAAATGCCGCTGGGTGAGCGAGATCGGTGCCGACGCAGCGATCGACTACAAGGCCGGCCCGCTCGTCCCCCAGCTGAACGCGGCGGCACCGAAAGGGATCGACGTCTATTTCGACAATGTCGGCGGCGACCATCTCGACGCCGCCTTCGCCGCCGCCCGCCAGAACGCGCGCTTCGCCATCTGCGGGATGATCGAAGATTACAACAAGGGCTCCGACCACGTCTTCCGCTACATCATGCGGATCATTCCGACCCGGCTGATGCTCAAGGGTTTCATCTACACCGATTATCTTGCCGAGATGGGCGACTTCTATCGCGACATGGGCGCCTGGGTCAGCGAGGGCAAAGTGAGATCCCGTGAGACCATCCGGGACGGAATCGAAAGCGCGCCGGACGCCTTTCTCGGCCTGTTCGAAGGCGAGAATATCGGCAAGATGCTGGTCAGGCTCTGATCTTCGATCGGTTCAGGCGAGGGCCTTCGCCCGCTCGCCGATCCGGTGCAGATCGTCCACGAACCGGGCATATTCCGCTTCCCGATTGTCGCGCACGCGCAGCAGGAAGCTGGGATGGACCGTCACCCACGCCTCGCCGCCACTATCCGGCAGTGCCTGGCGCTCGCCGCGAAGGCTGGAGATCGTCACTGCCCGCCCGAACAGGGACCGGGCTGCGGTCGCGCCGAGCGCCACCGTGATCGGCGGACGGATCAGAGTCTGCTCCTGCTCCAGCCACCAGCGGCAGGCGGTCACCTCGCCGGCGTCCGGCTTCGAATGGATCCGCCTTTTGCCCCGTTGCTCGAACTTGAAATGCTTGACCGCGTTGGTGACGTAGGTCGACCGGCGGTCGACGCCCGCTTCCGCCAGCGCCCGATCGAACAACATTCCGGCGGGACCGACGAAGGGCCGTCCGGCGAGATCCTCCTGATCGCCCGGCTGCTCGCCGACGAACATGATCCGGGCATCGAGCGGACCTTCGCCGAACACGGTCTGGGTACCGCATTTGTAGAGGTCGCAGCGGGTGCAGCCCATCGCCTCGGCACGGATCGCCTCCCAGGCCGTCCGGGCATTGGCGCCAATCCGTCCTCGCGATGCTTCCACCATCTTCGCCTCGCGCGCCTGCGCCCCCGCAATCAGCTCACCGACCAACGCCGTCTCCGGCATGTTTTTCCAATATTTCTTCGGCATCTCCTTGAGCATCGCATTGATCTTCACCCGAGCCGGATTGAAGATGGAGGCGTAATAGGTCTTCCAGACCGCTTCGACCGGGTCCCCGGCCGGAGCGTCGGCCTGAACCGCGCCCGGCGACTCGCTCAACCGCTCGCCATCCCAGTGGAGCGACAGTTCCGGGGTCAGGATCGACCAGCGCATGTTCGCGAAGCGACGGACGAAGAAGCCGGCATTCGCCCGAACGATGTGGTGCTCCGGCTCGAACCAGGCCGCATAATGCGGGGCATCAATAGTCTCGACTTCCCTGAAGCGGAGAAAGGCGCGCATCTTGTGCATGTCGCGCCTGACCGATTTGGCCATCTGATCGAGCCGCCTGACCAGGGGATCGGCCACATCCTCGAGCGAGCGCGGCCGCTCCCGGATCCGCAACAGGAGCGCATGGAGAAGATGGAAGCGGGACGGGTCCGAATGACAGATCACGGTCTGGGCGAGCGCGAGAAAGGCCTTCGGAACCGGAAAGGCCGAGACTTCGGACGGCGCGAAGACATCGCCACCGAACAATGTGCCGGCAGCGTCGCCAACCCGCCATTCGACCTGCGCCGGATCGACTCCGTCGCTGACCAATGCGCGTGCCGCCCGGCGCCAGCCGTCGAGATCCTCCTCATGTTCGAGCGTGACGACGAGCATCGCGGTCAGCCGGCGAAAAGCTCGAGCTGTTCCGAACGCGGTGTCAGGCGGAGGCGAAGATCCGCGGCGTCGGTGAGCGCCCCGGGCCGCCAGTCCTCGGCGACGATGAACGGGCGCACCTTGATGATCGAAGCGGTCAACCGGCCGACGTCGTCGAGCCGAAGACGGCGCCAGCGACGCGAGGCGAGCAGGCGGTTGACTGCCTTCACGCCCAGACCGGGGACTCGAAGCAAAAGCTCGCGCGGGGCGCGATTGACGTCGACCGGAAATGTGCCGCGATGTTTCAGCGCCCAGGCGAGCTTCGGATCCATGTCGAGCGGGAGCATCCCGCCTGGCCCCGCCGCATCCATCACCTCATCGAGCCTGAAGCCGTAGAAGCGCATCAGCCAGTCCGACTGATAGAGCCGGTGCTCCCGCATCAGGGGTGGCCGCTGCAGGGGAAGGACCGAGCTGGCGTCCGGGATCGGGGAAAAAGCCGAATAATAAACCCGCCGCAGCCGGTAACGATCGTAGAGGCCGCTGGCCCGGGCGACGACGTCACGGTCGGTCGCGCTGTCGGCGCCGACGATCATCTGTGTCGATTGTCCGGCCGGCGCCATCGCCGGCGCGGACTTGAAGCGTTTGCGGGCGTCACCCGCCTCCTCGATTGCGAGCGCGACATGCTTCATCGCGCCTTCGATGCGGGCACCATCCTTCTCCGGCGCAAGCCGCTTGAGGCCCCGTTCGGTGGGCAGTTCGACATTGATCGACACACGGTCGGCGTGGAGGCCCGCCTGGCGAACGAGTTCCGGGTCGGCGTCCGGAATTGTCTTCAGATGGATATAGCCGCGAAAATCATGGTCCTGCCGAAGCGATCGGGCCACCTCGACGATCTGCTCCATCGTGTAGTTCGAGGATCGGATGATCCCGGACGAGAGGAACAGGCCTTCGATATAATTGCGGCGATAGAAGGCCAGGGTGAGCTGGACGACCTCCTCGGCGGTGAAGCGGGCACGGCGGACGTTCGAGCTCTTGCGGTTGATGCAGTAATGGCAGTCGAAAATGCAGCTGTTGGTCAGGAGGATCTTGAGGAGGGAGATGCAGCGACCGTCGGGCGCATATGCGTGGCAGATGCCCATGCCCTCGGTCGAGCCGATACCCTTGCCGCCACGGCTGTCGCGCTTCGACGATCCCGACGAGGCACAGGAGGCATCATATTTGGCGGCGTCGGCGAGAATGGAAAGCTTCTGCTGGACATCGAGACGCGACATAAGTTCTCTATATGTTCCGCAGATCGCGGAGTCGAGGCGGCTATTGCTCCGGGAGGCGGCACAGATCGACCCAGCGATTTCCGACGAGGTCGAAGAGCCGATCCGGCGTCACCTTCACCGAGCTGTTGAGCGAACCGGCCGCAGGGTAGACGATATCGAATTCGCGCAGGCTGCAGTCGCAATAGACCAAGAGCGGCGTGGCCAGACCGAACGGGCAGACTCCGCCCACCGGATGACCGGTCAGCTTCAGAGTCTCGTCCGGATCGAGCATCCGCGGACGTCCGCCGAAGGCCGACTTGGTCTTGATATTGTCGAGGCGGGCGTCGCCCCTGGTAACGAGGAGAAAGACTTCATCCTTCACCCGCACCGCAAGCGTCTTGGCGATCCGTTTGGGCTCGACGCCAAGCGCCGCGGCGGCGGTGGCGACGGTGGCGGTGCTCTCCGCAACCTCGATCAAGGGCAGATCGGGGGCATGTTTTGAGAGCCAGAGGCGGACGGATTCGAGGCCCATCCCCCTAATCGCCGAGCAGGTGCAGGACCAGCGACCGTTCCTGCGGCCGGCGCCGATGTTCGAACAGATAGATGCCCTGCCAGCGACCGAGTGCCAGCCGGCCGGAGACGACCGGGATCGAAAGCTGAGTCTGGGTCAGGGCCGAGCGCAGATGCGCGGGCATGTCGTCCGGGCCTTCGTCGGCGTGGGCATATCCGGCGCCTTCGGGTGCCAGCCTTTCGAAGTAAGCTTCGAGGTCGCTTCGAGCCTCGGGCGCGGCATTTTCCTGGATCAGGAGGGACGCGGAAGTGTGGCGGCAAAAAAGGGTCAGCAGCCCTTCCCCGAACCCTTGCGAGTCGACCCACGTCCTCACCAAAGAGCTGATGTCGTGAAGCCCCTGTCGCTCCGCCGTCACTTCCAGCTGACCGGTCGCCTGACGCATGAGCCGCGCCCTAGCGGCAAGCCTGCGGCCGCGCTACCCCGCCACGGAATCGGTTGCGAGCGGCGGGACGCTGATCTACCTTGTTCGTCCTCCAGGGGGAGGACGCGATGGACATCCTGATCTTGCTGGCCGCGATGATCCCGATACCGTTGATCATCATCGGTATCTATCTGATCATCCATCGACGGCGGCAGCACGTGGCCCGTCACAAGCGCCGAAAGATCCACCTCTAGATCGCCTGACGGCGTCCCAGCGCCGGATCGCGTTCAGGCGTCGACCTTGCCGTCGGCGGCACGCTCGATCGTGGCAATGTCGATCTTTCGCATCGTCATCATCGCTTCCATCGCGCGACGGGCGCGACCGGTGTCCGAATCCCCGATCAGCTCCATCAGTCGCTTCGGCGTGATCTGCCACGACAGTCCCCAGCGATCCTTGAGCCAGCCGCACTCGCTCTCCTGACCCTTGTTGCCCACCAGAGCGTCCCACAGCCGATCGGTCTCGGCCTGGTCGTCGGTGTGAACCTGGAAGGACACGGCCTCGGTGAATGGGAAAGCGGGGCCGCCGTTCAGCCCGATATAAGGCTGACCGGCGAGGGTGAATTCGACGACCAGGACTCCGCCGGCCTTCATCGAAGGATTGTCCGCCGGAGAGCGCACGACGCGGTCGATCCGGCTGTCCGGGAACAAGGTCACGTAGAAGTTGGCGGCCTCCTCCGCGTCATGATTGAACCAAAGGCAAGGGACGATCTTCTGCATCTCTTTCTCCTTCAGGGTCAGCGGCGTGCCGCGGTCAGAGCGAAAGGCGCGCCCTGTGGGTCGACAGCCTGAACGATCCAGCTGCCACCGGGCACTTCGTGCGGTCCCATCAGCACCTTCCCGCCCTGGGTTTCGATCCGGCTTACCGCGGAATCGATTCCGTCGACGGTGACGTAGAAACCCCAGGCCGAAACCGGAATATTCTCGGGCTTGTCCATCATGCCGCCGAGTTGGACGCCTTCGGCCCCGAAGATCCGGTAGGTGCCCATCGCGCCCATATCCATCTCCTGGATCGTCTCCCAGCCGAACTGGCGCGAATAGAAATCGAACGCCGCCCGATCGCCGCTGCTGGAGTAGAGCTCGTGCCAGCTGAATGCGCCCGGCGTGGTCGGATCCAGAGGCGCCGGCTGCTCGTCACGCGGCGACGGGGTCAGCAGGTAGAAAGGGGCACCGGCAGGATCCGCGACCAGAGCGAACCGGCCGACGGTGGGAATGTCGCCGGGTTGCATGAGGATCCTGCCTCCCGCCGCCTCGATCGCCTTGGCCTTTTCATCGGTGTCGGCCACGCCGATATAGCCGATCCAGCCGGGCCGGGCGCCGCCAGACCGCATCTCCTCGGTCAGCTCCATGATTCCGCCAACGCCCTGTCCGCCAGCAGAGACGATCGTGTAGCGAAAGTCTCCCATCTCGGGATTGTCATGGTCGGCCGCCGTCCAGCCGATCACCTTCGTGTAGAAAGCGATCGCGGCGTCCAAATCGGTCGTCATCAGCTCGTACCAGATGAAGCGGCTGGGCCGGGTGCCCGATCTGGAGTTGGGGGCTGGAGCCGTCAGGCTGTCAATCATGGATCTTCCCCTTGGAGCAGCGCGGAAGGGCCACGGCGAGCCGTGGCCCCGTCGCGGGTCAGGCCGGCTGCGGCTCGGCGCGCAGTTGTTCGCTCTCGGCGGCAGTATCGAGTATCGGCTGGAAGCCGCCCCAGAACATGCGCATGCCGTCGAACGGCATATTCTCCTTGTCCGGCTGCATGTCCGGATCCTTCATCATCTTCTCCCAGGCTGAATCGCGAGTCGCCTTGTCCGGCCACTCGATCCAGGAAAAGACGACCTTCTCACCAGGCTCGGCCTTCACCGCCCGATAATAATCGGTGACCTTGCCTTCGCGAACGTCGTCGCCCCAGGCCTCCAATACCCGGGTCGCGCCATATTCCCTGAACTTGCCGGCCGCTTTCTGCGCCATGTCGGCATAAGCCTGCTTCTTGCCTTCCGGCACCGGCAGAATGAAGCCGTCGACATAGCCGGCACGCCCCGCCCCCTGTTCATCGACGAAGGAATCGAAGCCGCTGACGATCATCCTCTGGCCGTCGAACGGCATGTCCGATCCCATTTCCTTCATCCGGGGATCGCTCATGATCTTCTCGTTCGCCGAATCGCGGGTCGCGCGGTCGGGATATTCGAACCAGGAGAAGACCACCGCCTCGTCGTCCTTGGCCTGAACCGCGCCATAAAAGTCCGTGACCTTCCCGCGCTGGACGTCGTCGCCCCACGCCTCCATCATCCGGGTCACGCCGAATTCACGGAACAGGGGCGCCGCACCCGCGGCGTGGCGGCGATATTCCTCACGCTTGCCGGTGGGCACCGGAAGCACGAATCCTTCAACATACGTCATGGCTTTCTCCTCTCCTCCTGATTTCCGGACGCCGACATCGTCTCGCCTCCAGACCGGTTATGAGGTCACGCCCCGACCGGCTGCGGCGCCGCCGTCATTTCCCTGGCCGCTTCGAGATCCATCCAGAACGGCTCCCAGATATGGCCGTCGGGATCCTCGAAGCTTCGCGAGTACATGAAGCCGTGATCCTGCTTCTCGCGCGGCTCGCGGCCGCCGGCGTCAAGGGCCGCGTCGGTGATTGAATCGACCTCGGCCCGGCTTCCGGCCGAAAGGGCGATCAGGACCTCGCTCGTCTGATGCGCGTCGGCGATCCGTTTCGGCGTGAACTGCGCGAACTTGTCATGCGTCAGAAGCATCACATGAATCGTCTCCGAGAAGACCATGCACGCGGCGGTCTCGTCGGTGAACTGCGGATTGTTGGTGGCGCCGATCGCCTCGTAAAAGGCCATGGCGGCAGCCAGATCGGCGACCGGCAAATTGACGAAGATCATTGTGGACATCGGCCCTCCACTGAACCTGGATCAACGAATCACGGTTTGACGGTGATGCGCCTGGAGGTTATGAAAAGCAACTGTGAAGTTAGAAAATGTAACTGACATGGAGCACGGCTCGTCGCGCAGACGCTATGACGATGCCTGCGCCGCCACCCACGGAATGGACATCATCGGCGAACGCTGGGCGCTGCCGGTGATGCGCGAGCTGATGCTCGGTCCGCGCCGGTTCGGAGAGCTCAAGTCGAGCCTTCGCGGGATCAGCGCCAACGTCCTCACCCAGCGGCTCGAGGGGCTGGAAGCGGCCGGGGTGGTGAAGCGAACGCGGCTTCCGCCGCCGGCTTCGGTTCAGGTCTACGAACTCACCGCCTGGGGCTACGAGGCCGGGCCGATCTTCCAGGCGATGGGACGCTGGGCGGTGAAATCGCCGGCCCACGATCCGAGCCGGCCCTTCAGCGCGGTCTCGCTGATGCTGTCGTTTCGCACGATGATGGACCTGAGCCGTACCGAAGGCCTTCAAGCGCGCATTGGGTTCAGGATCGGCGAGGACAGCTTCGTCCTCGGGATTGCCGATCGCGCGGTGACCCTCGGCCGCGGTGACACGGCCGGTTGCGACCTAATCTTCATCGGCCCGACCAGCATCATCGGTGCCGCCGCTTATGGCGGCGCGGCGCTGGCCGAGCTTGAACGCGCGGGTGAGCTGACGATCGAAGGGGACCGGGCCCTGGCCGAACGATTCGTGACCCTTTTCCCTTTGCCTCCGAAAGCCGACGCCTCCTGATCAGGCGGGCAAGGGTCCCGGCTCGTGGGGGATGAGTCTCGACGCCAGGAAAAGCTTGAACAGGACGAAGACCGCGCCCGAAGCGGCGGCGAACCCGGCGTGGATCAGCCAGAAGGTCGTCGTCGGCATGGTCTCGTACCAACCGCCGACCCAGCCCACCATCGAGTTGGCCGCGAAGAAGGCAAGATAATAGAGGCCGATCACGGTGGCATTGATCGCCTTCGGCGCCAGCTTGGCAAACAAGGCAAGGCTTACCGGAAGCATGTGCGCGAAGCCGATCGAATTCACGATGTGGAACATGACCGGCCAGAACAGGCCGATCTTCTCATCGGGCCCGGTCGTCGCCGCAGCCACGAACAGGCACAGCATTCCACCGATCGAGAAAGCCGAGCCGATGATGATCTTGGCGAGCTCGTCCGGCTCCCGCCAGTGCTTTGCGTACCAGCGGTAGAAGAGCGCGACTCCCGCGAGGAACGAGACGCTGACGATTGCGTCGAGGGTCACCAGCCATGTCGTCGGCAGCCTATTACCGCCCCAGACGAGATCGAACCTTTGATCGCCCCAGACGAGATAGGCGTTGAAGATCTGGTTGTTGGGAACGATCGCCACCGCCAGCACCGGGATCAGGAGCACCAGCGCCAGAGTGGCGAGCCAATCCTTGCGGGTGAGCGGCGGCGCGGCCGCGCGCGCCTCCCGCCCTCGGGGCTCGAAATGCTCCTTCGGAAGATGCTTCTGGCCGGCGACATAGATGGCGAGACCGATAAGCATCCCGATGCCGGCCGCGCCGAAGCCGTAATGCCAGCCATAGACTTCGCCCAAAGTCCCGACGATCAACGGAGAGGCGATCACTCCGGCGTTGATCCCGAGATAGAAGATCTGAAAGGCGTCGGCCCGCCGAAGATCCTCCGGCCGGTAAAGCGCACCCACCTGGCTGGCGATATTGCCCTTGAACATGCCACTGCCGAGGATCAGGCACAGCAAGGCGAACAGGAACGTGATCTCGAACGCCATCAGGAAATGGCCAACGGCCATGGTGACCGCGCCGAGCAGCACCGTTCGCCGCTTGCCGAGCACCCGATCGGCCAGCCAGCCCCCAAGGATCGGCGTCAGATAGACGGATGCGGCATAAGTGCCGAAGATGGCGGAAGCCAGCGGCTGGCCCTCGAGCCCGTAAAGGCTCTGAAAGGGCCCGAACAGGGCAATGTTCTCGCGATGACCCGGGAGCAGGAGCTCGTTGACCATGTAGAGGACGAGCAGGGCCTGCATGCCGTAAAAGGAGAAGCGTTCCCACGCTTCGGTGAAGGCGAGGTAGCCGAGGCCCTTCGGATGGCCGAGAAAGGCACGGTCGTCGCGGTCGGCGACGATATCGAGCTCGGGCGTGGCTTCGGCGACAGTCATTGATCCCTCCCCCCGTCAGGAGGGCGCAACCTACCGGCAAATTCCCGCGGCGCCAGCGGGTTTTCGACGAAGCCGGCGGATCAGTCCTCGAGCGTGAAACCGATCCGGATCGTCACCTGAAAATGGGCGATCCTCCCGCCCTCGACATGGCCCCTCGTACTGAGCACCTCGAACCAGCGAATCTCGCGTACGGTCTTCGAGGCCCGGCTTATCGCCCGCTGGATCGCATCCTCGATACTGTCGGTCGAGCTGCCGACGATCTCGAGGATCTTGTAGACATGGTCGCTCATGTTCCGCTCTCCTGCCCGAGTTTCGTCATCGCCAATCAGCGCCCGTCTCCCATGGGACTCGACACCAACATCGCTTGCACGCCGCCGTTCCATCCGGACGTGCGCCAGAAGTTGCGGGCCGCGGGACCACACCCTAGGCTCGGTGGATCAGCTCCGGAGACTCGTTTGATGCGCCATTCGATCCTTTTCGCCCTCAGTCTCGCCTGCGCGACCCCGGTCATGGCGGCTCCTGCCGACGATCTGCGTGCCCTGATGGCGGACCATTATCAGTGGCTGCTGCGCGAAAATCCGATCGACGCGACCACCTTGGGCGTCCGGGACCATGACGACCGGATCACCGACCTCAGCCCCGAGGCGCGCGAGCGGCGGGTTCGCGAAGCGCAGGCGTTTCTCGAGCGGCTCGACCGGATCCCCGCCGACCAATTGGACCGATCCGACCGGGTCAACCACGCCATCCTTCGCCGAACCCTTGCGGAGGCCGTCGACGATCATCGTCATGCCCAGCGCGACATGCTGTTCACCACTTATTATGGCTGGCACCAGGGCTTCGCCGGGCTGGCCCGCGGGCTGCCATTTCGAACGCGCGCCGATTTCGAAAGCTATCTGACCCGGATCGAGCAATATCCACGGCTCAACGACCAGGCCCTGGCGATCACCGCCAACGCGGTTCGCGGCGGCTATGTCCTGCCCTGCTCGGTCCTGACCGGCTACGAGCGGACGATCTCCGGTGTGATCGCCGAAGACCCCACCCAATCGCGATTCTATGAGCCGTTCGCCGGCAGCCGCCCGGCTACCATTTCCGAGACGGAGTGGGCGATGCTCCAGGAACGCGCCCGGCGGATCATAACCAACGCCGTCAACCCAGCCTACCAGCGGCACCTCGATTTCTATCTCAGCGACTACCGCCCGCACTGCGCCCGAAGCGACTCTATTTCCGCGCAACGCGGCGGGGCCGAATATTATGCTTCGCGGGTCCGAAGCTACACGACCACCGACCTCACTCCTCAGCAGATCCACGACATCGGGTTGCGCGAAGTGGAGCGGATCCGCGCCGAGATGGATCGGGTCGCGAGCGGGGCGGGCTTCGCGACCCGCCAGGCCATGATCCAGGATCTGCGGACCAACCCGCGTCATTTCGCGACCAGTCCGGAGCAGTTGATGCAGGCGACGGCCCGGGTCACGAAGCAGATCGACGGGCAGATGCCGCTTTTCTTCGGCACGCTTCCGCGTTTGCCTTACGGCATTCGCGAGATCCCGGCTGAAATCGCCGAGGGCACGACCACCGCTTATTACAGTCAGGGATCGCCGGAGAGCGGCCTTGCCGGCACTTATTATGTCAACACGTCGAAGCTCGACCAGCGCCCGCTCTGGGAAATTCCCGCTCTGAGCCTGCACGAGGCGGTGCCTGGTCACCACCACCAGATCGCGCTTCAGCAGGAAATGGAAATCCCGCCGTTCAGGCGGCACTTCACCGTCTTCACCGCCTTCACCGAAGGCTGGGGCCTCTATGCCGAGAGTCTCGGCGCGGACATGGGTCTCTACGACACGCCCGAACGCCGGATGGGCGAACTTTCCTATCAGATGTGGCGGGCTTCCCGGCTGGTGGTCGATACCGGAATCCATGCGATGGGCTGGGACAAGGCGCGGGCGGTCCAGTTCATGCGTGACAATACGGCCCTGACCGACGCCAATATCGATGCCGAGGTTAACCGCTACATCAGCTGGCCGGGCCAGGCGCTGGGCTACATGATCGGCCGCCTCAAGATCCTGGAACTTCGGCGCGCCGCAGAAGAGGCCTTGGGCGAGCGCTTCGACCTCCGCCGTTTCCATGACGCGGTGCTTCGCAACGGCTCCATTCCGCTCGACGTCCTGGAGTCCGAAATCCAGGCCTGGATCGAGTCCGAACGGCAACGCGCTTCATGACAGGACGACCGCAACCCGGCAAACTGATGTGCGTAGATCGATCCTCCTTGTTGGTCTGCTGATCCCGATCTCGGGGTGCGCCGCGCCTGCCGCGCGGATCGATGACCGGATCCTGGCGGAGCCCCACCTGGCCATTGCCGCCGCGCAGGTGAGACGATGTTATCGTTGGCCTCGGGTCAGCCATTCCGGCCGTCAGATCGTCACCGTGTTGAGAGTGAGGCTAACGGAACAAGGTTTCCCGGACGGGCTACCGATCGTCGTCGATCAACTTGGCGTCAGCGCCTCCAACCAGGCTTTTGCTGATCGCATGGCCCAGGCGGCGATCGGCGCGGTTGTGCGATGCTCGCCCTTGCGGCTTCCAACAGAGCTGTATCGACGCGGCTGGCGAGAATTCGAGCTGACCTTCAGTCCGCTGGCCGCGGCCTAGGTCGAGAAGGCAGGCAGTTTTCGCTTCAGCCGACGCCGCGCCGACCCGGTGCACTCCACCAGCCGGTGAGCCGCCGGCCCATCGCAGATTGGGACTCGTTCCGGGACGGAAGCGGCGATGCCGGCCCGGATACCACCTCTTCCTCCTCGTAAAGCCTCAGATTGTCGGGCCGGCTCGGGCGAACCGGCACTCGCCCCTTCAGCAGGTCTTCGGCCGCTTTCAGCGCGCGAACCAGATCCTCTTCGCTGAACGGCTTGAGCAGGCAACCCAAAGCCAGATCGCGAAGCGGGAAGGACGGCGCCTTGCCGCTGGTGAAAAGGCAGGGGATGCCGAGCTCCGCAAATTTGGCGGCGACCGAGAAGCCGGTCGACCCGCGGGCGAGCTGGAGATCGACCAGGGCAAGATCCGGCCGACGGCGCTGGACCGCCGCCACGGCGCCCGCGCAATCCTCGGCGACATCGGTGACCAGGTAACGCGGGTTGAGCTCGATCAGGTACTTCAAGGTCTCCGCGAAAAGCGGTTCATCCTCGACGATCAGGATATTCAACATGCGAGCCCATCCCCTGCTCTACAAGCGCCTCGATTCTTTACCGAAACGGCCGCGGAGGGAATGCGGTGGCAGAGGTTTTGCGATCAACGATTCAATTAGAGCGGCGAAGCGAGGATCAAAAACGCATCACGCCGTCCAGCACCGTCACGCAGCCTCCGCCGAGGATCACTCGATCGCGCGCCTGCCGGCAGGTGAGATGGCCGCCGCGCCGGCTGGCCTGAAAGGCGCGGAAGTCGCTTCGGCCGAGCCGATCGCACCAGAAGGGCGTCAGGGCCGCGTGCGCCGATCCGGTGACCGGATCCTCGTCGATCCCCCAGGCCGGCACGAAAACCCGGCTGATCACATCGCTATCGTCGCCACGGGCGGTGACGATCGCCATCAGTGGGATGTCCTTCAATCGGCCGAAATCGGGTCTGCACGCCCGAACGGTTTGCGCGTCGGCGACGAGAATGATCGCGGTGGCCTGAGAGGCGTCGGTGGACAGAAACACGTCCGCGCGGTCGAGCTGCAAGGCCTCGAGCAGTTCGGTATGGACCCCAGTTTCGACCGGGATCGGCGGCAAGTCCAGGGTCAGCCCGGCGCCGTCGCGCCCGACCGTGAGTATTCCGGACTTGCGGGTCCGAAAGCGCACTCGATCGCCCTCCCCCATCAATACGTGGCCGCTGGCCAAGGTCGCATGGCCGCAAAGATCCACTTCGACGGTCGGCGTAAACCAGCGCAGTTCGTAGTCGGCGTCCCCCTCGGCCGGGACCGTGAAGGCGGTTTCGGCGAGATTATTCTCCATTGCGATCGCCTGCATGGCGTCATCCGGCAGCCAGCGATCCAGGGGCATGACGGCCGCGGGATTGCCGGTGAACGGTCGCTCGGCAAAGGCATCGACCTGGACCAGTCGCAGTTCGACCATCTTCAGGATTCCTTTTTTGTCTCGTCGGTCTCGACCAAAGCATTGCCCGGCTGATCCACCTGCCCTTCCGGATCGAGATGGATCAGCACTTCGACGCCTGGAAATTCCAGCGCCAGATCGTGCTCGATTTCCTCCATGACCTCATGGGCGGCGGCAACGCTCATCGCCGGATCGATCCAGATGTGGAACTGAGCGAAGTCGTCGGTGCCGCTCGAGCGGGTGCGCAGATCGTGAATGCCGCGACCCTGGGGATGCCGCGCCGCCACTTCGACGAAACGCCTCCTCTTCTCGTCCGGCCACTCGCGATCCATCAACTGATCGACCGCTCGAAGGGAAGCCCGGCGGGCGGCGGCGATCAGCCACGCCGCGATCGCCAGCCCGAACAACGGGTCGGCGCCGACCAGGCCGGCATATTGCTCGAGGGCCAATGCGGCGATCACCGAGAGATTGAGCAGCAGGTCGCTTTGATAATGAACGGAATCGGCGCCGATCGCGATCGAACCGGTGCGGCGGATGACCGACCGTTGGTAGGCCAATAAGGCGAAGGTGATCCCGATCGCTACCAATGAGACCAGGATTCCGCCCGCTGCGTCGCTGGTCGGCTGGGGGTGAATCAGGCGAAGCACCGCACGCCAGGCGATCGCGATCGCGGACAGGCTGATCAGAATGGCCTGGATCAGGGCGGCCAGCGCTTCGGCCTTGCCATGGCCGAAACGGTGATGCCGATCGGCCGGCATGGCGGCGACCCGAACGCCCATCAGGGTGATCAACGACGCGATCAGATCGAGGCTGGTGTCGGCCAGCGACCCCAGCATCGCCACCGATCCGGTCTGCCAGGCGGCATAGGTCTTGAGCAGGAGCAACAGGGAAGCGGCGCCGACGCTGGCCATGGCGGCCCGGGCCGTCAGCGAGGACCGAAGCTTGCGCTCGCTCATGGATAGAGCAGGCTTTCGTCCCAGCCGCCGGGCCCGCGGACGAACAGCCGCCGCTCATGCAAGCGATGGGCGCGGTCGATCCAGAACTCAATTCGCTCCGCTTCTACCCTGTAGCCCCACCAGTGAGGCGGCCGGGGCACGTCGCGACCCGCATAGTCCTTCTCCAGCTGCCGATAGCGGGCCTCGAAAGTCTCGCGGCTGGCCATCGGCCGCGATTGGTCGGAGGCCCAG
>DASTDX010000002.1:0-4190 GCA_035710145.1 Allosphingosinicella sp.
ATGTCGCGAGGCTCAGGCCGGTTTATGCCGAGACCATCACCCGCCTCGAAGAAGAGACCAATCCGCTGGTGGCCCGCCGCGCCGGTTTCGGCCGCAAGCCGAGCAATCAGGAATTCGGCCGCCTCTAGACCGCGGCCGGCGTCGCCGGCGGCAATCTTCGCATCGGCTCGACCCGGCCCCGCGCCAGCGACCGCCAGAGCCATTCGAACGGGCCATAGAGGAACCGGTCGAGCCACGGCTTCGACCAGAGCAGCATCAACCCCCACATCGCCAGCACGACGATCCACAGCTCCAGCCGCCCGAACGTGCCGTAGAGACCGAGGCCGTAACCGTAGAACAAGGTCGTCATCAGCAGGCTGGTGCCGAGATAGTTGGTGAAGGCGGCGCGGCCGGCGGCGGCGATCCGCTCCACCAGGGCGCCGCCGTTCCGGGTCAGCAGGATGATCAAGGCGGCATAGGCGATCACCATCACCGGCCGGAACGGGACGGTCGCCGCCATTCCCACCGCAAGCACCATCGGCACCGTGAAATTGTCGGACACGAGGATCCACGCCAGCACCGCATAGACCGGGATGGTGAGCGCAAGTCCGATCAGGGCGATCCGGCGATAACGCTCGGGCGCCCATTGGCCGCTGAGCAGGCCGGTCTTGAGGGCCGCCATCCCGAACAGCATGTAGGCGAGCGTCTCCCACCCGAAATAGAGCAGGCCCGCAAAGGGCTCGAACCAGCGATCGAGCCGGTCTTCGGTCAGGCCCAGCCATGGGCCCTGGAACAGGGCCATCTTGTCGAGCAGGGCCTGGCCGGAAACCGGGCCGAGGAAGCGGTGAAGCTCTTCATATTCGGCGACCAGCTGCGGATCGGGCGAGGGCGCGGCGACGGCCCCGGCGAGGAAGAAGGTCCCGGCCGCCATCGATCCGAACACGGCAAGCTGGACGATGACCAGGCCGATGCCCCAGCGGACGAGCGCGCGCGGGCTCAGCCCGCGGAACAGGAAGGCGATCATTCCGATGAGGGCGTAGCCGGCCAGGATGTCGCCGAACCAGATGAAGTAGAAGTGACCGAGGCCGAAGACGAGCAGCCACAACATCCGCCGGTAATGGACGGAGACGGCATTCTGTCCGCCGGCTTCCGCGCGCTCGATCACCAGCAGCATGCTCGCCCCGAACAGGAACGAGAACAGGCCGCGCATCTTGCCGTCGACGAAGATGAAGCTGAAGGCCCATGAGGCGAGATCGCCATTGCCCATTTCGCCATAAGCCGTCGGGTTCATGTAGGCCTGGAACGGCATCGCGAAGGCGACGATGTTCATCGCCAATATGCCCATCACCGCGACTCCGCGGACGATGTCGAGGCTAACGATGCGCGGGCCCGGTCCGGTAGCTGCCGTCATTCCGTTCCCCCTTCGGAATGGTCGAGAGTGACGGATTACCGCGCCTCAGGCCGGGTGCATAGTGAATTGATGGCGCGCCGCCTGGCGGGTGTCACGCTCAGACCGGAGCGACGCCGAAGTAGATTGCGCTGAGGCTGACGGTGTCGACCAGGCCATGAAGCAGGATGCAGGCCCACAGATTGCGGCCACCCGCGATATAGACGAGACCGATGATCAGGCCCGTGGCACCGGCCAGGATGGCGCCGCCGACGCCCTGATACGAATGAAGCGCGCCGAAAATAACCGCCTGAGCCAGAACGGCCAACGCCATTGAAGTCCGCGAGGAGCCGAAGGCGGTTTCGAGACGGCTCTGGAGAAAGCCGCGGAATACAAGCTCCTCGCCGAATGCGGCCGAGCCCCATGCGACGACGATGAGGAGATAGAGATAAAGACCGGTGTTTCCGGTGAGTCCGGCGAAAGCCTCGGTCGTCTTCGGAGCGATGCCCAATGCGGGGAGCACGACACTGCCGAGAACGCCGAATGTGACGCCGATCAGAAGATAACCACCGATGACGAGAAGAAAGGTTCGGATCTTGCTTGCGGGCGGGCGCAGGCCGACCTCCCGCCAGCTGCTGCCACTGAGGCGGAGAAGCCATGTCGCAAGGAGTAACAGGAACAGCATTCGCGCCGGCACGGCGGAACGCTGGAGAAGGTCGCCGCCGACGGCTTCTGCGGTGCTGAACAGAGCCATGCCGGCAGCCGCCATAATCGTGATCAGGAGTGAGCCGGCAGCGGCATGACTGACATTGGAAGTGGGCGCGCCGGACGGCTTGAGAGAGGCGATCGTCGTCATCTTCACAGCTCCATCTGAACAGTGTACAGATAGGCCTATGTCGAGCAATCTGAACAGTGTCAAGTCCGATCGAAGGCGGCCGTACCATCACGGCGATCTCCAGGCAGCCCTCATCCTGGCCGCGGAGCAAGTGCTGGAGGAGAAGGGAGTCAGCGGCTTCTCCTTGCGTGAAGCGGCTCGACGCGCTGGCGTGTCGCCGGCGGCGCCGGCCCATCATTTCAGGGATACGAGCGGACTCCTCACGGCGGTCGCGGCTAGGGGTTTCCGGCGGCTCTCCGAAGCCCTGGAAGAAGCCGCTGACGGCGCAGCGCCGGCCTTTCGTCTTCAGGCGCTGGGCGCTGCCTATGTCGATTTCGCGAGGCAGAGCCCTGCGCTCTTTTCGATGATGTGGACCCGCGAATTGTTGAACATCGACGATCCCGCCTACCTGGCGGCGGGCCGCGCCGCCTTCAACGTGCTGGAGCGTGTCGCCACCGGCCGGGCGGTTCCGGTACGGACCGAACCGCACCTCCCCGACCCGGCGATCATCGCCGCCTGGTCCCTGATCCACGGTTATGCTCGTCTGGTGCTCGACGGAGCGCTCGAGGGTGTCCCCGAATCGCTGCAGGAGGAAGTGCTCAAGCTCATGCCCTCCCAAGGCGGGTTGCATGAAACCTGATACTTCCTGCCGTTCAGCGGGGTTTTATGGGGTTATCAGCGGCTGCCGCCCGTCGCCCAGGCAGGTCAACGTTCGACGAAGACCCTTATCTCGATTGCGCCGCTTCCCGGCGCATCCTCGCGGGGGCCGCGCTCCAGCCAGGCCTGGGTCAGGAACAGGCCGCATTCGCCGGAATATTCGAGCATTCGTGGCCCGAAACCCTGGTCGATTGTCGTCCGGCAACCCTCGATCTCGCCGCCGCGATCGACCTGGAAGCTGGTCCTTCGTCGGGCGACGAGCCTTCCGGCCCCGGCCGCTTCCGTCATCGGCACGGCGCCGTCCGGCTGCATTTCGACGAGGATCGTCGCCCGGCGTGCCGTGGCGAGATGGTCGCCCAGGAAATGCGCGCGCTCGCCGACCAGTGTGATGCAGGCGAAGCGCATCCATTCCCGCGGCACCGCCCCGGTGCGCGTGAGGCGACAATTGCTCGCCTGCCCGTTCGAAAGGTCGAGCTCGGCCCTCAGCAAGGCAGGCCCGAAAAGGGTCGGATCGGACATCAGCCAGGTCAGCCGCGCGCGATAGGCGGCCTCGATGCGCTCGCCGGCGGCGTTTCGCGCCGGCTCGAACCGCATCCTCATCGCCCGGTCGCAGGTGCCGTCGTCGAGCAGGACATGAGGAGACGGGCGAACGACCCGGCACGCCTTCGGGACACCGTCGGTCCCGATCCAGGTCTCGAACATTACCTGGCCTTCCATTTCCCGGCGATGCGCTTCGGGCGGATAGGCGTCGTCACCCACCCAGTCCGGGGAGCTCGGCAAGGCGCGCAGGGGCATCGGCGCCGGCCAGGGGGGAGAGGAGGGCCGGACCAAAGGATAGCGCCGGCTGGGATCATCCGCACTCGGTGGCGAAGGGGGAGCCGGCGGTGCCGGTACGGGCCGCATGGTTGGCGGAACCACGACGGGCGGCGCCGGATCGGCTGGCTTCGGCTGCGCCGAAGCCACGGTGGCGCAGGCTGAAAGGCCCACCATGAGCAAGCGGATACGCACGGCAAGCGACATCTGGAAAACCCCCCGGGCAGTTCATTCGCAAAGCCGCCGCAGGCAGGCAAGCCTAAGCTGCGCAATGGGAACGGAAAAAGCGACGGGCGCCGATCCGTGAGGCGGAGGGTGGCCATGTTGGCGGGGGCCTTAACCGGCGTCGATCGTCCTTTTCGGTGCGGGCAATATGCGCCAGCCTTATTTCCGCAGGATCTTGTCCATCGTCCGCCCCTTGGCGAGCTCGTCGATCAGTTTGTCCAGATAGCGTATCTCCCGCATGGTCGGCTCCTGGAC
>DASTDX010000003.1:0-30623 GCA_035710145.1 Allosphingosinicella sp.
GTCGCCAAGCAGTAATGAGTCGCACTGCGTGAAATTGCGCACGTTCTCGGCATTCGGGAGCACGCGCACCAGCCCGCGATAGGTGTTGTTCGACTTGCCGGCGCTGATGCCCTTCGACACGATGGTCGAGCGCGTGTTGGCGCCGATGTGGATCATCTTGGTGCCGGTGTCGGCCTGCTGGCGGTTGTTGGTCAGAGCGACCGAATAGAATTCGCCGACGCTGCCCTCACCCTTGAGGATGCAGGACGGATATTTCCAGGTGATGGCCGATCCGGTCTCGACCTGGGTCCAGCTCACCTTCGATCGGGCGCCGGCACACATCGCCCTCTTGGTGACGAAATTGTAGATCCCGCCGCGCCCCTCAGAATCGCCCGGATACCAGTTCTGGACGGTCGAATATTTTATCTCGGCATCGTCATGGGCGTAGAGCTCGACCACTGCGGCGTGGAGCTGGTTCTCGTCGCGCATCGGCGCGGTACAGCCTTCGAGATAGGAGACGTAGCTGCCCTTGTCGGCGATGATCAAGGTGCGCTCGAATTGGCCGGTATTGGCCGCGTTGATCCGGAAATAAGTGGACAGCTCCATCGGACAACGGACGCCCTCGGGCACGTAGACAAAGGTGCCGTCGGAGAAGACGGCGCCGTTGAGGCAGGCGAAATAATTGTCGCGCTGCGGGACCACCGAGCCGAGATATTTGCGGACCAGTTCCGGATATTCGCGGATCGCCTCGGAGATGGAAAGGAAGATGACTCCCGCCCTCTTCAGCTCCTCCCGGAACGTGGTGGCGACCGAAACGCTGTCGAACACGGCGTCGACCGCGACCTTGCGGGCGCCTTCGACCCCCGCGAGCACCTTCTGCTCCTCGATCGGGATACCGAGCTTCTCGTAGGTCCGGCGAATTTCCGGGTCGAGCTCGTCGAGGGACTTCAGGGTCGGCTTCTGCTTGGGCTCCGCGTAATAATATGCGTCCTGGAAATCGATCGTCGGGATGTCGAGCTTGGCCCAGCTCACTTCCTCCATCGTCAGCCAGATGCGATACGCCTTCAGGCGCCAGTCCAGCATCCATTGCGGCTCGTTCTTCTTGGCCGAAATGTACCGGATCGTGTCTTCGTTCAGGCCCTTCGGCGCGAACTCCTGCTCGATGTCCGAAGTGAAGCCATATTCATAGGTTGAGGCCCGATCGACGGCATCCTGGGCTTCGCGGTTGCGCACTCCGGTGTCTTCGTTGCTCATCGGCGGACCTCCGCCGCGAGGCTCTGCAGGGAGACGGCGGCGAGCGCACCCCGGATCGCCCCATTCACGACGCCCATATGGGGCCTGACCTGGCAGGCGCCCTCGAGCGCGCAGTCATGGCGCTGGTTGTCCATACAGTTCGTCATGACGATGGGCCCCTCGACCGCTTCGATGATGTCGGCGAGGCTGATCTCACGCGCCTTGCGGGCGAGGCGAAAGCCGCCCCCTGTCCCTCGCGCGGTTTCCAGTAGTCCGGCGGCGGCTAGCCGCCCGGTCAGCTTCTGGGTCGTCGGCAGCGGCACCCCGGTTTCTCCTGCGAGCAATGTGGCGCTGAGCCGCGCTCCATCCGGATGGCGTGCGGCGGCGGCCATCATCACGACCGCATAATCGGCAAGGGAGGTAAGGCGCATAATCGGACTGATTCGTTCCGATTTCCATCTGGGCTCCCGCGGTCGGGAAATCAACCCGGTTCCGGCCTTGTGCCAGCAGGGACTGGAAACAGAACGGGGCCCCGGCGTGCGCCCGGGGTGACGGTAAAGGGGAAGCGTGACATAGCCGTCGTCCATGGCGCTCTATCCCTTGCTTCGGCCTCTCGCTTTCGCGCTCGATGCGGAGCGGGCGCACCGGTTGACGATCAAGGCGCTGAAGCTGCTTCCGCCTGGCCTTCCGCCAAGGCGGGATCCGGTGCTGGCGGTAGATCTGGCCGGTCTCGCTTTTCCCAACCCGGTGGGCCTTGCCGCCGGCTTCGACAAGGACGCAGAAGTCTGGCGGCAGATGCACGGTTTCGGCTTCGGCTTTGTCGAAGTGGGCACTTTGACGCCGCGGCCGCAGCCTGGGAACCCGAAGCCGCGCCTGTTCCGCCTCGTCGAAGACCGGGCGGTGATCAACCGGATGGGATTCAACAATCGCGGCCAGGCGGCGGCGATTCCGCGTCTGCGCCGCGGCGGCCCGGCTCCGTTGGGTGTGAATATCGGCGCCAACAAGGACAGCAGCGACCGGATCGGCGATTATGCGCGGGGTGTTCGCACGATGGGCGATGTCGCCGATTATCTCACCGTCAACATCTCCTCGCCCAACACGCCGGGCCTTCGGGCCCTGCAGGACAAGAAAGCCCTCGACGAACTGCTCGGGGCCGTGATGGAGGCGCGAAACACGATCCGCGCGCCTTCACTGGACATGGAAGACGTGCAACCGCACCGGCCGCCCATCTTCCTGAAGGTGGCGCCGGATCTCGATCGCGAAGAGATAAAGGCGATTTCCGAAGTTGCCCTCGACCGCAAGGTGGACGCCTTGATCATCGGCAATACCACGATCAGCCGGCCGCCACTCTTGTCGGCGCATCGCGGTGAGACCGGCGGTCTTTCCGGTTTGCCGTTGAAAGAGCTGGCGCTCGAAAGGCTGCGCGACTTTCGCCGCGCGACGGAGGGCGCGCTGCCACTGATCGCCGCCGGCGGTATCGACAACGGGGTCGACGCGTTCGACCGAATCCGGGCCGGGGCGAGCCTGGTTCAGCTCTACACGGCCCTGGTCTACGAGGGTCCGGACCTTGCCGGTCGGATCAATGCCGAATTGAAGCACCTGCTAAAACGGCACGGCTTCCAGTCGGTCGCCGAAGCGGTGGGAGTCTCTCCAGCCTGACGACCCCCTCGCGGCGCCGGTCGGCGCCCCCCTCGACCCGACCGCCGCGCAGGAGGATCCCGTGGAGCCCGCTATCCTCGCCCTGGCCGGGACGGATTTCGATGCCGCGCTGCCGAAGGCCCGCAATGACCGGTGCCGGGAAGCGTTCGACCTCGCCATAATATGCGTTGCCGCGGGCGATGAGGTTGGGAAGATCGATGCTGTCCTGCATCGGCAAACGCCAGTCGATCGCGCCCACCAGGGCCTTGCCGACATAAGCGAGGATCGCGTTGCCGCCCGGGGACCCGACCGCACCGACGAAATGTCCTTCGCGGTCGAGCAGGATGGCCGGCACCATCGAGGAACGCGGTCTCTTTCCGGGCGCCACCGCATTCGCCGCAGGCCGGCCCGCGGAGTCGCGAGGCATGAAGGAGAAATCCGTCATCTGATTGTTGAGGAACAGGCCGTCGACCATTCGACCGGAGCCGAACAGGGATTCCACCGTGGACGTCATCGACACGACATTGCCTTCGGAATCGCCAACGATGAAGTGGGTCGTGCCGGCTGGTTCAAGGGTCGAGTCCACCCCTCTTGCGAGGGCGCCGGGCGGCACACCGGCCGCCCGCGGCACGCCGCCCCGGTTGCCGATCGAGGCGGCGCGGGCCGCGACATAATCCGGATCGAGCAGCCCCTCGATCGGGACTCGAACGAAGGCGGGATCGCCGACATATCGGTCGCGGTCGGCGTACATCAGCCGGCTCGCCTCGGCGAACAGGAACCAGGCCTGGGGATCGGCCGGACCGCGTTGGGCGATATCGGTCCGTTCGAGCATCAGCATCAGCTGAAGCAATCCCACGCCGCTCGATGGCGGTGGCGGAACGCAGATCTGATGGACTCGATAGTGGCGGCAGAGCGGCTCCCTTTTCTCAACCCGGTAGCCGGCAAGATCGGCTAGGCTCATCGCTCCGGGAAGCGTTCCGGCGCGGGTGCGGGCGACGATCCGCTCCGCGGTGGCGCCGCGGTACAGCGCGTCCGGGCCTTGAGCGGCAAGGCGGCCGAGGAACTCGGCATAAGCGGGGTTGCGAAGGCGGTCGCCCGCATCCAGCAGGGTGCCGTCGCCCTCGCTGAAATAGGTCTGGACGTCCGGTGCCCCGTTCTGGGGGCTGTTTCCGGCGATCAAGCGCCCCAGCCGCGGACTGATGATGAAGCCTTCGCTGGCAGTCCGTTGAGCGTCGGCGAACAAAGTGTTCCAGGCGAGCAGGCCATGTTCGCGGTGGGCGAGCTCGAGCATCCGGACCACGCCCGGCACGCCGGTGGCTCGACCGCTCAGGACCGCCGTAGCGAAGGGCAAAGCCTCGCCATTGTCGTCGAGAAACATGTCCGGACTAGCACCGGCCGGTGCCGTCTCGCGGCCGTCATAGACGCTGACCCGGCCGTCGGAGGCATCGTAATAGGTCATGAACGCGCCTCCGCCGAGGCCGGAGCTCTGCGGCTCGACCAGAGACAGCATGGCCTGGACTGCGATCGCCGCATCGACCGCGCTGCCGCCGCGGCGAAGCACGTTCATCCCGGCGTCGGCGGCAAGCGGGTTGGCGGCGATGACGAAGCTGGCATTCGATTCGGCCGCAGGCGCCGATTCGGGCGGTGAAGTCGCGCAGCCGGCAAGAGAAAGCAGAGCGGCGATCCAGAACAGACGCAAAGACGCAAGCATGCCGAGCCCTTCGAAACCTTCAGTTAGAGCCGGACCTAACCAAGCGGCGGCGCGCCGTCCACGAGAGATGAAAAGGCGCCGTGGCGCGGCGCCGACGAAGGGGTTAGGAACAAGGCTTCGACGCGGCAAAAGCCGCGCGGCCTTTGGGAGGGACGATGCGTCAGCTCGAGCATTTTCCGAATCTGGTGACGATGTTCTTCACGCGCGCCGCCGAGAAAGGCGACGCCCCTTTCCTGTGGTCCAAGGAAAACGGCGCGTGGCGATCGATCAGCTGGCGCGAGGCGGCGGGCCAGGTGGCGCGTCTCGCCGCAGCCATCAAGGCGCTGGGCCTGCGCAACGGCGACCGGGTGATGCTCGTTTCCGAGAACCGTCCGGAGTGGCTGATCTCGGACCTGGCGGTGATGGCCGCCGGCTGCATCACCGTTCCCACCTACACCACCAATACCGAACGCGATCATCAGCACATCATGGACGATAGCGGCGCCCGCGCCGTCATCGTCTCGACGCAAAAGCTTGCCAGGGCTCTGCTGCCGGCCGCCATCCGAAGCTCGGTCTGCGAGCATGTGATCGGCATCGAAAAACTGCCGTCGGGGCAGGAAGGCAACGTCCGTTTTCACGACTGGTCGGCGCTCGCCGAGACGGGCCCCGCGGATATCGAGTCCTGTGCCGCCGGCGCGGATTTCAAGCGTTCGGACATGGCCTGCATCATCTACACATCGGGAACCGGCGGTGCTCCGCGCGGGGTGATGCTCCACCACGGCGCCATACTCCACAACGTGGAGGGCTGTACCGCCGTCATCTCGGAGGATTTCGGCTGGGGCGACGAAGTCTTTCTGTCTTTCCTTCCCGCCAGTCACGCTTACGAGCATAGCGGCGGCCAGCTCTTCCCGATCGGGCTTGGTGCCCAGATCTATTATTCCGAAGGTCTCGAAAAGCTTGCCTCCAACATCGAGGAGGTGAAGCCGACGATCATGGTCGTGGTTCCGCGCCTGTTCGAGGTGCTTCGACAACGTATCCTCAAGCAGGTCGAAAAACAGGGCCGGCTGACCAATTATCTGATGTCCCGGGCGCTTGCGATCGGTACGAAGGATTATGCCGGGTCCATTCCTTTATGGGACCGACCCATGGACCTGTTTCTGAGCAGGACGTTGCGGCCCAAGATCGCAGCCCGTTTCGGTGGTCGGATCAAGGCGATGGTATCGGGCGGCGCGCCCCTCAATCCCGAAGTCGGAATCTTCTTTCATTCGCTCGGGCTGACCCTGCTCCAGGGTTATGGCCAGACCGAGGCGGCGCCGGTGATCAGCTGCAACCGGCCCAAGGCCGGGATCAAGATGGACACCGTCGGGCCGCCGATGATGAACACCGAAGTCAGGATCGCCGAGGATGGCGAGATCCTCGTCCGCGGCGAGCTGGTGATGCACGGATACTGGCGCAACGAGGCACAGACCGCACGAACCCTGATCGACGGGTGGCTCCACACCGGCGATGTCGGCCATATCGACGACAAGGGCCGTATCGTCATCACCGACCGCAAGAAGGATATCATCGTTCTCGACAAGGGCGACAATGTCGCCCCGGCCAAGGTCGAGGGAATGCTCACGCTTCAGCCGGAGATCGTCCAGGCGATGGTGGTCGGAGACAAGCGCCCTTATCTCGTCGGTCTCGTCGTCCCTGATCCCGAATTTTCAGCCGACTGGTGCGCCGCCAATCGGCGCAATTGCAATTTCGAGCACATGAAGACCGATCCCGACTTCGTCCGAGCACTCGGCGCCGCCGTCGACCGCGTCAATGCCGAGCTATCTGTCATCGAGAAAGTGAGGCGCTTCATCGTCGCGGACGAGCCTTTCACGGTCGAGAACGAGCAATTGACGCCTTCGGTCAAGATCCGGCGCCACGTGATCAAGGAAGTGTATGGCGAGAGGCTCGACGCGCTCTACAGGAAATGACGTCGACCCCGACAGGTCAGTGTCGGATCAGAAACGCGGTCAGCGAGCCCGTCGATAGGGGGTGAAATCGCCCAGTGCGCAGCCGCCATATTCGATCCCGGTGGTTGGCTCGAACACCACTGCGATATCGCCCGAGCAGAGCTGGGGCGAGGTCGTCCGGAAGCGAAGCGCCCGGCCGAATTCCAGGCTCGGGCAACCGCCGCGCGTATGATTGACCCATTTGCGGCCCCCGGGGCCCGAAAACACGATCGTGTCGGGACCGACCGTCCGGTTGCCCTCCAGATCAGGCGACCGAACGCAGCTCACCGCCGGCCCGTCCGGAGCATAGCCTTCGAGCTCCACGGCGAGCCGGCTCTGCGCTTCGGCGGAAATGCCGGGTTCTTCCTCCATCATGCAGCCCGACAGCAGGGTCGCCGCGCCTGCCACCGCGAGCGAAATCGTCGTCTTCATGCCGCCTCTCCTTCCATGCCGCTCAGCCCCGAAAAGCATCCTTCGCTTTCCTTCGTTCCGCAAGTTGTTCGACGGAGCGCGCCCTCACGAACGGGTTGGTCGCCCGTTCCAGCCCGATTGTCGTCGGCACCGTCGCTTCGCCGGCTGCGCGCACCGCCTCGACCTGACGCATGCGTTCCTTCAGGGCCTCGTTCTCCGGCTCGGCGACCAGCGCATAGCGGCCGTTCGACAAGGTATATTCGTGTGCGCAGTAAACCGAAGTTTCGGGCGGAAGCGCGGCGAGCCGCTGGAGATTGGAATGCATCTGGTCCGCCGTTCCCTCGAACAGCCGGCCGCAACCCATGGCGAACAAGGTATCTCCAACGAAGATCGCGCCTTCGGACGGCAGATGAAAAGCGATGTGACCGGCCGTGTGCGCCGGCACTTCGAGGACGGTCGCCTCGACATCGCCGAGTGTCACCTTGTCCCCTTCCCTTACGCCCCGGTCCATCGTCGGGATCCGCTCGGCCTCGGCGGAAGGGGCTGTGACCAGGGCCCCGGTCGCACGCTTGATCGCCTCATTGCCGCCAGTGTGATCGGGATGCCAATGGGTGTTCCAGATCTGGCTGATCCGCCAGCCCCGGCGGTCGGCCTCGGCCAGCACAGGCTCGGCTTCGGCCGGGTCGACGACCGCGGTTTCGCCCGACTTCGAGTCGTGCGCCAACCAGATATAATTATCGGAAAGGGCAGGGATCCGGACAATCTCGATCATCACCAATGTCCCGTGTTCGCCATCGATGCCCAGGGCTCCTTCGGGGGAAGCCTTTCCCCCTGCTGGAGCAGTTCGACCGAAATATTGTCCGGCGTTCGAACGAACGCCATGTAGCCATCGCGCGGCGGCCGGTTGATGGTCACACCCGCGTCGAGCAGGCGCTGGCACGTCTCGTAAATGTCCTCGACACGATAGGCGACATGGCCAAAATTACGGCCCTCCCCATAACCCTTTTCGTCCCAATTGTGGGTCAGCTCGATCTGGGCGTCCTCGTCACCGGGGGCGGCGAGGAAGATCAGGGTGAAGCGACCCTTCTCATTCTCCATGCGGCGAACCTCGCGAAGGCCGAGCAGCTCGAAGAAGCGCACGGTTTCGGCTGGGTCCGAGACGCGGACCATCGTGTGGAGATACTTCATTGAAACCTCTTCGGTTCATCGATATAAATGCACGGTTCATCGATGATGCGCAAGGATAGACCGCCGATCAGCAAACGCGCGAGTCGGCAAGCCGGGAGCAAGAAGATGTCCGATGGCTCGCTGATCAACCGCAACCTCACGCTCGGCGCCGCCTTGATCCTGGCCCTCGGGATCGTCATCGGCGGCTATCTGCTCGGCGACGGACTTCGGCGGGCCAGAATGGCCGACCGCTCGGTGACGGTCAGAGGACTTGCCGAGCGCAACGTCAATGCCGATCTCGCCACCTGGAACATCACCTTCTCCGCCCAGGGCACCGAACTCGCCCCGGTTCAGGCCGAGATCGATCGTGACGCCCGTGCCGTCGCGGAATTCTTCCGAGCCGCCGGCTTCCCCGCCGAATCGGTGACCGATGCGGGCGGATCGGTGAATCAGTATTTCGACAGCAATCGCGGCGAGAACAACGTCACGATCAACCGGCGGGTTCAGCTTCGAACCACCGACGTGATGCGGGCCCGGCGCACTTATGCCCGCCAGTTCGAACTAATTCGCAACGGCGTCGCCATCCAGGAGGGGTCGGGCATGCAATATGTTTTCACCCGTCTCAACACGATCAAGCCGGAGATGATCGCCGAAGCGACCCGTGATGCGCGCAGCGGCGCCGAGCGCTTCGCCAACGATTCTGACACCGAGGTGGGTGGCATAAGATCGGCAACCCAGGGCTATTTCTCGATCGGCCCGCGCGACGGCGACGATGCCGAGGAGACGTATGGCGGCCGCGATTCGCCCTTCCAGAAGGTCCGGGTGGTGACGACGATCGAGTTCTATCTCGACTGAGCCCTGTGGGGCGGGAAGCTCACTGGGGAGAGACGGACTGCTCCGGAGCAGTCTGCGGGACGGTGGCCGGCGTTTCCACCTCGCGCAGGGTCTCGAGGCTGGCCCGGGCGGCCCGGCCTGCCGCACCGTCAGGCGCGCGCTCGGCCACGCGACGATAAAGCCGCTCCGCTTCCTGAAGATCGCCGGCCAGGCCGGCCAGCGTTCCGGCAAGGAGCTGCATGTCCGGATTGTCCGGCGCGATCTCCAGGGCGCGGCCGATATCGACCCGGGCTCTGCTGAGATTGCCTTCCCGTCGCGCCAAAGCGGCGGACAGGTACCAGGCAAACGGATCGGCCGGAACGAGCTGGACGGCGCGGTCGAGATCCTGGCGGGCACCGGCGGGATTATCGAGCGCGACCAGGGCCCGCGCGCGATCGAGATGGACCTCACCGCGAAGCTCGTCGGTGAGCCCCGGAGCGGTCAGCGCCTGATCGAAAGCGAGAATGGCGCGGGTCGGCTGCGCCGCCGCAATCCAGGCATTCCCCGCCTGAACGAAGAGATCGGCGCGCAGGGCGTCCTGCGCCGCCGGCACTTCGCTCGCCGCCTGCTCGTAGACGGTCGCTGCCGGCTCCCACCGCTCGAGCGCAACATAAGCGAGGCCGAGGCATTGACGGGCATAGAGGCTGCCGCCCTGCACCAGCCACTGATTGGCCGCGTCGACCGCCTGGGCCGGATTGGTCCGGACCTGGTCGGCGCAGCGCCGATAGCGGGTTTCCGGCGGCTCCTGCGGGCCGACCGCCGCCGGGGCCTGAACGGCGGCAAGCGCCATGATTGGAAGCAGGAGGTTCACGGGTTCAATCGCTCCATAAGCACCTTCACGGTCGCCGTGAGGAGCGCGAGATCCGAGTCGCGCGAAAGGCGGTGATCGCCGTCCTTGACCAGACTCAACTGCACGTCCGCTGAACGCACCCGCTTCAGGATCTCGAGCGACCATTCCCAGGGAACGTCGGCATCGGCCTGACCATGAAGCAACCGCACCGGGCAATCGATCTCGAGCGGCCCGAACATCAGCCTGAGCGCCTCGGCGCTCTCCCAAAAGGCTCGGGTCGTGACATAAGGTTGCTCGCCATACGGGCTCGGCTCCTCCAGCCGCCCTTCCGCCAGGATTATCTGCTTCTGCTCGGCGCTGAAGCCCCAGCTCGTGAAATCCGGTGCGGCGGCGATCCCGACCAGACCCTTCACCCGGTCGGGCCTCGCCAAAGCGACGAGCAACATCAGCCAGCCGCCCATCGACGATCCGACGAGGACCACGGGTCCTTCGACCACGTCGTCGATCATCGCGAGCACATCGCCGCGCCAGTTGTGCAGCGTCTGCACTTCGAATTCGCCGCCGCTGAGACCGCAGCCGGCATAATCGAAGCGAAGCATCGCTCGACCCTCCGTCTCGGCCCAATTGTCCAGCGCCGTCGCCTTGCCGCCGTCCATGTCCGACATGTAACCGGGAAGGAAGACCAGGGTGGGTCCGCGACCCTGACGGTGGCGATAGGCGAGACGCAGATTCTCGCCGACCTCAAGATAGTGAAGCGTGTCCATGGCGCGCCTTTAGCAGGCAGCGGCCGGCCGGCAACGCTCCGCGGTCAGGACTCGGACGGCGCGGCGCCGGCGCCTGGCCGGCGCCGTCCAGGCTCAGTTCGGAACGGCCTCGTCGTCGTCGTCGTCAAAGCAGTCCGTGATCACGAAGCAGATCAGTGCGCCGGCGGCGATGGCGCCGATAATGAAGCCGGTGCTGCCAATTCCGCCGCCGGTAAGATTGAGACGCCGGTCGCGGTCGAGGTTGGCAAGATCGAAGCCCGCGACCCGGGCGCTGCGCAGGCGATCACCGCTGAACCGGATATCGGCGACATTGACGGCCCGGCTCGTCGTCCGGCCGTCGAATGCGATCGGCCCCATTTCCTGGCCGTAACCGAGGGTCAGCCCGTAACTCGCGCGGCGCGCATGTTGGCGGCCCATCGGCACCCGCAAATTGAGGGTGGCCGTAGCCCCTTTCGGGGCATCGAAGCCGGTGAAACGATAATCCTGCGCCATGGCGGCGCTCGGAACGATACAAAAGATGCAGAGGGCGGCCGAGACGGTCGCGGATACGAACTTCCTCACCATGTTACCCCCAATTCTCAAGCATCCGACTCCGACACGGAGCGGGTTCCTTCCCTTAGCATTCTTGTGACTGAGGCGGAACGAGAAGGTGGGTTCACTTCGGTTTGCTTGCCGGCCGTCGCCGCTTATATGGCGCTGACCCGTCCAAGAGAGCGCCTGCACCGAACATGTCCGAGATGATCAAGATCCGCCTTCCCGATGGCTCCTCGCGCGAAGTTCCGCGCGGGACCACGCCGGCGGACGTCGCCGCGGCGATCGGCCCGGGCCTGTTGAAGGCGGCATTGGCCGCGCGGGTAGACGGCGAAGTGCGTGATCTCAACCGGCCGATCGAGCGCGACTCCGATCTCGCGATCGTCACCATCCGCGACGAGGCCGACGCGCTCGAGCTGGTTCGGCACGATTATGCCCATGTGCTTGCGGAGGCGGTCCAGAATCTCTTTCCCGGCACTCAGATCACCTTCGGTCCGGCCACCGACGACGGCTTTTACTACGATTTTTCGCCCAATCCCGAGCGCGGGCCGTTCACCGAGGAGGACCTGCCCCTTATCGAGGAGGAGATGCGGCGGATCATCGCCCGCGACGAGAAGCTCGTTCGCGAAGTCTGGGCGCGGGACCAATTGATCGACCACTTCAAGACTCATGGCGAAAGCTTCAAGGCGGAATGGGCCGCCGAGCTTCCCGAGGACGAGGAGCTGACGGTCTATCGATCGGGCGACTGGCTCGACATGTGCCGCGGCCCCCACCTCGAATCCACCGGCAAGCTCGATCCGCAGGCGTTCAAGCTGACCAGAGTGTCCGGGGCTTATTGGCGCGGCGACCAGAAGAACGCGATGCTGTCCCGGATATACGGCACCGGCTGGCTCAACCGAAAGCAGCTCGAGGCCCATATCGTCCGGCTCGAGGAAGCGGCCAAGCGCGACCATCGCAAGATCGGTCAGGAGATGGACCTGTTCCATCTCCAGTCGGAAGCTCATGGCTCCGTCTTCTGGCACCCGAAAGGCTATGTCGTTTGGCTCCAGCTGGAAGCCTATATGCGCCGCCGGCTCGATGCCGCCGGCTATCGCGAAGTGAAGACTCCGCAACTAATGGACGCCCGGCAGTGGGAGCAATCGGGCCACTGGGGCAAATATCGCGAGAACATGTTCATCGTCCCGGACGAGATTCCCTCGACCGAGGAGGATGCGCCGATCCTCACCGGCCAGTCTGACCTGATGGCGATGAAGCCGATGAACTGCCCGGCCCACGTCCTCATCTTCCGCCAGGGCATCAAGTCCTATCGCGACCTTCCGATCCGGCTCGCCGAAATGGGGGTTTGCCATCGCAACGAGCCGCATGGGGCCCTCCACGGGATCCTTCGGGTCCGTCAGTTCACCCAGGACGATGCTCACATCTTCTGCCGCGAGGACCAGCTTGTCGAGGAGGTCCGTCAGTTCTGTGACCTGCTCGACATCGTCTATCGCGACCTCGGTTTCCCCGATTATGCGATCAAGCTCGCGCTTCGGCCAGAAAAGCGCTTCGGCAGCGACGAAATGTGGGACTGGGCGGAGCAGAGCCTTCGCGACGCGGTCCGGGCGACGGGCCGCGATACCGCCGATTTCGGCTGGGAGGAGTTGCCGGGTGAAGGCGCCTTCTACGCGCCGAAGCTCGAGTTTCATCTCACCGACGCCATCGGCCGGACCTGGCAGGTCGGCACCCTGCAAACCGACACCGTGCTTCCGGAGCGCCTCGACGCGAATTATGTCGCCGAGGACGGTCAGCGGCACCGGCCGGTCATGCTCCACCGGGCCATCCTCGGATCGTTCGAGCGCTTCATCGGCATCCTCATCGAGCACCATGCCGGGCGGTTCCCGCTCTGGCTTGCACCGGTTCAGGCCGTGGTCGCGACGATCGTCTCGGAAGCCGACGATTATGCCCGCAAGGTCGCCGACGCGCTCCAATCCGCCGGACTTCGCGTCGAGGCCGACCTTCGCAACGAGAAGATCAACTACAAGGTTCGCGAGCACAGCCTGCTCAAGGTCCCCTATCTGCTCGTCGTCGGCAAAAGGGAGGCGGAGGAGAATACGGTCGCGCTTCGTCCGCTCGGCGCCGACGCCCGCCAGGAAGTCGTGACCCTCGACGCGCTCGTCGAGCGGCTGTGCGCGGAGGCGACGCCGCCGGACCTCAGGCCCTGATCTCGCATCGGGACCCCGGGACGCTGAGACTTTCGCGTCACGGACCGCAACAATCTGCCAATGCGGCCGCCCGGCACCTTTTCTTCGCGGCGGCAAGTCACTAGGTGAGTGACCTTTAGGCCTCAGGAGACTTCAACATACGCGCCCCAATGATCCGGCGACCCGCCGCGCCGCCGCTGAGCGGCCCCCGCTTCAACGAATTCATCTCCGTGCCGAAAGTGCGCGTGATCGATGAGAATGGCGAGAATCTCGGCGTATTGCTGACCGCCGAAGCGATCGAGCAAGCCGCTGCAGTGGGCCTCGATCTGGTCGAGGTCTCTCCCAATGCCGATCCGCCGGTCTGCAAGTTCCTGGACGTCGGCAAATTCAAATACGAGGCCCAGAAAAAGGCCAATCTCGCGCGCAAGTCGCAGAAGACGCAGGAGATCAAGGAGATCAAGATGCGTCCGAACATCGACGACCATGATTATGGCGTGAAGATGCGCAAGATCCACGAGTTCATCGAGGAAGGCGACAAGGTGAAGGTCACCCTGCGTTTCCGCGGTCGCGAGCTGGCGCACGGACAGCTTGGCATGGTGCTCCTTCAGCGAGTCCAGGCCGATGTCGCAGAGACCGCCAAGGTCGAGCAACATCCGCGCATGGAAGGCCGCCAGATGCTGATGGTGCTGGCGCCGAAATAGGGACGGGTTCGCTCGTTGCCCCTAACGAGCTGGCTAACCCAGCTTTCCGTAGCGGCATCCGTTTCACATCCGTTTCAACTCGCAACCAATCTGTTGCGGAAATGCAATAAACGGCCTGAAAGCTACGGGAAACTGCGGTTTTTAAGCTGGCGGTGGACCCTCATTCGCGATAGCCCTTGCCCAAACAAGATAATTTGGGAGGGGATCATGAAAAAGAGCTTCTGGCTGCTGTCGGCTGGGGTTGCCGCCTTTACCACGCCGGCCTTCGCGCAGGACACCACGGCCCCCAATCCGGAGACGACCAACCAGACGGGCACCGAACAGGCGGCCGTCGACGAGGATGCGGACGACGATGCCATCGTCATCACCGCCCAGGGCCGAACCCAGTTGCTTCAGGACGTGCCCCTCGCCGTCCAGGCGGTCAATGCCGAGCAGCTTCAGAACAGCGGCGCCTCCGACATCCGCGCCCTCAACCAGCTCGCGCCATCCCTGCTCGTCTCCTCGACCGGCACCGAAGCGAACGGCTCGGCCCGAATCCGCGGCATCGGTACGGTCGGCGACAATCCCGGTCTGGAAAGCTCGGTCGCCGTCTTCGTCGACGGCGTCTACCGCTCCCGTTCCGGCATCGGCCTCAACGAAATGGGCGAGATCGAGCGGGTCGAAGTGCTTCGCGGCCCGCAAGGAACGCTGTTCGGCCGCAACGCATCGGCTGGCCTCATCCACATCATCAGCCGCCGGCCTAACCTCAACGAGTTCGAGGGTTTCGGTGCCCTCACCTATGGGAATTATGATTATATCCGGGCCGAGGGTGCGGTTTCGGGCCCGATCGGAGACAGCGGTTTCGGCTATCGGGTCGATGGCGTCTATGCCCGCCGTGACGGCTTCTACAACGATGTGAACAACGACACCGACGTCAACGACCGCGATCGCTTGTTCCTCCGTGGCCAGCTTTTGTGGGAGCCCACAGACGCGCTCTCGTTCCGGCTGATCGGCGATTATACCAAGCGCGACGAATCGTGCTGCGCCGCCGTCTATCTCGACCGCGACTTCAACCCTTTGATCGGCAACCTCAACGAGCCGGCGGTGCCGCTCAACAGCCCGAACGGCAACAACATCATCAACGTGCTTCGTGATCTCGGCACGCCCGCGATCGCCTTCAACGACCCCTTCAGCCGTGACATCTATGTCAACGTGGGCCGGAGCTATGCCGGTGAAACCGAGGACATGGGTATCTCGCTCCAGGCCGACTGGGACCTAGGCGGCGCGACCCTGACTTCGATCACCGCCTACCGCGACTATGACAGCAACCAGGGCGGCGACATCGACTACAGTCCGGTCGACATCCTTTACCGCGCTGCGGACGGCAATTCCGGTCGTCACTTCCGGACCTTCAGCCAGGAACTCAGGCTCCAGGGCACCGCCTTCGACGGCATGCTCGACTGGCTGGTCGGCGGCTATTTCGCGGACGAGGACCTGACCGTCACCGACAACCTGCGGTTCGGCAACCAATATGGCCGCTTCGCCACCTGCCGGATTGTTTCCGGCAGTGCCCTTGCGGCTCTCTATTCGCCGGGCTCGCCAGGCTGTCTCGCGGCCCGACCTGCCGCGTTCGGTGCGGCTTCGCCATTGATTTACGCGGCATTCGACCGACTGGACAGCATCAACGACCGCGGCAGCACGCTCGACCGTTATTTCCAGAACAGCCGCAACTGGGCGCTGTTCACCCACAACATCATCCATATAACCGACGAGCTGGCGCTCACTTTGGGTGCCCGCTACACGAATGAGCGCAAGCGCCTCAACACGACCTTTGGCAACGACAACACCGCATGCGTAGCCAACCAGGCGTCCCTGGTACCCTTCCTGACCAATCCTGGCCTGGCTGCGGTTGCAGGGGGACTGATCGGACTTTCGTGCCAGGGCAACAGCACGGCCGAACTGAACGGTGTCACGATCACCGACCGCCGAAGCGAGAGCGAATGGACTGGAACCGGGATTCTGTCCTACCAGCCGACCAATGACTGGCTCTTCTACGCCAGCTACTCCCGCGGCTATAAGGCGGGCGGCTTCAACCTCGATCGCTCCGCCCTCAAATCGCCGATCCTGCCCTTCGCTCTGAGTCCGGGCGGGGCCCAGGGTCTGGTCGGTAACCTCCAGTTCGATCCGGAGATCAACAACGCCTATGAAGTGGGCGTCAAATATTCGCGCGGACCGATCACCCTCAACGCCGTCGTCTTCCGGCAGGAATTCCGCAACTTCCAGCTGAATACCTTCAATGGGACCGTCTTCATCGTTCAAACCGTCAATGGCTGCGAAAACGATCTACAGGGTGCGGATCGCGATCTCAGCGGCGCCACTGGCGCCTGCGCTCCGGAAAATGTCGGTTGGGGCGTCCGCTCGGAAGGCGTCGAGCTCGAAGCCGCGTTCCGGGTCGAGCGCGACATCAATCTCACCGCCGGCGTCACCATCGCCGACACCGAATATCGCGAGAATCTCGTCGGCAACCGACTTGGCGCGCCCCTTGATCCGGCGCTGCGCAAGCTTCCCGGCGACAATCTGTCGAATGCGCCGAAGCTCGTCTTCACCGGATCGTTCGCCTGGACTCCGCAGATCGGCAACAGCGGCCTGTCCGGCCTCTTCTATGTCGATACAAGGGTGACCGACGATTATAATACGGGCTCCGACCTGTTCCCGCAGAAGGAACAGGACAGCT
Source organism: Allosphingosinicella sp. (assembly GCA_035710145.1). GTDB lineage: Bacteria > Pseudomonadota > Alphaproteobacteria > Sphingomonadales > Sphingomonadaceae > Allosphingosinicella. Next base: position 16,656 of record DASTDX010000003.1, read on the forward strand.
ATGCGATCGTCAACGCCAGGGTCGGCATCCGCGGCCCGGACGAGCGCTGGTCGATCGAAGCCTGGGCGCAGAACCTGTTCAACGTCGATTATACCCAGGTCGCGTTCAACTCGCCGTTCCAGGCCGGCACGACCGCAGCGCCGTTCGTCGATCCGCAATTCCCAGGCGGCCGCCAGATCTTCTCGGCGTTCCTCGCCGAACCGCGGACTTACGGACTCACCGGACGCTTCCGCTTCTGATCGCGACAGCATCCTGATCAAGGCCCTCGCCAGCAATGGCGGGGGCCTTTTTCGCGCCTCCTCGCGTCAAGCGATCGTCATTCGGCCCTGGAGGCCCTTCGGAAAACGGAAAAGCAGCTCCCGTCCTCCGGTTTCGCCACCCGTATTGCCCGGCAAGCGCTCTACGCGGCCTGCCGGCGGACGGAAGCATCGCCGGACGCCGCCTTCAAGAGCCTCGACTGCAGGCTCTTAAGCCGGGTCGGCGATTCGATCTTCTGGCCGTGGAGGTCGGTGAGGTAAAAGACGTCGACGGCACGCTCGCCATAAGTGGCGATGTGGGCGCTGTGGATGGTCGCCCGCGCTTCGGTGATCGCGTGTGCCAGTTCGCACAACAAGGCCGCCCGGTCGCGGGCGTTGATCTCGACAACAGTGTAGCGGCTGGACGCCTTGTTATCGACGAAGACGACGGGCTGGATCGAAAAGGCTTCCGCCCGACGCAAGGGCAAGGCCCGGGCGGCAAGGCGTTCCAGTTGCGGCTCTTCGCCGGCCACCGCCTCCAGCAATGCCGCCTGGAGCCGATCGAGCTGATGGCGGTCGCCGAGCGCGGCGCCGGAAATGTCCTGAACCAGCAGATTGTCGAGCGCCATATTGTCGTTGGTCGTATGGATCCGGGCATCGATGATGTTTCCCCCGGCGAGGCTGATGGCGCCGGCGACCCGATAGAAAAGCCCGGGCTGGTCGGGTGCGTAGATCGTGACCAGAGTGGCCGCCCGGTCTTCCAGGGCATGCAACTCCACTGGCTTCGTCGCTTTTGGGCTGCGGTCTGACGCGAGGATGAAACGCGCGTTGGATTCGAGGACTTCGATTGGCTCTGCCAGCCAGTAACTATCCGGCAGCCGCCAGGTGAGGCGCGCGAAGCGGCTTTCCTCCCAACCCAGCCGAGTCGCAAGTTCAGCCTGAATGGCGGCGATCCGCTCGCGCCGGCCCTTTTGCTTGTGACCAAGCCGAAGAAGTTCTTCGGCGCTGTCGAAAAGAGTCCGAAGCAATTGGGCCTTCCAGCTGTTCCAGGTGCCGGGGCCCACGGCGCGAATGTCGACAACGGTCAGGAGGAACAACAGTCGAAGCCTCTCGAGGCTCTTCACCCGATCGACGAAATCCTGAATCGTCTTCGGATCGGCGAGGTCGCGCTTGAAGGCGGTCGCCGACATCAAGAGATGCCAGCGTACCAGCCAGGCCACGGTTTCGGTCTCGGCATCGGTCAACCCGAGGCGGGGGCAGAGGGCCTTCGCGATGTCCGCGCCGAGCTGACTATGGTCGCCGCCACGGCCCTTGGCAATGTCGTGAAGAAGCACCGCCACGTAGAGCACCCGCCGGGAGGCGATACGTTCGATCAGGCTGGTGGCCAGGGGATGATCGGCCTTGAGCTCGCCTTTCTCGATCTTCGAAAGCAGGCCGATCGCCCGGATGGAATGCTCGTCGACGGTATAATGATGGTACATGTCGAACTGCATCTGGGCGACCACCCGGCCGAAGTCGGGAATGAATCGGCCGAACACCCCTGCCTCGTTCATCCATCGCAGGATCGTCTCAGGGTCGCGCGGGCTGGTCAGCACGTCGAGAAACAAGGCGTTGGCCTGCTCGCTGGTCCTCACATTGCCGTCTATCAGCTTGGCGTGGCGCGATGCCGCCCGCATCGCCAGGGGATGGATTTCGAGCTCGTGCTGGTCCGCCAACGCAAACATCTGGAGCATCCTGATCGGATCCTCGGTGAGGAATTCCTCGTTCGGCACGGCGAGTCGGCCCCGGTCGAGCATGAAGCCCTGAAGCCGGCTCGGCCTACGCCGAAGCGTCGGCAGTTCGATCATTCGCCGGCCGCGGCGGGCGAACTTCTCGTCCAGATGCGCAAGGAAGACGCCGGTGAGGTCACCGACGGTCTTCGCGTGCAGGAAGTAATGACGCATGAACCGCTCGACCGGCGATCGGCCCGGCCGATCGGCATAATTGAGTCGGGCGGCGATTTCCCGTTGATAGTCAAAGGTGAGCCTATCCTCGGCCCGGCCGGCGACAATGTGGAGATGGCAGCGCACCGCCCACAGGAAACGCTCAGCGCGCTCGAACTGGCGAAGCTCCGCCGCAGAGAGCAGTCCGGCATCGACCAGTTCGGGCACCGAATGAAGGCGGTAGGCGAACTTGCCGATCCAGAACAATGTGTGGAGGTCCCGCAGCCCGCCTTTGCCTTCCTTGACGTTGGGCTCGACGACATAGCGGCTGTCGCCCATTCGCCGGTGCCGCTCGTCGCGCTCGTCCAATTTGTCCTTGACGAAGCCGCGGACGTTGCCGGCGACGACCTCCTTCCAGAAGCGGGCCTGGACTTCCTCGAACAAGGCCTCGTCGCCCCAGACATAGCGCGCCTCGAGCATCGCGGTGCGGACGGTATGATCGCCCTGGGCGATCCGGATCACTTCGTCGACAGTGCGGACCGACTGTCCGACCTTCAGGCCGAGGTCCCAGAGCAAATAGAGGATCGATTCGACGACGTTCTCGATCCAGGGGATCGCCTTCCACGGCGTGACGAAGGCGATGTCGACGTCGGAATGGAGCGCCATCTCGCCCCGCCCGTAGCCGCCGACGGCGACCAGGAGCAGGCGTTCGGACGTCGTTGGATTGGCGAGCGGATGCAGCTGCCCGACGACATAATCATGGACGAGGCGAATGATCTGGTCGGTGAGAAAGACATAAGCCGCGGCGGCCTCGGTCCCGGCAGAGGGTTTCTGGGCGAGCCGGCGCTCGATCTCGGCCCGGCCCTCGGCCAGCACGGCCTTGAGCCGTTTCGCCGCGGCGGCGCGGTCGAGGCCCGCCAGTTCGCCGTCGACCAGGCGGCGGTCGATGATCCGGCGCCGGGCCGGAAGATCGGCGAAGCGCGCCGGCATCAGCCGCTTTCTGCCTGGAGCCGCTTCAGCCGGTAGACGAGCTCCAGCGCTTCACGCGGCGAGAGCGTATCCGGCTCCACTTCCGCCAGTGCCGACTGGACTGGATCGGGCCGGCTTTCCTCCTGGGCAACGGCGGCGAACAAGGGCAGATCGTCGAGGCCGGCGGCAATTCCGCCGGTCGCGGCGCGCCCCTCCTCCAGCTTGGCCAATACCGAGCGGGCGCGGGCAAGCACCGGTGGCGGCAGCCCGGCCAGCTTGGCGACGGCGATCCCGTAGCTGCGGTCGGCCGGCCCGGCGGCGACCTCGTGCAGCAGGACCAGATCGCCTTTCCATTCCCGCGCCCGGACATGATGGAGCGACAAGGCGTCGAGCCGCTCCGCAAGCCGGGTGAGCTCGTGATAATGGGTGGCGAACAGGCAGCGGCAGCGGTTGCGGTCGTGGATCGCCTCGACGACCGCCCAGGCGATGGCGAGGCCATCATAAGTCGAGGTGCCACGTCCGACTTCATCGAGGACCACCAGGCTGCGCTCGGTCGCCTGTGCCAGGATGGCGGCGGTTTCCACCATTTCGACCATGAAGGTCGATCGGCCCCGGGCGAGATTGTCGGCGGCGCCGACACGGCTGAAGAGGCGGTCGACGAGCCCCATCATGGCCCGGGTCGCGGGCACGAAACCGCCGGCCTGGGCAAGGATGGCGATCAAGGCATTCTGGCGCAGGAATGTGGATTTACCGCCCATGTTCGGTCCAGTCACCAGCCACAGCCGACGCTCATCCGACAGGGCGCAGTCATTGGCGACGAACCGCTGGCCGGCGGCCTTCAGCGCGTCCTCGACCACTGGATGTCGCCCGCTCTCGACCTCGAACGCGTTGGTCTCGACGAAGACCGGCCGGCACCATCCTCCTTCGGCCGCGCGCTCGGCCAGCGCCGACGCGACGTCCAGCCGCGCAAGCGCATCCGCCGCCGTGGCGATCGCTTCGGCATGATCAAGCGCTTCGCTGGTGAGCGCTTCGAGATGGGCGGCTTCGGCGGCAAGCGCATGGGCACCGGCCTGGCCGACTCGCTGTGCCTGCTCGTGAAGCTCGGGCGCGTTGAATCGGACAACGCCGGCCAGGGTCTGGCGATGGGTGAAGCCGGAATCGGCGGCCATCAGCCGGTCGGCGTTCCTTGCCGGCACCTCGATATGGAAGCCGAGCACATTGTTGTGCCTGATCTTCAGGCTCGCGACGTTCGTTTGCTGGCGATAGCGCGCCTCGAGCGCGGCGATCGCCCGCCGGCCTTCGCCGCCGGCGCTTCGGAGCGCGTCCAGCGCCGGATCATAGCCTTCGGCGATATAGCCGCCCTGGGCCGAATCGATCGGCAGCGACGGGACGAGGGCCCGGGCAAGATGATCGATCAGTTCGCCATGGCCGGTCAGGGAGGGCAGCAGGCTTTCCAGTAACGCGGGCAGCTCCGGCATCACTGCAAGCCGCTCGTGCACCCTTTGCGCCTCATGCAGCCCGTCGCGAAGCTGGCCGAGATCGCGCGGACCGCCTCGTCCGGCCACCAGCCGGCCGAGGGCCCGCCCGATGTCGGGAAGGGCGCGCAACTGGCGACGAAGCCAGTCGCGCAGCATCGGATCCTGCTCGAACGCGGCAACGAGGTCGAGCCGATGCTCGATCTGGCGCCGGTCGAGCAATGGAGCGGAAAGGTCGGCGGAGAGCAATCGGGCGCCCGCCCCGGTGACGGTTCGATCGATCGCGGCAAGCAGGCTGCCGGCACGGCCGCCCGAAGTGGAGACGGTTAGCTCGAGGCTTTCGCGGGTCGCCGAATCGATCATCATGTGATCGCCCTGCGACCGGCTCACCGGCGGCCGAAGGAAGGGCAGCGAATCGCGCGCCACTTCGTCGAGATAGGTCAGCAATCCGCCTGCCGCGCACAAGGCCGCCCGGTCGAACGATCCGAAGCCGTCCAGGGTGGCCACTCCGAATTTTTCCTTGAGCCGTTTCTCGGCCGCCAGGCTGTCGAAGCCCGAGCGACGATCCTGAGCGCCCGGTAGCGGCTCCGGCGAAACGATCTCGGCGGCGGCGAGCCGGGCGAGCTCCGCGTCCAGCGCGCCGCCGGGGACCGACGTCAGCTCGAAACGGCCGGTGGAGATGTCGGCGGCGGCGATCCCGTAACGCTCGCCGGATCGCGCCACCGCCGCAAGCCAGTTGGTGGTGCGCGAATCGAGCAGCGCTTCCTCGGTCAGCGTCCCGGCCGTGACTACCCGCACGATGGCGCGGTTGACGACCGACTTGGATCCTCTCTTCTTCGCCTCCGCCGGGTTTTCGATCTGCTCGGCGATGGCCACTCGATGCCCGGCACGGATCAAGCGGGCGAGATAGGCTTCGGCGGCATGGATCGGCACGCCGCACATCGGGATCGGTTCGCCTTCATGCTCGCCGCGCGCGGTGAGCGCGATATCGAGGCAGCCGGCGGCGATTCGTGCGTCCTCGAAGAACAATTCGAAGAAGTCGCCCATCCGATAGAAGAGCAGACAGCCCTCGGCCTCGGCCCTGAGCGCAAGATATTGCGCCATCATCGGCGTCGGCGCCGGGTCAAGTTTCGCTTTGGTGGCCATGATCAGGGTTTGGGAACGTTAAGGCTTTGACTTGCCCCCGTCAGCCCTCAAGTCATACAGCGGGACGCGAAATAGGGGAGAGCCAGCGTGAGCGAAGAAAGCAACGTCAAATTCTCCGAAGCGGAGGCGCTGGATTTCCATTCCCAGGGCCGCCCCGGCAAGATCGAGATCATCGCCTCCAAGCCGATGGCCACCCAGCGCGACCTCAGCCTCGCTTACTCCCCGGGCGTTGCGGTGCCGGTCCGGGCAATCGCCGCGGATCCTTCGAAGGCCTATGATTATACCGCCAAGGGCAATCTCGTGGCCGTCATCTCCAACGGGACGGCGATCCTCGGTCTCGGCAACCTCGGTGCGCTCGCATCGAAGCCGGTGATGGAAGGCAAAGCGGTCCTGTTCAAGCGCTTCGCCGATGTCGATTCGATCGATCTGGAGCTCGACACCGAGGATCCAGACGCCTTCATCGAAGCCGTCGCCTTGCTCGAGCCGAGCTTCGGCGGGATCAATCTGGAGGATATCCGCGCCCCCGAATGCTTCATCATCGAGCAGACCCTTCGGGAGCGGATGAACATCCCGATCATGCACGACGATCAGCACGGCACCGCGATCATCAGCGCGGCCGGCCTGATCAACGCCTGCTATCTGACCGGCCGTGACATTCGCGACGTCAGGATGGTCGTCAACGGCGCGGGCGCGGCCGCGATCGCCTGCACCGAACTGATCAAGGCGATGGGCGTGCCTCACGATCACGTCCTGATGTGCGATCGCAAGGGCGTCATCTACCAGGGCCGCGAGGACCTCGATCAGTGGAAGTCCGCCCATGCCGCGAAGACCGACCGGCGAACTCTGCACGAGGCGCTGAAGGACGCCGACGTCTTCCTCGGCCTGTCCGCGGCTGGCGCACTGAAACCGGAAATGGTGATGGAGATGGCGCCCAAGCCGATCATCTTCGCGATGGCGAACCCGGACCCCGAGATCACCCCACCGGAGGCCAAGGCGGCACGGCCGGACGCCATCGTCGCCACCGGCCGGTCCGATTATCCGAACCAGGTCAACAACGTGCTCGGCTTCCCCTTCATTTTCCGAGGGGCGCTCGACGTTCGCGCGACGACGATCAACGAGGAGATGAAGATCGCCGCGGCGCGGGCGCTCGCCGATCTCGCCCGGCAACAGGTTCCCGAGGAAGTCGCCGCCGCTTATGGCGGCAAGGCTCACACGTTCGGCGCGGACTACATCATCCCGGCACCGTTCGATCCGCGCCTGATGGAGATCGTTCCCGCAGCGGTCGCCCAGGCGGCCATGGACAGCGGGGTGGCCCAGCGCCCGATCGCCGATATGGACGCCTATCGGACGAAGCTCCGCTCCCGGCTCAACCCGACGACATCGATCCTCACCTTGGCCTATGACGCGGCCCGCGCCAATCCCAAGCGCGTCCTGTTCGCCGAAGGCGAGGAGGACGTCGTCTTGCGGGCGGCGATCGCCTTCCGGAACGGCGGCTACGGCATTCCCATGCTGGTCGGGAGAGACGATGTCTACGACCGGCTCAAGGCGCTGGGGGTCGACGATCCGTCATCCTTCGAGGTCGTCAACAGCCGCAACCATCCGCGGGTCCAGGAACTCGCCGATTTCCTCTATCAGCGGCTTCAGCGGCGCGGCTTCCTCCACCGCGAGGTCGAGCGGACCGTCAATCAAGACCGCAACATCTTCGCCTCACTCCTGCTCGCCACGGGCGAGGCGGATGTGATGATCACCGGAATCACTCGGACCTACGCCCAGAATCTGCGCCAGATCCGCCGGGTCATCGACCCGATCGAAGGGGTCACGCCGTTCGGAATCCACGTCATGGTCGGCCAGAGCCATACCGTCTTCATCGCCGACACGACGGTGACCGAGCGGCCGGCCGCCGAACAGCTGGCCGAGATAGCCATCCATACCGCTCAGGTTGCCCGCCGGATGGGCCACGAGCCGCGGGTCGCGTTCCTCTCTTACTCCAACTTCGGCAATCCCGAAGGCAGCTACCTCGACCGGATCCGGGACGCGGTTAAGCTGCTCGACCGACGCGACGACGTCGATTTCGAGTTCGAGGGAGAAATGGCACCGGACGTTGCCCTCAATCCGGCCCTGCAGCGTGTCTACCCGTTCAGCCGGCTGACCGGCCCGGCCAACGTGCTGGTCATGCCCGGGCTTCAGACGGCCAACATCTCGGCCAAATTGCTCAAGGAACTGGGAGGTGACGCGGTCATCGGACCGATGCTGGTCGGCATGCAGAAGCAGGTCCAGATCGCGCCGATGACGGCCAATGCTTCTGACCTGGTGACCCTGGCCGTCCTCGCCGCCGGCGGGATCGTCAGATGAGCTGCCGATAAGGCGGCATCGCGGGTGAAGCTAGGCTATCCGGTGCGTCGCCGAAGCGATCACATGGTCTCTTTTCGTCGGTAAAGCCGGAGTGAGGGCTTATTGCGGGTTGTCGGCGGTCTGCCCGCCGCGGCCGACCTGGCCGACGGCGCCGATATTGCCGAACAGCTCTTCGAACAGGCCGCGCTTGCTGCCAAGGGTCGGCGTTTCCTCGTTGCTCGGATCGATCCGCGAGACGAGTTCGAGGCCGGTCCGCTCGACGCGCTCGACATTGCCGGCCTCGTCGAAGCGGATGTGAAGCACCGTCTGATTGGCCGGCCGCGGCATGGCGAAGGCCAGCTGCTTCGTCTCACGAGAGAAATAATACCAGTCGCGCTGGTCGAACTGGCCGACGAACGACGGGCGACCGAGCGTGGACTGGACCGAATCGCGGTTATCGACGCCCGGCTGGATCGCGGTGGCGAGCGTGTCGTCGAGGATGTAGCCCTGATGGTCCCGGATGGACGTACAGCCGGCGGCGAGGAACGCGGCGCCGACAGCGACCGCCAATACGGCGCGGGACCCAAGCCGGAACGTCATCTTCGAAATACTCCTGATCGCCCGCGCCTCCGGGCCGGGCTTGACTAGCTCCTCCAATATGAACATCGCCTAACCGGCGCAAGCCGCCCGTATCCTGAGGTAATGCCTTGTCCTTCCTGCAGCGCCTGTTCGGCGAGACCAAGCAGCGCGCGGCTTTGCTGCCGCTCTATCGGGCGCTGGTCGAGATCAGCCGCGATCCGACCTGGTACCGGGAAGGCGGCGTCCCCGACACGATCGACGGCCGTTTCGACGTGTTGGCGGCGATCATGGCACTGGCCCTTCTCAGGCTGGAGTCGGAAGGTGAAACCGGCAAGCTGCCTTCGGTGCTGCTCACCGAGATCTTCATCGACGACATGGACGGGTCTCTCCGGCAGATCGGGATCGGCGACTATGTCGTCGGCAAACATATCGGCCGAATGATGGGTGCACTCGGCGGCAGGCTGGGCGCCTTTCGCGACGGCGTCCGTCGTGGAAGTGTGACCGAAGCCGTCAACCGCAACATATTCCACGAGGCGCCGCCATCCGACGCCGCCCTCGATTTCGTCGCGCGCAGGCTGGAGCGGTTTGGCCGAGCTTTGACCGATACGCCGATTTCCACGTTGTACGAGGGGGAATTGCCGCAGCCATGAATCCTCCCGAACTGAGCCGGACCGTTCGAGTCGACACGCTCGGCGAAGTCCCGCGCGAACTCTCGATCGAGACGAACGAGCAGGAGCGGGCCGCGCTTGCCCGCCGGTTTGGCCTGGTGGCGATCCACGCTCTGGAGGCAAATGCCTTTCTGGTGCGCAAGGACACCGAGATTCGGGCACGAGGCCGACTTCGGGCGAAGGTCGTTCAAAGATGCGTCGCCAGCGGCGAACCGCTGGAAGCGGAGTTCGACGAACCCTTCGAGATCATCTTCCGTCCCGAGATCGCCACCGCCCGGCCCGACGAGGAAATCGAGCTCAGCGATTCCGAAATGGATGTCGTCTTCTACGACGGCGCCTCCATCGACGTCGGCGAAGCGGTCGCAGAATCCCTGTTGCTCAGCCTCGATCCTTATCCTCGCGCGCCTGACGCCGAGGAGAGGCTGAAGGCGGCAGGCGTGAAGAGCGAGGAGGAAGCCGGTCCCTTCGGCGCCCTCGCCGGGCTCAGGGACAAGCTCAAGAAGTAACGGTCGCCCTTGAACCGGAACCCGAGAAACCATCCAGCGAGCCGACACGGTCGCTGGATGACCCCTTCCTCGCAAGGTTGAACTCGACGGGCGGCGGCTTGCCGATGCCCATTGCCACCTAGAACGGGACGTCGTCGTCCAGGTCGCTGTCGAAGGCCGGCGCAGGCCGCGATTGCTGACGCTGCCCGCTGCCAAAGTCGTTCGAGCCGCCATAGCTGTCGCCGAACTCGCCACCGCCGCTACCGCCACCACCACTGCCACGGCTGTCGAGGAGGACAAGCTCGCCCCGGAATCTCTGTAGCACGACCTCGGTCGAATATTTGTCCTGACCGGACTGGTCCTGCCACTTGCGGGTCTGGATCTGACCCTCGAGATACACCTTGGAGCCCTTCTTCAGATAGGATTTGGCGACCCGCCCGAGATTTTCGTTGAAGATCACGACCCGGTGCCATTCGGTCCGCTCCTGGCGGTTCCCCTCCTTGTCTTTCCAGCTCTCCGATGTCGCGACCCGAAGATTGACCACCTCGCCGCCATTGTTGAGCGCCCGAACTTCTGGATCGTCACCAAGATTGCCGACCAGAATGACCTTGTTCACACCTGCCATTTCACTCCTCCTTCCGAACACCTCGTCACGGGAAAAACCGGAACCTATCGCATAGGAAAGTTGGGCGAGCCCGCCAAGGCCGCCCAAGAGCGCCGCCACCGCCGCGATGCACTTTGCGGTGGATAAGTCGCTGCCGCCCGCGACTCGGCGGCGTTGCGGAACATAAGACGAACACCAAGCTCGGTAAAGGGTTCAGACGGCGACCGCCGCGGTCCGACGACCCGAACGGTAGAAACCGGCCGCGAGCAGAAAAGCCGTCAGCACCTGCGCCGCCAGCGTCTCCACCGTCGGATAGAGTCCGAGCAGCTCGCTGCGCGGGAAACCGGCCAGCGGCGTTACCCCGATCAGGCCTGCCTCCTGCAGAGCGGCGATCCCTTTGCCGGCCAGGACGACGGCCAAAACGGCGATCAGCACCGCGCTGTACTGGAAGAACTTCGTGATCGGCAGCCGCCGGCTGTAGCGAAGCATCGCCCAGGCGATGAAGGCCAGGAGAATGGCGGCGACGGCGATGCCCCCCGCCATGGCCAGTCCGTCGCCCTGCGCGCCCAGGGCCGCGTAGAAGATGATCGTTTCGAACACTTCCCGATAGACGGCGATGAAGGAGAGACCGAACAGAAACCAGGCCGACCCCTGGCTGAGCGCGCGGTCGAGCTTGTCGCGGACATAAAGCTGCCAGGCCTGCGCGTTCGATTTGCCGTGCATCCAGATGCCGACGAACAACAAGATGACGGCGGCCAGGAGTGCGCCGAAGCCCTCGGTCACCTCTCGGCTGGCGCCGCTGATGGTGATCAGGCCGCTCGCTGCCCACCAGGTCGCGACCCCGGCGACCATCGCCGCGATCCAGCCACCATGGACGTAGCGCAAAAGGTCCCGGCGCTCCGCCCGAACCAGAAAGGTGATCATTGCGATGACGATGAGAAGCGCTTCGAGCCCTTCGCGCAGAAGGATCGCAAAAGCACCCAGGAAGGTCGAAGTCGCGCTTCCTGCCTCCGGCGCGAGGGCGTCCTCGGCCTGATCAAACAGAGTATCGAGCTGTCCGATCCGGGTGGCGACGTCATCGGCCGAGGCTTCTCTTCCGATCGCTGCACGAAGCTCACCCATCGCTCGCTCGACCTCGGCAACGAGACCGGAGTCGCGCGCGCCGAGCAGGGCCTCGACTGGCTCGAAGCCCTCGAGATAGGCCGCAAGGGCCAGGTCCTCGGCCGAATCTCGATTGCCCTCGCGGTAGGCGGAGAGGCTCTGGCGGAGCAATTCGCGCGCCCTGGTGAGGGTGCTCGTGCCGTGAACCTGGTCCAGCGCCCGCGGGTTGGCGCGCAGATAGGCCATCACGGCCGCGGCTCGATCATCGCCGATCTGAGCCGCGAGCGCGCCCGGCGTGAGGCTGACGAGGGTTTCGAGATCGGGAATGCGGTTGCGCAATTCCGGGTCCGATTGCCACAATCGCTCGCCCTGGGCAGCAAGGGCCGGTGGGTAGGCGAAGGCGCCGGTGCGGAAGGCGAGCGCCCATTTGTCCTGAGCCGGCAAATGGGCAAAGCTCTGCATCGCCGTTTCCTCGAGCCCCTGCTCGATTACCTGATAGAGGGCGAACAGGCTTCGCTCGCGAGCGCGGGCGCGATCCGTAAAGGCGATCGGCGCGGGGTCCATGCCGCGAGACAGGGGGCCGTCGCCGGCACCGGCCGCCCCGTGGCAGGACGCACAATTCTGAGCGTAGAGAGCGTCCGCCTGGCCGAGATCGGGCGCCGACCGCGGCGCGACCGGGACCGGATAGGCCCTCAGCAGGTCGCCGGCGAGGCTTCGAGAGACTCGCTCGACCTCGGCGGGCGCTGCCTTGTCGGCGATCAGCCGCTCCAGACGGCCCGCCCCTTCTAGGAGCCGATCACGATCGGGATGAGCGGGCAGGGTCGCCATCCGCTCGCGGATCGAAGAGGAGAATTCGATCATCTCGTCATATTCGAGCTGACTGACGACTCGTCCGTCCTGGATCGCGCCCGGATAATCGACGGCGACATAATCGAGCAGCCGCCATACGGTTTGCGCCGATGCCTGAGGCGACTGTGCCGGCGCGGAAATCGACCAGCCAAGCGCGAGCAGGAGGAGCAGAGCCAGCAGCAGCAGGCGACTGGACTGCAAACGGACGGACTGGCTGTTCACGGCGGCTCCGACGGACGATCTCGTCAGGGACGCCTAACGGTGCTGCGACTGATTATCAATAGCGACAGCATCAGACGACAGGATATCGAAGCCGGCCGAGGAAGCGGCTGAGCGCGGGCAGGCGTTCACGGGTGCCGCCCCAGCTGGCCTTGAACTTCTCGAAGCGCATCACGTCGTCGATCCGACGGCCGAGGAACGCGCGAGTGGCGGCCATGTCCTCGTCCTCGTCATCGAGGAAGACCAGGGTCGTCGAGCCATAGACGCCGACCAGGATCGCGCGCTTCGAATAATGGTTGAAGTCGGTCGCCTTGTCGCCGGCGAGACGCCAGATCCGATCGGCGGAACGCCAGGCGAGTTGGGCCGCCAAAGCGAGATTCTGCGGCATCGCCAGGACCGCCAGCGCCCGACGCAACGCTTCCCGGTGCGGGCGCAGGGTTTCGAATCGGAACAGCAGGAACTCCCGGATCCGGTCCCGGATCTTCATCTGCGCCACCTGCTCCGGTGGGAAGGCCATGAGCATCGCCTTGTCGATCCAGTCGAACCAGGCGTCCACCATCTCACCTGCACCGCCGGGAAAAGCGAGCCTCGCGCGTCCCGGCGGGACCCCAAGCTCCTGGGCCGCCATCGCCAGGGCCTCATCGGACCAGCCGTCGAAGGCCGCGTGGGACGGAAGCAAAGGCGCCAGCGCCGCGCGAAGTTCGTCCAGGTTCATCTCTTCAGGAGTGACCATGAAGGCTCAATGAGCCTCGACCGGCTTGGTTTCAACCCTCGAGGGGGGGAGGCGGATCAGAACGAGCGCGACGCAGATCAGGATCGCCCCGGCGCCATCCCCGAGCGAAAGTTGTTCGCCGTAAGCGAGCCAGCCGATCGCAGCGGCTGCCACCGGCTGGGTCAGGAAACAGAGCCCGACCAGCACCGGCGACAAATGGCCCATCGCGTAGACCAATAGCCCCTGACCGATGAGCTGGCTGCTGATCGACAGCAGGATGAGCGGAGTCCAGTTGCCGGGCATCACCTGCTCGCCAAGCGCGATCGAAACGAAGAGGATCGGCAGGGCTCCGGCCGCGGTGGCGATCGCAAGTACCGGCCACGGCGCCATCACCCGGCGGGCCCGGTCCACGGCGATCAGGTAGAAGGTATAAAAGAGGCCCGCGAGGAGAGCGAGCAGATCGCCGGTCAGGTGCTCCGGCGAAAGCTCGAAGCTGCTGCCAAGCAGCAAGGCGGTGCCGACGGCGGCGAGCGCCAGGGCCAGAGCCTGAAGCGGCCCCGGCAGCCGGCGCAGGAGGAAGAAACCGTAGATCGCGAACAGGAAGCTCGCGAAATTGCCGAACAAGGTGGCATTCGCCATCTTCGTCAGCAATATTCCCTCGTGCCACACCGC
>DASTDX010000004.1:0-53876 GCA_035710145.1 Allosphingosinicella sp.
CGAGCGCAGCAGGCCGCGACGATACCGTCCCTGCGCGACCACAAGGCCAAGGTCGGCACCGGCGGTTTCTCTTCGAGCACGGAGGATATGGGTGGGTCGTCGACCGGGTGACCGGCGACCCACTCGTAGAGTCGCCAGACATTGTTGCTTCGCCGGTCGCCCGAGAAAGGCGATCCCATGGTGATCACCTTGGACGCGAGGTCGGGGCGAACCTTTGCCGCTTCCCGGGCAAAGATTCCACCCAGGCTCCAGCCGACCAGCACTACCGGCCCGCCGCCGCCGAACCCTTCGATCCGTTCGACGATCCGATCGAGAGTGTCCTCGCGTGCGCCCTTGTTGAGCCCCAGGCCCCAGCCGGTGACCCGGTAGCCCGCTTTGGCCAGCGCCCGCTGCAGGCCCAGGGTGGTGCGATCGTCGGCGAGGAAGCCGGGAATCACCATCAATCTCTCGCCGTCGTCGGGGCCTCGCTCGCCCAGCCGCCCGAACGAGCGATAAAAGCGCGCGAGCAACGAGACCGCCTCCGGCGCCAGCCGCCAGCGCGGCGGCGTCGAGAGATCAGAGATATTCGCCACCCATCAGCTCCTGAAGCGCCTTTGGAAGCCGCACCCGGCCGTCCTTCGTCTGATGGTTCTCGAGCAAAGGCACGAGGATCCGGGGTGAGGCGATGGCTGTGTTGTTCAGGGTGTGAACGAAACGGACCTTCCGCTCGCCGTCGCGCCACCGCAGGTTCGCTCGGCGCGCCTGCCAGTCGTGGAGGGTCGAGCAACTGTGGGTCTCGCGATATTTGCCGAGGCTGGGTACCCAGGATTCGATGTCGTTCATCCGAAACTTGCCGAGGCCCATGTCGCCGGTCGACGTCTCGACCACCTGATAGGGTATCTCCAGCTCGCGGACGATCGTCTCGGCATTGGCGAGCAGACGCGCGTGCCATTTCGCCGATTCCTCCGGATCGTCGGGGCAGATCACATATTGCTCCACCTTGTAGAACTGGTGGACCCGAAGCAGGCCGCGAACGTCCCGTCCCGCGCTTCCGGCCTCGCGCCGGAAGCAGGGCGAATAACCGGCATAGAGGATCGGCAGCTGCGCCCCTTCCAGTATCTCACCGGTGTGCAGGCTGGTGAGAGCGATTTCGGCGGTGCCGGCAAGCCACAATTCGTCCTTCGGCACCTCGTACGTCTCTTCCTCGTGGCCCGGGAAATGGCCCTGCTGGAAGAAGGCCTGGCCGCGAACGAGGGCGGGCACCGTGATCGGGGTAAAGCCCTCGGCCGCCAGACGCTGCTGAGCCCAGAACATCAGCGCCTGTTCGAGCAGCGCCAGCCGACCCTTGAGGGCATACATGCGCGAGCCCGATACCTGGACGACTCGCGACAGATCGACCCAGTCGTTCATCTCCGCGAGAGTGACATGATCACGGGGCTCGAAGTCGAACTTCGGGACCTCGCCTTCCGTCCGGACGACCGTATTGAAGCTTTCGTCTGGACCGACCGGAGCGCCTTCCCAGGGAATGTTCGGCACTCGAAGCATCAAGGCATCGAGCGCCTGTTGCTTCTCGGCCAAAGCGGCCTCGGCTTCGCCGATCTCGGCGCCGATCGCCTTGGCCCGCTGGCCGAGCGCCGGGCGCTCTTCCGGCGATGCGGTGCGGAATCCGTCGCTGATCTCGTTGCGCTGCCGGCGCAGGGTATCGGCGCGGGTCTTCAGCTCCCTGGCCTCGCCATCGAGGGCCAGCAGCGTCTCGATATCGAGGGAGACGTTCTTCTCGCCGACGGCTCGGCGGACGAGGTCGATATTCTCGCGAATGAATTGCAGGCTCAACATGAGCGCCGACTAGCAGCGCCCGAGGCTCCTGCCAAAGGCTAAGCGGCGACCTTTCGTGCCGCGCACCTGAAACGACGGCTCAATCTTCGAGAAAGGCCCGGCTGGCGGCGACGAAGGTCTGCCAGGCGGGCTCGTTCTCGAGCAGGACATGGTTGTCGCTGTCGAGCTCGAGGAAGCGGGCACCACGAATTCCGCCGGCGAGCTGCCTGCCGGCCTGGAGAGGGATGACATTATCCCTGGTCGCGTGCGCGACCAGGGTCGGGACCGTTACCTTTTCGAGCATGTCGGTGACGTCGATCGTCGCCAGAGCGTTCTGAAGCCGAACGGCATTTTCGGGAGAGGTCGAAACCCGCTGCAGCTCGTTCCACCAGCCCAATTGTTCGGCCGTGCCGCCCGGTATGTACAGGCTCGTGAACATTTGCCGGTAGGCCGGATTGTCGCTTCCCCAGCCGGTACGGGTCAAAGTGACCATGGCCTGGCGACGGGCGAGATCCTCGCCCTGAAGGCGCAGGGCCCAGCCGCGCGCATAACCGCCGAGAAGGACCATTCGACGGATTCGGCCCGGGTGGCGAAGTGAATAAGCAATCGCGACGGGAGCGCCTTGCGAGATCCCCAGCAGGTCGAAGCGCTCGAGTCCGGCGGCGTCGACCACGGTCTCGAGATCGTCGACGAACGACTCGAACGAGACATCGGGCGTGTCCCAGTCGGACAGGCCGTTGCCGCGTTCGTCATAGCGGACGAGCCGGTTCGCGCGGGTCAGCTCCTTCATCCAGTGTCGCCAGACCGGACTGTGCCAGTCGAACTCGAGGTGGTTCAGCCAGTTGGCCGTCTTGACCAGAGGCATGCCGCTCCCGACCGCCGCCCATGCCAGACGCGTGCCATCGGCCGCCGTGCAATAATTCACCGACTGCCCCGGAAGACCGTCCTCTTCGGCGAGGGGCGGTTGCGCGCGACGCCACGCAATCGGCGGTTGGCCATAGACCCGCTTGAAGGCGCGGTTGAATGCCGCCTCGCTGCCGAACCCGGTCGCGAAAGCGATCTCGGCCGAGCTTCGGCGGCCGGTGCGCAACATGTCCGCGGCCATTCGCAATCGCCACAAGGTGCAATAACGCATCGGCGAAATGCCGAGCCGGTGATTGAACCGGTCGGCGAGCACCGTGCGCGAAACCCCCGCGCCGCGCGCGAGCGTCGAAACGGTCAGCTTCTCGGCGTAATGGCGATGAATGAAGCTCAATGCCCGGTCGGTGACGGAGTCGCCTGGTGTGGCCGCCGGATCGGTCAGGCGGACAATGGCGTCCGATTGACGTGGGCTGGTCCCGTGCACCTTCTGGTCCTCCGGCAACGAGCCACAGCCATATCATAGCCGGCGTTTCGATCAAAAATTCCGGTGAACCGATCATTGGCCCAAAAGACGTTCAGGCGGAGAATATCGGGGCCAGGATCGGAGGCAGTGATGTCGAAAGCCGCGACTATCCTCTATGCCGTGATCGCCTACGCGATCTTCTTCCTTACCTTCCTTTATCTGATCGCCTTCGTCGGCGATTTCGGTCTCGTGCCGCGGACGGTGAACCGCGGGCCGGAGGGCTCGGTGGCCGCGGCCATCATCATCGACTCGGCACTGATCGCCTTGTTCGGTCTCCAGCACAGCATCATGGCCCGACAGGGTTTCAAGCGCGCCTGGACCCGCTTCGTGCCCCCGCAGGCCGAGCGCAGCACCTTCGTCCTGTTCGCCAGCGCGGCATTGATCCTGCTGTTCGCCTTCTGGCGGCCGATCGAGCCGATCCTGTGGTCGGTCGACAACGCGGCCGGGCAGGCCATGCTCTGGGCGATCTTCGGCCTCGGCTGGTCGATCGTTCTCCTCAGCACCTTCCTCATCAACCATTTCGAACTGTTCGGCCTTCAGCAGGCCTGGTTGCACGCCCGCGGCCGGAAAGCGGCGGCGCCGGTCATGCGCCAGCCCTTGTTCTACCGCTTGGTCCGGCACCCGCTTTACGTCGGCTTCTTCCTGGCCTTCTGGGCAACCCCGCACATGACTGCGGGGCACCTTCTGCTGGCGGCCGGGATGTCGGTCTACATGCTGATCGGAATTCGACACGAGGAGCGCGACCTCGTCAGCCTGTTCGGCGACGAATATGAGCAATATCGCTCCGAGGTCGGCATGCTGACGCCGAAGCTCCGTCGCGGCGAGCGACGCACGCCAGCGAACATGGCCCCCAGGAAGGCGTAACCGGGCCGGGACCGCCGCTTCGATCCCGCTCAAGTGTGGAAAGAGTCTGAGACAGATTCTTTCCACCCCCCTTTCAAGATCGTCCGGGCAAGCGCGCCTAATCCTCACTTCGTCCCCGGGAATTGCCCTGGGGGCGATGGGAGGAGAGAAATGGTGTTCCGAAAGAACCTTATCGCCCTTGCCGCCTTGCTGGTGACCTTCAGCAGCTTCGGGACGACCGTCCTGATCCTTGGCGCCCCCGCAGGAGCGGTCGGTGCGTAAGGCGAGCCGGTGCTGCGGTGGTGCGGCGATCCCGCCCGGACGCTGACGCCGCAGCACCAGGTTCGAACACCATCCCCACCTTGTGCGCGAAAGCCTCCCTTTCAGGAGATTCGAATGATACGCCGTTCGACGTTCAGGCTGATCGCGTCGATCGCCAGCCTTCTGGCCGCCTTCCTGCCGTCCACTCCGAGCCGTTCGCAGCCTGGGCAACGGATCGTCGCCGTCGGTGACCTGCACGGCGATTTCGAAGCCTATCGGGGCATCATCAGGGCTGCCGCTCTCGTCGATCGCCGTGATCGCTGGGCAGGGGGCCGGACCGTCTTCGTCCAGACCGGGGACATCGCCGACCGCGGCCCCGACTCCCGCAAGATCATCCGCCATCTGATGCGCCTGCAGCGCGAAGCCGCACGGGCCGGCGGCGAAGTGATCGTCCTGGTCGGAAACCACGAGGCGATGAACGTCATCGGCGATCTGCGCTACGTCGATCCCGGCGAATATCGCGCCTTTGTCGACCGGCATTCGCGGGAGCGGCGAGCGCTCGCTTATCAGTCGAACGAGGCCCGCATCCGGGCCCACCTGCTCGCCCGCGACCCCGATCTCACGGCGCAGGAAATCCGGGAGGAGTGGATGCGCGAAACTCCGCTCGGCGCATTCGAGCATCGCGCCGCCTGGCATCCCGACGGCGAGATCGGCCGCTGGGTATCACGAAACCCGGCAGTGGCCCTGATCCAGGGGAACCTGTTCGTCCACGCCGGGATCAGCAGGACTTATGCAGGCCTGTCGATCCTGGAAATCAACCGCCGGGTCCGGGACGCGCTGATCGCGCGCGAGACGGGGCCGGACTCGATCATCAACGATCCCGCCGGCCCGCTCTGGTACCGAGGCCATGTCCTCGAATCCGAGGGTCCGGCAACGCCAGATGCGAAGCTGGACGAACTACGCCAGGTCCTTCAGGCCCATCGCGCCCAGCGGCTGATCATCGGTCACACGCCGCGCGAATCGCGAATCCAGATACTCCATGGCGGCCAGCTCGTCCTGATCGATACGGGCATCTCGGATTTCTACGGCAGCCGCTGGGCCTATCTCGAGATCCTGAACGGGCGAGTGATCCCGCATTCGGTGGCGTCTGCGCCGTCCCCACATCCTGAAGAAAGGTCGAGCCGATGAGCCTGCGCGCCCTCAAAGTCTTCGTCCGTGCGGCCGCCTTGTGCGCCGCCGCGGTCGCCGCCGCCCCTGCCCCGGCCCGGCCGCTTTTCGCCAGCGATTCCACGCTTCGGATCAGGATCGAGGCACCGATCCAGCGCATCATGCGCGCCGCGGCGACGAGCACCGATCCGCACGAAGGCGCCTTGTCGCTGACCGACCCCAACCAGAGACATGCGATCCGGGTTTCGGCGCGAGGTCTTTCGAGGCGGCGAAGGGAGAGCTGTACGTTCCCGCCCTTGCGGGTCGAATTCCTTTCCCCGCCGAGCGCCGGAACCCTGTTCGAGGGGCACGAGCGGCTCAAGCTCGTGACCCATTGCCGGTCCCAGGCGTCGTTCCAGCAGCACATCCTGTTGGAATATGCCGCCTACCGGCTGCTTAATGTCCTGTCCCCACGAAGCTTCCGGGTTCGGCTCGTCCTTGTTGATTATGTGGAGTCGGGACGGACCGAACCGATGCTGTCCCGTTACGGCTTCTTCATCGAGGATGTGGATGACGTGGCGCGAAGGAATGGACTTCGGGAGGCGGCGACGGGGAATATCGCCCTTGCCCAACTGAGCGCGGTCGACACGGCCCGGTTCGCGATGTTCCAGTACATGATCGGCAACATCGACTGGTCGGCTCAGACCGGGCCTCCGGGCAGCGGATGCTGCCACAATGCCAGATTACTGGGAGCGGCCCGGTTATCCACGACGCAGCTGGTCCCGATCGCTTATGATTTCGACCAATCGGGGCTCGTCGATGTACCTTATGCCGCCATTCCGGCTCAGCTCAGGCTCCGGAGCGTTCGCGAACGCCGCTATCGCGGTTATTGCCTGCACGGTTCGGAGACCGCGGCCGTCATCGCGGAGATGAAGGTCGCTCGGCCTTCGCTCGAGCAAGCGCTCGTCGGAATTCCCGGAATGGATGCGGACACGCGTCGAAGCGCATTGAGCTATCTCGCCGGCTTCTTCGAGGATGTGGAAACGCCGCAGAGAGTGTCGGACCGTCTGCTCCGCAGCTGCCGTGGATCGGGCGCCGACTAGAATAGGCTCACTCGGCTTCGGGACGCTCCGGATCGAGGCTCTCGACTTCGTCGTCCGATCTTTCCTTGCGCATATAACGGCGCGTTCCCCGCCGGGCGCCGTAATCGTTGATCCAGAGGAAGAGGAAACAGTAATTGAAGGCCAGGGAGACGACGATGGCGAGCTCCACGGCGCCGATTCCGGAGGCCAGACCGATGGCGATCGCGAGGAGGATGAACAGGACATCGCCGGGACTCTTCAGCGCGTGCCGAAATCGTACCCCGGCGGCAATGCCCGCGAGCGAGAAGGCCAGAGCGAGCGAGTTGTGGACCACGACGACGATCGCGGTGACCACCAGCGGCAGGACCACGATCGTCTCGACCAGCGACTGGTCGTACCCCTCACGCGCCCGGATTTCCATGTAGGTCCAGCTCACCGGGAGAGCGGCCAGAACCGCGCCGAGGATGGCCGCGAACATCCAGACGACGCTCGCACCGAGGCCGTTCACCGGTACATCTATCGAGACCGATCCCAGCAAGCCCCCATCGGGGCGGCGAAGCAGGGTCTCCATCCCGCCGATCGGGAGCAGCGCCCCCACATCCGGATAGACCCAGGCGGCCGCAAGCAGGACGACCGACAGCAGCAGATAATAAAAAGTCAGCCAGTAGAGGAGTCGCGCGCTTCGCATGCCAATCTCCCGTGGGACGCGGGATGATATGCCGGGAGCGACGGGGCGGGAAGCCCGCCTGGTTCAACAGCTGGAGCGCAACCTGCAACCGGTGCAGGGTCGACAGCAAATGGCGGAGACGGAGGGATTCGAACCCTCGGTAGGGTTAAACACCCTACGGCGGTTTAGCAAACCGCTGGTTTCAGCCACTCACCCACGTCTCCGAGCGCCCGGAGAAGGGGCTATATAGGGGACATTTCCAAGGTTCAACCGGCTGATCCGACTCGTTCCAGCGCAATATCGACTCGGTCTGCCGCCCGTTCATTGAAGGGCAAGCCCTCTCGGCGTTACTCTGGGAGGAGAGGGTGTGGGGACAAGCCAATGTTGAAGAAATTCGTGAATCTGGCCGCGGCGGCAGCCCTGGCCATGACGGCCGGACCGGCTCTGGCGCAGATCCAGACGATCGATCCCAACCAGGTAGAGACGTACGGGACGCCCGCGGACGATGGGGTCGATCAGCAGGGCTGGGACGATACCGGCTATGAGACGCCCGCCGCCGAGGATCCGGCGACCTCGTCCGAATGGACCCCCACCGACGAAGCCGACGACAATGCCGGAAACACAGCGAGCGAGGCGCCGGCGGCGACGACCGCCGCGGCGACGGCGACGGTTCCGCGCGAGGACGTCTTCACCGCCGCGGAAGGCGTGTTCGGCCGAGGCGCCCAGGGACTTGCCGGAATGCTCGAGAACATCCTCCGCGACCAGGGCGAACCCGTGGCCTACATTTCCGGCCAGGAAGCCGGCGGCGCCTTCGTGTTCGGCGTGCGCTATGGATCGGGCGTCATGCGGCACCAGATCGAGGGCGAGCGGGACGTCTACTGGACCGGGCCTTCGCTGGGATTCGACTTCGGCGCCGACGCCAACAAGGTGTTCGTCCTGGTCTACAACCTCCACGACAGCCAGGACCTGTTCAAGCGTTATCCAGGCGCCGAGGGCCATGCCTATGTGCTCGGAGGTTTCACCGCCCAGTATCTGCGACGCGGCGATGTCGTCCTGATCCCGATCCGGCTGGGTGTCGGCCTTCGGCTCGGGGTCAATGCCGGCTACATGCGCTTTTCCGAGCGCAACCGCTGGCTGCCTTTTTAGCCACCCTCACACACGGGTACCCTGCATCGCGTTGCCGATCTGCGCGTTGAAGGCGAGTGCCTTCGACGATCATCCGCGCCTTCGACTACCATCCGGCGGAACGGCATTTGGTGATCCGGTTCACGACCGGCCGTTGCTACCAATATCACGACGTCCCCCCGGAAGCGGCCGAAGCCTTTCGCGGTGCCTTCAACAAGGGCCGGCACTTCAACACCAGAATTCGCAACATCTATCGCTTTACCGAACTGGAAGCAGGAGCGGACGAGTGATGGCTTGACTCCCGCCTGGCTTCGGACGGACATCGCCATGGCTGCACGGGGAAAGCGGGAGGGCAAAGATGGCCGACGTTCGTGAAGGCGAAGGCACTGGCCCGGCCGTTGCCCCCGGACCCCAGAGCGTCACCGTCGAACCCGGTCCCACCGCATCCAGAGCAAGGCTGAGCCTGGCCAATATCGCCCATGGCCTGAAGATCGTCGCCCTTTTGCTGTTCCTTCTCCCCTGGGTCACAGTCTCCTGCGCGGAGCAAAATCTCGTCTCGCTGAGCGGCATGGATCTGGCGACCGGATCGATCACCGTCACCAACCCCATGACAGGGGAAAATGTGCAGCCGGCCCAATCCGGCGAGCCCGATCTGCCGGTGCTGATTGGCGCTTTGCTGATCGCCCTTACCCTCGTCGCCGGGTTCGTCGTCAGGCACGCGGCTGCGTGGACCGTGTCGGTCGCCGGGCTCACGGTGGCCGCCGCCTTGCTCATTTATTCGGTGCTGTACCGGCTCCCCGGCCGGGCGCGCGAGAGCGCGACCGCCGACAGTGCCCCGGGCATCAGCGAATCCCAGATCGCCGAGCTCATCCGGATCGATGTCGCCATCGGCTTCTGGCTGACCCTCGCCGCCTTGACCGGAGCGATCCTCGTCACCTTTCTCGCCCGTTCCAGGGCGATTCCCGGCGCGCCCTGAACCTCGCCCCAGCCGCGCCCCAAAGGCCTGGAGGCCGACGAAATCAGTCTGGAATAGCGGCCCGTTTCACTTGCGCCGCGCGCTCCCATGATGCGGGCGTGATCAGACGCACGACGCTCCGGAGCGATGAGTCGTATTGAACGCGACGATCGGTTAAAAGGAACTGGTGGGAACGGGCCGGAAGCTTCGCTTCGGGGTCGGCAGGACAAAGGTTCTCACAGTCAAAAGCATAACCTGATGCTTCGACAATTCTACATTCCGGCGCAGTTTCCTGCACGATCAGGCGCGGCCCAGGCTCGTTCGGGCTGCGATTCTAATCCAAGTAAGCCTGTTTGCTGCGGTGCAACGGAACCCCGCCGATCAAGTCGACGTTCTCCATATATCTCAAAAGCAAAGGGGTTCCATTGACGACTCTGCACACCGCCGGCACTGCCCTGGCCTCAGTCTCTTCCGAATATCCGTTGTTATGCTTCTCGCATTTGCGTTGGCAGTTCGTCTTTCAGCGTCCGCAGCACCTGATGAGCCGCTTCGCGAAGGAGCGGAAGACGATCTTCTGGGAGGAGCCTGAAAGTGCCGTGAAGGGGTCGGAGCCCGCTTTGGGCGTCCGCACCTGCGCGGAAACCGGAGTCGTCGTCGTTACGCCCTCGCTCCCCGACAATCTGAACGAGGAAGAGCAGGAGACCGCGTTGAAGGGTCTGCTCGAAGATTTCCTTGCCGGCGAAAAAGGACCGTTCGTTCGCTGGTATTATACGCCGATGATGCTGCCTTTCTCACGGCAGGTGGACTCGATCTGCACCGTTTATGACTGCATGGACGAGCTCGCGAATTTCCGTTTCGCCCCGCCCCGGCTGCTTCCCCTCGAGCAGGAGTTGCTCGATTCTGCCGATATCGTCTTCACTGGCGGCTTCAGCCTCTACGAAGTGAAGAAGAACCGCCACCCGAACGTCCACCCCTTCCCGTCGAGCGTCGACCGCGCCCATTTCGCACAGGCGCGCGCCGAATTAGAGGAGCCCGTCGACCAGAAGATCGCTCCTGGCCCTCGCTTCGGTTACTATGGCGTCGTCGACGAACGGATGGACCTGGAGCTGATCGCGCGGGTCGCGGACGCCCATCCCGAATGGTCGGTGATCGTCGTCGGGCCGGTCGTGAAGATCGATCCCGCGGATCTGCCGGTGCGCGCCAATATCCATTATCTGGGCAACAAGAAGTATGACGAGCTCCCGGCCTATCTCGGCGGCTGGGACGTCGCCCTGATGCCGTTCGCGATCAACGATTCGACCAAGTTCATCTCACCGACCAAGACGCCCGAATATCTGGCCGGAGGCCGGCCGGTCGTCTCCACGCCGATCACCGACGTTGTCCGCCATTATGGCGATCTCGACGGCGTCTACATCGCCCGTGATCCCGACGAGTTCGTCGAAGCCTGCGAACAGGCTCTGGCGCTGTCGCGCGAGGGCGAGTGGCTGTCGCAGGTCGACCTCAAGCTTTCGAATCTTAGCTGGGACATCACCTTTGCCCGGATGAACGGGCTCATCGCCGAAGCGATAACCGACCAGGATGAGCCCGTCGCCGGCCGCGGCGCCACGCAGAAACGCTACGATTATCTGGTCGTCGGCGCCGGCTTTGCCGGATCGGTGATCGCCGAGCGGCTGGCCAGTCAGCATGACGCGAAGGTGCTGGTAATCGATCGCCGGGCCCATATCGGCGGCAACGCCTTCGACGTGAAGGACGAGGCCGGAATCCTGATCCATCAATACGGCCCCCACATCTTTCACACCAATTCGGACGAGATCGTCGAGTATCTGTCGCAGTTCACCCGCTGGCGTCCGTACGAGCACCGAGTCCTCGCCGAAGTGCGTGGGCAACTCGTGCCAATCCCGATCAACCGGACGACCCTGAACCAGCTGTTCGGTCTGGACCTGCAGACGGACGACCAAGCGGCGGCCTATCTGGCGTCGCGCGCCGAGCCCGTCGATGAGATCACGACGTCGGAGGATGTCGTCATTTCCGCGGTCGGGCGCGAACTCTACGAGCTCTTCTTCCAGGGCTATACGCGCAAGCAATGGGGAATCGATCCCAGCGAGCTCGACAAGGCCGTGACGGCCAGGATCCCGACCCGGACCAATACCGACGACCGCTATTTCAGCGACAAGCACCAGATCATGCCGGCCGACGGCTACACCGCGATGTTCACGCGAATGCTCGACCATCCGAACATCGATCTGATGCTGGCGACCGACTGGCGCGACGTGAAGGGCGATATCGACGCCTCTCACATCGTCTATACCGGTCCGATCGACGAGTATTTCGATTATCGGTTCGGCAAGCTTCCCTACCGGAGCCTGCGCTTCGAGCATAAGGTGCTGGAGGACGAACAGTATCAGCCGGTGGCCGTGGTCAACTATCCCGACCCGTCCGTGCCTTACACCCGGATCACCGAATACAAGCATTTGACCGGGCAGGTGAACGCCCGGACGAGCGTCACGCTGGAATATCCGAGCGCGGAGGGAGATCCTTATTATCCGATCCCCCGTCCGGAAAATCAGGCTCTGTTCAAGAAATATGAGCAGCTTGCGGACTCGACCGCGGGGGTGACCTTCGTCGGCCGGCTCGCCACTTATCGTTACTACAATATGGACCAGGTCGTGGGCCAGGCGCTGACGGCATTCCGTCGTCTCGACGCGCAGCGCAAGGCGATGCGTGAGGCGGCCGTCAAGTCCCCGGCCTGGACCGTCGCCGCCGAATAGCTGCCCGGCTCCGAGGGCAGGCCGTCACTCCGCCGCGATCGCGGCGGAGTCGATCTCCTGAGCCTCCCGCATCCGCGCGACATAATCGTCGAGGGCCTGGTCGAATGGACGAAGCAGGTTTCCGCGCGTGCTTGCGAGCGCATTGTTGCGCGCATCGGGCGCGGGCGCCGCGATGATGAGGCTGCCATCATAGCCCATGCCTTCGGCCAGTCGGTGGGCGAAATTGTACCAGCTGATCGTTCCAGGATTGGCGAGGTGCCACAGGCCGCTCTCGCCATCGATCAGCAGGTCCAGAGCGACATGACAGAGATCGGGAACGAAAGTGGGAGAGACGAAGGTTCGCGGACAGGCCCAAACTTCTTCACCGCGCGCCAGCGCACTCAAGACATGCCAGGCAAAATTGAAGCGGTCCCACGGGCCGAAGAACGCCGAGGTTCGAACCATCAGTGCCCTTTCCGACGCGGCCAGAACGCGTCGCTCCGCTTCCAGCTTGCTTCGGCCGTAGGCACCGGTGGGATCGGGTTCGTCCCCTTCGACATATGGCCGCCCAAGCGCTCCGTCGAAGACCAGGTCGGAGGAGAAGCTCACCAGTGCCAGGCCCGCATCCTCGCAGGCCACAGCGAGCTTCTCCGGCCCGATCGTGTTCCAGGCGAAACAGGCGTCCGGCTCACGCTCCGCGTCCGCCACGCGGACGAAGCCGGCCGCATTGATCACCGCCCAGGGCTGATGACGCTCGATCGCGCTGGCGATGGAAGCCTCGTCGCAGATGTCGAGTTCGGCCCGGTCGGTCAGACAGAAAGGCAGCTCCCTTCCCTCGCAGATCCGGGCAAAGGCCCGACCGAGGGTTCCCGTCGCGCCGGTGATGAGAAGCTTGCGTCCATCCCGGTTCGGCGGCTTGCACGACCCGCTCCACGGGTAAAGGCGCGGCGGTCGCCGCCACCAGCCCGGCGAATCCAGAACCGGATGATCGAAGTCCCGGCCCTGGGCGAGAGCGGCAGCGGCTTTCGCGACGATCGTCGGCCGCGGTTCCGGCGCGCGCACGTCGAAGACGCCGGGATCATAGAAGCCTTCTTCGCGGGTCAGAAGGAAGCGCCAGTCGACGTTGCCGAACATCGACCAAAGCGTGACCGCACGAAGGTCGACCCCGTCGCCGCGCAACTGCCGGGCGGCGTTCCAGACCTCGATCGTCCAGCGCAATTGCTCGTCGCGATGGCAGCCATGATGCACTTCGGTCACCGCGAGCGGCAATCCGTACCGAGCCCAGGTCTCGCGCAGCCGGGGCGCGATCCCGGTATCGTCGGCGAGTCTTTTCACCCGCACCGCCTCGGCATCGACATAGACGTCACGCCCGTTCCCGCCAGGCTCATGACCGGGATAGAGATACAGTCGGTGATCGAGGAAGCGCTCGCTGGTGAGGTAGTGATTGATGCCGATGACATCCGGCTTGCCGGCGCGCGATTCCAGCGACTGCAGCTCGTCCTCACCGATGCCGGCGCCGCACAATATGTCGTGCCACGGATGCTTTGCCGTCACTCGGCCGCAGAGGAGGTCGAGGCTCAGCCAGCGTCGCTCATTTTCGTGTGCGGCCTGGTACCGCAGAGGCGTCGTGGAAAAGGTCTTGCCCAGATCCTCCGTCTGAACGAGCCGGCTTTCCGGTATCACAAAGCGGATCGCGTCCATCGCCGCGGCGACGCCCTTGCACTGATTGACCAGCGCCCGAAGGAAAGCGGGATAGTCATGCCGGTGAGGATACCAATGCCCATAGAGGCCTGAGAATCGCGCCGTCGTGAGCGGTTCGTTCACCGGCGTCCACATCGAAATCCACGGATATCGTTCCGCCACCCTCAAGGCGAAATCGGCAAGCTTGTCCGGAAAATCGGGATCGAGCAGGCTGGTATAATGCGGGCCCGAACCGTGGTGAACGAGGCCGCCGACCACCTCGATATTGCGCTCCCGGAGCTTCTCCAGGCGCTCGTCGGTCCAGGCGAAATCGAGCTGGTCGGGCCGGTCGGGGGCGATGGCTTCCCACAGGATCGGGTAACGGACGGTTCGGATACCGAGGCCGTGGATCAGATCGATATCGCCCGGACGATCGCGGTGCCCCGTCTCCAGAGTTTGATCACGCCACCGATCGCCGACCCTCGCAATGGTGCACTCGGGGCCTCCCCACAGCTCGAGCGGAAGGGTTTCGGCCATCCATCAATCCCAATTGCGTGCCGAAACAGCACCGACGGAGAAGCAACATCATGGCGATGGGAAGGGTTCCGAATCTTCTCCGTAAACCAGATCAACCTCAGCCGCATGATGCGCGCCTGCGGACCCCGATGCTGAACCCCGGCCGACGAACGCGTTCAGAGGTTCGAAACGATCCTGTGAGTAAATGCAGATTAGGTGCTTGCGAAGCGAATCCGCACCATATTATGTCGCTCGCGGGGAGTACCGGGAGGGGTTGTGATGAGTAGACTGGTCAAGGACTATATCGACATCGCCGACTTTACGTCGCTCGACGCGTTGATCGAGCGATTGACGGAGCTTCGAGATGGTCTTCCTGCGGGGGCAGATGCCGAGCTGAGGATCCGTGGCGACGAGACGTTCGGCCGCCATCTGTCGATCGGCTTTCTTCGCCCGCAAACCGCCGACGAAGCGGCCTGCGAAGCGCGTTATGCCAACGCCTACCAGCAATCGCGCGAACTCGAGCTCAGCCGTCTTCAGGACGAGCTCGGTTATTGCGCCCTGCCGCAACGCCGCGGCCGCGGCCTGCGGGCCGTCGCCTAGACACGCGGTCGTCGAGGAGCCAGGGGGATCGCACCTGACCCGATGGCCTACGGGCCAAGTTCGGGGGTGGTTCCTTCGGTGATGAAACGGCGAAGTCGCCTTTTCGCCAGTTCCTGCTGTTCGCGGGCGTAGCTTCGATCGGAATCGGCCGGGGATACGATCGGCACGACGAGACACAGGCTCGAGGCCGGAAGAACGTCCCGCCAGTCGGAAATCAGTTTCTTGTACGCCCGTCCGACATTGCGGATGTTACGATCGAGATCGTACAGGCCGACCGCGTTGACGTTGTTGTTCTTCTCGCGAAGCGCCGTATCCCAATCAACCTGATCAGTGAGCGAATACCAGGTGAAGCCGACGGTGGGGATGCCGACGTTTCGGATCCTGAGCACATTGGCCCATTCCTTCCAGAGCCACTGGACCGCCTCCTGGCCAGTCGGCCCTTCGCGCAAATTGGTCTCCGTGTGCATCACCGGAAGCCCGTAGCGATCATAATATTGTCGGGTGATCTCGGAATATCCGAACACCTCGCCGGCTGCCTCGGTGTGGCCGTCGGCGAAAACCCGATGCTCGTTGGTGCGGTAATAATCGTTGCCGAGGATGCAATGCTGCTTGAGCCGGTGGGTGAGGAACCAGTGATATTCCTCGTTGGTCATGCCGTGATCGAGCAGATACTGGTACATGTCGCTGTCGACCCGGCGGCCGTAATTGAGGTCGAGACTGAGGAACCGCCAGCTGTTGCGGATCTCCGCGGGTGCGATCGCCGCCGGACTGTCCGCGTGGAAATATTCGGAAGATTCGGACTGGACGAAAATCGCGTCCGGCCGCCTTTTCAGGATCTCGATCATCGCCATGACGTTGGCCTTGACGATGTGCTTGAGGGCGGTGACGAAGCCGAGATCGCTCTGCAGCTGCTCGTTCCACCAGCCATAGCGGGCGGAGAAGACGGCGCAGATGAACATCTCGTTCACTGGTGTGTAGAGCTGGATCCACGGATATCGTTCGGCGAAATCGCCGGCATAATTGGCGAACAGCTGCGGGAAATCCGGATTCTGGAAATTGCCGATCCAGTCGGGAACGCCGAAGTGGCACAAATCGACGATCGGGGTGATATTCCGGCGCTTCAGGTCCGCCAGGGTGATGTCCGCAAACTCCCAGTCGTAAAGTCCGGGCGCGCGAAACGTGCGATGAAGCGGCGGTCCATAACGCAGATAGTGGATGCCGAGCTCTTCGACGCAGTCGAAGTCGGTGCGCCAGTGGCGATAATGACCGCACGAATCCATCTCGTCGACCCGGGTGCGGCCATTGTCGATCGTCGGGATGCTGTTTTCGATCCCGGTTGCGAACATGAAGTTGGCGATGATTTCCTCCTCGATCCGCGTTCCAGCCGCCCGGCCTGGCGGTGCAGGCCGATCCACCCTTTCGGCAGGGCACGAAGCGCTCCCACCTCGACCGGACGGGCTCTAGGCAAATCGGAAGGCGCAAGGAAGGTTGCATTTCGCCCCGTTTTTCGTGCTTGGGTCGGCTTGGCGACTGGCGCGTTGGCCAGGCTATGAGGATCAGGCATGAGCTGGGCTGAGGGCTTCATCGCTGTCGACTGGGGCACCACGAACCGTCGCGCTTATCGGCTCGCCGGCGAGGGTGCGCTGAGCGACGAGATGGAGGACGGGCTCGGAATCCTCTCCGTGGATTCCGGCGGTTTCCCGGAAGCGGTGCGGATGATCCGGGACAGGCTTGGCGACCTGCCGATGCTGATGGCGGGAATGGTCGGCTCCAACCGTGGCTGGGTCGAGGCGCCTTATGTCCCCTGCCCTGCCGGACCCGAGGAACTGGCCCAACGGCTGGTGTGGGTCGAACCGGGCCGTGTAGCCATCGTCCCGGGGGTTTCGATCGACAGCGGTGACGATGCCGACGTCATGCGCGGCGAGGAAGTGCAGATCCTCGGCGCCTGCGCGGCCGGGCTCATCCCGCCCGACGCGCTTGTCTGCCACCCCGGCACGCACAACAAATGGATCAGGCTCGAGCAAGGTCGGATCGCCGGTTTTCGAACCGTCATGACGGGCGAGCTGTTTAGCCTCCTTCGCGAGCACAGCATCCTTGCGGACCTCCTCGATGGGCCGGCCGAATCCGGCCCGGCTTTCGCAGCCGGCGTTCGCCACGGCCTGGACCATGACGATCTCCTGGCCGAGCTCTTCTCGATCCGGGCCCGGATACTTCTCGGCAAGCAGCCGCGTTCGGAAGCCTGTGACTATACGAGCGGCCTGCTGATCGGCAGCGACCTTCGAATCGGACTTCGCGGCGCCCCCGCGGGCGAGGTCGTTGCGATGGGCCGGCCCGAGCTGACGCATTTGTTCGCGGCCGCGCTTCGAGAAGCCGGCCGCGACGTCGTCGAAGTCGACGGCGAGGAGGCTTTCCTGGCCGGGGCACGAAAACTGGCGGAGCTGGCGAAATGAATCCATCGGAAGAATTGAAGCGCCGGCTGACGCAATGTCCGTTCGTCGCCATCATCCGCGGCGTGACGCCCGACGAGGTCGACGACATCGGGGGAGCCCTCGCCGGCGCCGGAATCGTCATCATCGAGGTGCCCTTGAACTCGCCCGATCCGTTCGCGAGCATCGAGCGGCTTGCCCGCACGCTCGGCGACCGTGTCCTGGTCGGCGCCGGCACCGTGATGAAGGCAGAAGACGTCGGCCGTGTGCGCGACGCCGGCGGTCGGATCATCGTCTCCCCCGACACCAATCCGGAGGTGATCGGCGCCGCGGCCGCCGCCAACCTTGTCTCCACACCGGGTTATTTCACCCCGTCCGAGGCCTTCACCGCGCTTCGGACCGGGGCCCATGGGCTCAAATTCTTTCCCGCCGAAGCCGCCACGCCGGCGGTCATAAAGGCGCAGCGCGCCGTCATCCCCAGGCATGTGCCCTTGCTCGTCGTCGGCGGGGTCAAGCCGGACAGCCTGCAGCCGTGGCTCGA
This sequence comes from Allosphingosinicella sp., assembly GCA_035710145.1. Lineage (GTDB taxonomy): Bacteria > Pseudomonadota > Alphaproteobacteria > Sphingomonadales > Sphingomonadaceae > Allosphingosinicella. The sequence continues at coordinate 17,768 of DASTDX010000004.1, forward strand.
AGCGGGAGCGGACGGGTTCGGGCTTGGCAGCGGGCTCTTCAGACCGGGCCAGTCGGCGCGCGAGACGGCGGCGAAGGCGAATGCCTACGTCAAGGCTCTGAACCGCGGATAGCGGGAAGGCGGTCTACCACTCCGCGAAGCTGCCGTCCTTCTGGCGCCAGATAGGATTGCGCCAGCGATGGCGATCCTTGTGCGATTCGCGCACCGCCTCTTCATCGATCACGACGCCGAGCCCGGGACCAACGGGGATCGGCAAATAACCTTCCACCGCGGTCAGCGGCGACGTGTCGGCGCAATAAGAGTAAAGGTCGGCGCCCACATTGTAATGGATGCCCAGCGACATTTCCTGGAGCGCCACATTGGGGGCGCAGGCGGCAAGCTGCAGGCAGGACGCGAGCGCCAGCGGTCCAAGCGGGCAATGGGGCGCAACCGCAATGTCATAGGCTTCCGCCATCGCCGCGATCTTCCGGCATTCGGAAATGCCGCCGGCGTGGGAAAGATCGGGCTGAATGATGTCCACGCAGCGGCTTTCGAACAACGGCTTGTAGTCCCAGCGCGAATAGAGTCGCTCGCCCAACGCGATCGGTGTCGACGTCAGGTTAGCGATCTGGGCGATCCCCTCGTAATTCTCCGAGAGCAAGGGCTCCTCGATGAAGAGAAGGCCAAGCGGCTCCAGCGCCTTCGCCAATTGCTTGGCCATCGGCTTGTGAACCCGGCCGTGAAAATCCAGGCCGACGTCCATGCCGACGCCCTGCGCCGCTTCCACCCGGGCGATCACGTCGTCGAACAGTTTCGGCGTGCCGATCCAGTCGAGCTCCGCGGTCGCGTTCATCTTGACCGCGGAAAATCCCTGGGCGCGGCGGGCAGCGGCGGCCTCGGCGATGTCGTCCGGCCGGTCGCCGCCGATCCAGGCATAAGCACGGATCCGCTCGCGTACCTTGCCGCCGAGCATCTCCCAGACGGGCAAGCCCAAAGCCTTGCCCTTGAGATCCCACAAGGCCTGCTCGAGCCCCGCCAGCGCCGACATCAGCACGGGTCCGCCGCGATAGAAGCCACCGCGATAGGCAATCTGCCAGATATCCTCGATCGCGAACGGGTCATGGCCGATGAATCGATCCCGGAGCGCTTCCATCGCCCCGTCGACGGCCTCGGCATGGCCTTCCAGGCTCGCTTCGCCCCAGCCGACCGCGCCATCGCTTGCCTCGACGCGCACGAACAGCCATCGCGGCGCGACAAAGAAGGTTTCGATGCGCGAGATCTTCCTCATATACGGACGTCTTTTATCATATAATTGCTTCTAACAGCGGAGCCGCGACTCTCACAAGCGCGCGCCCGCCATAATGAGAAGGCGGGGATATGCCCATCCGAGTCGCGATCATCGGTTACGGCAAGATCGCCAGGGACCAGCATGTGCCGTCGATCGCGGCGGACCCGAGGTTCGCGCTGGTGGCGGTCGCGAGCCGGAACCACAGCTCGGATGACGTCCCCTCTTTTTCCGATCACCGGCAAATGTTTCGAGACATGGCCGGCGAGATCGATGCCATCGCCTTGTGCACGCCGCCGACCGCTCGGCTCGACATCGCCCGCGACGCGTTCGCGGCGGGGCTCCACGTTCTCCTGGAAAAGCCTCCCGCCGCGACCCTCGGGGAAGTCGACGAGATCGAAAGGCTTGCCGGCCAGGCCCGCCGGACCTTGTTCGCCTCGTGGCACTCGCAGCATGCGGCTGGCGTGGCCGGCGCCCGAAAGGCGCTCTCGGACCGGCGGATCCGGGCGCTCGACATTTGCTGGCACGAGGATGTCCGCAAATGGCATCCTGGCCAGGAATGGATCTGGGCGCCGGGCGGGTTCGGCGTATTCGATCCGGGGATCAACGCCTTGTCGATCGCGACCCGGATCCTGCCGATGCGACTTTTCGTCCGGTCCGCCGGCCTGGTATTTCCAGCCAACCGCCAGACACCGATCGCGGCCCAGATCACGTTCGCCGGAGAAGACGGCGCATTGAGGGCCGATTTCGACTGGCGCTGTACCGAAGGCGAAAAGTGGACGATCAGGGTGGAGACCGCCGAAGGAACGACGATCGAACTCCTGGACGGGGGCGCGCGATTGGCGATCGACGGACAGCTACAATCGATCCCTCCGAACGCGGAATATCCGGCCCTCTACGCGCATTTCGCGGAGCTTGTCGAAACGGGCGGAAGCAACGTCGACAAGGAACCCCTGCGCCTCGTCGCCGATTCCTTCCTGACCGCCTCCCGAACCCTCGACGCGCCTTTCGAATAGTCCGGGCGCCAGTCCGGAAGAACGTGGCCTGCAGACCCTTTCATGTTATCCCATGGCCATGTCCAGCAGCCCGAAGCCGGCCGACCTGCAGGCGAAGCTCCTGACCGAGGAGGCGTCTCGCCCGCCTGACTCCACCGGCCGGAACCTGACCTTCGGGATGCTGGACACGCTCGGCCGGGCGATCGTGACCGGAGTCTATGATGATCGCCGCTTTCCGACCGAAGCCGAGCTCGCGACGCAACATGAGGTCAGCCGGTCGGTCACGCGCGAAGCGGTGAAGATGCTGACTGCCAAAGGGCTGCTTACCGCGCGGCCTCGCAAGGGAACGACGGTCCAGCCGTCGACCTGCTGGAACCTGTTCGACGCGGACGTCCTGCGCTGGCTGCTGGAGCGCAAATTTTCGCTGGAACTGCTCCGCCAGTTCAGCGAGCTGAGGATCGCCATCGAGCCGGCGGCGGCGGCGCTCGCAGCCCGCTCGGGCAGCCGGGCCGCGATCGATGGAGTCCAGGCTGGCTACGATCGGATGCAAGCCGCCGAAAAGGGTCTCGACGACGCGCTCGACTCCGACATCGCCTTCCACATCGCTATCCTCGACGCTTCCGCCAACCCCTTTTACATGCAGTTTCGCGACATGGTGGAGACGGCGCTTCGGACGTCGATCCGCTTCACCAACCGCTTCAAGGGCCGAACCGCGAGCCTGCCCGCGCATCACAAGGTGCTGAAGGCCATCGTCGATCGCGATCCGGACGGAGCCCGCCTGGCAATGACGGCGATCATCGCCGATGTGATGGTGCTGGTCGACGACGCCGAGCGATCCGCCTGATTCGGCGGGTCGAAAATTTCCAGACGATGATGTTGCGATAAACCTGGCCAGGGGCCAGCCGCAGCGAGCCGAATTCGGCCCGGTTGGGCGTGTCGGGGAACATCTGCGGCTCGAGCGCCACCGCATCGCCCATCCGGTAGAGCCGGCCCGATTTTCCGATGCTCGTCGAGTCGAGAAAATTGCCCGAGTAGAACTGAAGTCCGGGCTGGTTGGACCAGGTCTCCATGACCCGGCCCGACACCGGATCTTCAAGCCGCGCGAGCAGCCGTGGCTCAGGCGCGACGTCGCGCGCCACCACCCAGTTATGATCATAGCCTTTGCCGATCCGGATCTGCGGGTCCCGGCCGTCGCGCACCCGGTCGCCGATCGGCTGGGCCACGCGAAAGTCGAAGGGCGTGCCTTCGACCGGGCGCAACTCGCCGGTGGGGATCGCACCGGCGTCGGTCGGCAGATAGTGTTCGGCAGGAATCGTGAGCAGGAGCCCCATCGCGCCCGCCGCCGAACCCTCGCCGGCCAGATTCCAGTAAGCATGGTTCGAAAGGTTGACGAGCGTCGGGCGATCGGTGGTCGCCTGATATTCGACCGAGAAGTCGCCGTCGTCGATGACGTAACGGGCGGTGGCGGTGAGCGTGCCGGGAAACCCCTGATCGCCGTCGGGGCTGACATGGCGAAGCGTAACGCTCCTGCTCTCCTCCGCAACGACCTCCCAGACGGCCTTGTCGAAGCCGGTTTCGCCGCCGTGCAGCGTGTTGGCTCCATTGTTCTGGGGAAGCCGATATTCGGTGCCATCGAGGGTGAAACCGCCGCCGGCGATGCGGTTGGCGACCCGCCCGACCGTCGATCCGAAATATTGCGGCTGGGAAAGATATTCCTCGATCGTCGAATGGCCCAAGGCGATGTCGGCGACATGGCCGTCGCGGTCGGGCGCCCACACCGAATGGATCGACGCACCATAAGTGATGATCCGGGCGGACAGGCCGGTTGGGCCTGAGAGCGTGATCGCCTCAACCACGCGTCCATCCGGCAGCGCTCCGAAGCGTTCACGCAACATGCTGGATCCCCTTTCCATTACCTTGATCCGGGCCAGCCGGCGCCTTGCCCCTCAATTAATATGATAATAAGCCGATCGTGAACATGGCGACCGGCGCGGCCTGCGTCGGTCGGTGGAGGAAGAAGCCGCGTGCCCGGCCTTTGTGCAAGATTTCTGGCGACTCTGAGCATGTTCGCGGCGTTTGCGTTGTCCCTGAGCATTCCGGCGTCCGGTCAGGAACTGGACCGCGACGCCTTCGTCCCGGTCTTCACGGTCGATTTTCCGGACCCCTTCATCTTCGAGCACGAAGGACGGTTCCTCGCTTATGCGACGAATTCGGGCGGCTCGAACAACGTCCAGATGGCCGAATCGCAAAATCTCGTCGACTGGCGGCGGATCGCGGATCACGACGCCATGCCGACGCTCCCTCCCTGGGCCCGTGAAGGCTTCACCTGGGCGCCGGAAGTGCTGCGCACCGACGGCGGCTACGTGCTTTATTTCAGCGCCAGGCATCGCGAGCGCGGTCTGCAATGCGTGGGCGCCGCAACGGCCGCCGACCCGATGGGGCCGTTCGCCTCGCAGGCGACCGAGCCGCTGGTCTGCCAATATGAGCTCGGCGGCACGATCGATGGCAGCCCATTCCGCGACGCGGACGGTCAGCTTTATTTCTACTACAAGAATGACGGAAACAATCCGCGCTTCCGCAAGCCGACCGACATCTTCGTCCAACGCCTGAGCCCCGACGGACTCACCTTGATCGGCGAGCCGGTCGCGCTGCTGCGCAACGACACGGACTGGGAAGCGCATGTCATCGAGGCGCCGACGATGGTCCGCCGCAGCGATGGCTACACCCTTTTCTTCTCCGCCAATCATTTCGGCTGGGAAGCGGACCAGAGGTTGTCCCGCTACGCGATGGGCTATGCGACCTGCCAGGGGCCGCTGGGGCCGTGCATCGACGCGCCCGGCAATCCGATCCTCTACAGCTACAACAACCGCGAGGCCGGGTGCCTCAGCGGACCCGGCCATCAGATGATCTTCGACGCGCGCGGCCGAAGCTTCATCGCCTTTCACGCCTGGGCGGCGACCCCCGGCTGCCGAAAGACCGACCCACGCCGATACATGTATATCGCGCCGCTGGGATGGCGTGGGCCGGAGCCCCGCATCGGCGTCAGCCTTCGCCCCAGCGAGCGCGATTGAACGGGGCAGGCATGAGGAAACGACCGTGATCAGACAGACCGCCTGGACGATCTTCATGTCACTGGCACTCCTGCTCGGAGCACCCGCAGCCGCCGCCCAGGGGGAGGACGCCCCCGCTTTGTACCGTTTCCAGGGTGACTCGCGCACACACTGGATCAGCCCGGAGAATCCGACCGGGGCGCCCGGCATCGGCGGGCGCGAGAATCGCGGCGCCAAGGGCCACGCGTTCGAGACCATTCCGATCGGCCAATCCCATGTTCTGGCCGACATCCAGGGCGCCGGGACGATCGACCGGATGTGGCTGACGATTGAAGACCGGTCTCCCGAGGCGTTGCGCGGCCTGAAGCTGGAAATCTTCTGGGACGGCGCCCGGCGCCCCGCCGTGTCGGTTCCGTTCGGCGACTTCTTCCTGCACGGCGCCGGCGAAATAGTGCCGATGGAAACGGCTTTGCTGGCGAGCCCCGAGGGCCGTTCCTTCGTCTCCTACATTCCGATGCCGTTCCGGCGTGGCGCGCGGATCGTCGTCACCAATGAATCGGGGCGGCCGGTCAACCTCATCTTCTACGACATCAACTATCGTTCGCTTCCCGGGCAGCCGGAAGACGCCCTCTATTTTCACGCCTGGTGGAGCCGCGAGCAGGCGACCCTTTTGGGCCGCGATTTCCGGATCCTTCCCCGGATCGAGGGGCGCGGCCGATTCCTGGGCGCCAGCGTCACCGTGCTGACCAATCCCGTCTACAACGAAACCTGGTGGGGCGAGGGCGAGGTGAAGATGTTCCTCGATGGCGACCGCGAGCACGCCTCCCTCGTGGGCACCGGCGCGGAAGATTATATCGGCACCGCCTGGGGCCAAGGCGCCTATATCAACCGCTTCCAGGGCGCCCCGATCGCCAGCTGGGCCAATGGCGGACGCTGGACCTTCTATCGTTTCCACATTCCGGACCCGGTCTTTTTCAGCCGCGATATCGAAGTGACTCTCCAGCAGATGGGCGGCGCCCGAAAGGCGATCGTGATCGGCCTTCAGGATTCGGGTGCGCCCCTCATCCCGGTGACGATCGATCCAGGCTCGCGAGTCAATTTCCAGCAATTGCTGACTCGCGATCCGCCGGTGCGGTTGTCCGACCCGTCGCTGCCGGACGGGCACACCAATTTCTACCGCAGCGACGATGTAGCGGCGGTCGCCTATTTCTATCTCGATCGCCCGGAAGGCGTGCTGCCCCCGATCGCCGATCCGGCGGCGCGGCTGGCCGCGCTCCGCCCCGCCCCGCCGCCTGCGCCGGCACCGGGGGCGCCGCCTCAGCCCGCCCAATGATCTAGCGGGGCCGATCCCTTATTCGGCGAAGATAATCCGGATAAGTCGGCAGTCGGGCCGGCAGTGACGCAAGGCGCGCCGACAGCTCCGTCATCGCCCGCAGGGCCTCTTCCGGATCGATCCGGTCCGAAGCCGGGTCGGTCCTATGGGGAAGCACGCTCAATCCTCCGAGCACGGCGAGCCAGCTTTCTGGCTCGAAGCTCTCTTCCTCGTAGAAGGGAAGCCTTCCTCGCGTCTCATATTGGTCAAGCGAATGAGAGAGACTGTCGGACACGGATCGGTTCGACGCCGAGTTCCAGAATTCTCCTTCGCGTCTTCCCGACCGCAGATAATGGAGCGCCTGGAAGTCGCGGACCCGCGCCGTTTCCTGCGCGGTTCTCCGGTTATACTCCCGAAGCTCGAGCGGGTGGCAATCGCGTCCCGGAAGCAATTCCAGGGCCCTGAGAATGGCGCTCTGGGCGAGGTGCAGACCAGGCCCGTAGAGTGGATCCGAGACGACGGCGGAATCGCCGAGGGCAAGGACATTGTGCTTCCACGGCTCGAGCCGCCGGCCCGGGCGGATCGTCAGCAGCTCGGCCGAATCCACCTGGAGAAGCTGGTCGAGCCGATCCATGACCGCCTGTTCGTTCGTGGCGTCGGAGTGCCAGGACATTCCCGTTGCCAGGTGATCGGGAAGCGCCGAACGCCACCACCACCCTTCCGGGACCGCGCCCACCCGATCCGCAGGGAGAGCGGCGGCCGACGGACGAGCGGCGCCGAGGCTGAAGCGATTGCTCGGCAGATACGCACCCCAATCCTCGAATTCGTCGTCCAGCAAGGAACGAAGCGGCGCGGCAGGGCCGCCGCAATCGAGGAAAAGGTCGGCTTCGAAGGCGCGATCGTCGACCAGCCTGACCGACGCGATCTTGCCATCCTGCCGCCGCTCGACGCCTGCCATGGCTCCGTCGACGATCTCGATCCCCAGCTTGCCGGCGCGTTCGACAAGCATCGCCCGATACGCTGCAGGATCGAGCCTAAGGCCATATAGAAAGGTGGAAAGCGGCGAGCGGGAATCTTCTTCCGGGTGAACGAACTTGTCAGCCACGGCGAGCCGGGCAGCGGCCGCGTAGTGGTCGAAAGACTGCCCCTTGTTCGCCCGTCGCAGCTTCGCCCAGATCTGGTGGAAAGGCACGCCGGCGGCGGCAAGCCCGTATTCGCCGAAGACGTGCGCCCAGGGCTCGCGATCGGCCGACCAGCCTTCGAATATCGTGCCGAGATGATGGAGGGCGACGCGTCCGCCGACCAGTTCCAGCTCGTCAACGCCGATAGCGGCATGGAAACGATGGATCGCGGTCAAGCCGATGCCGATCCGATCGGCCAGGGCAGCCGGATCCGTGGGCGTGCATATCAGCTTCACTTCGACCGAGGGCAAGGCGCGCGCGAACGCCAGCGCGGCGGAGAAGCCGACGACGCCGCCGCCGACCACGCAGAGGCTTCGGATCGCGCGTTCGTCGCGACTCACCTGGGAATCTCACCCGACATGCCACTGCCACGGACAAGGGCCTTGTGCTCGGGCATCCGTTCGACCGCATTCGCGATCTGGTCGCGGAGCTTGTCCATCGCTTTTCCGAGCCGAGTGGCATCCAAGGCGTCCGCGCGCTGGTCCCAGCCGTCGGGAATCAGGTTCTGGCCGATATAGACGGCGAGCCAGCTCGGCTCGAAAAACAGGCCTTCGGAATATTTCTGAATCCGTCCCGCGCGCCGGAACAGCTCGATCTTCTCTGCGAGGCTGTCCGGCACTTCCATCGTTCGGACGTGATTCCAGAAGTCGGAATCGTCACGTTCCGTCGCGTGATAATGGAGTATCAGGAAGTCGCGCACCCGGTCATATTCGAAGTCGACCAGGCGATTGAATTCGGCACGGTCCGAATCCCGAATCCGGCCCTGCGGGAACAGCTCGATCAGCCGCATCACGGCCGCCTGGGTGAGATAGATGCTCGTCGATTCCAGGGGCTCGAGGAAACCGGACGCGAGGCCGAGCGACACGACGTTCGCGACCCAGCTTTCCCGGCGCCGGCCGGCGCGAAAACGCAGCAGGCGCGGATCGGCCATGGGCTCGCCTTCGATCGCCGCGACGATCGCCTCGGCCGCCGCATCGTCGGAGAGATGGGCGCTCGAATAGACATAGCCGTTGCCGACCCGATGCTGGAGCGGGATCCGCCAGCGCCAGCCGGCCGCCATCGCCGTCGCCCGGGTAAAAGGTTCGATCGGGCCAGGCGGAGACGTGCAGGGAAGCGCCACCGCTCGGTCGCAGGGAAGCCAGGGAGACCAGTCTTCCCAGGGGGAGTCGAAAGTACGACCGATCAGTAGCCCGGCGAAGCCGGAGCAATCGACAAACAGGTCGCCGGGAACCCGCTCCCCATTTTCCAGCTGAAGCGCGGTCACGTCGCCGCTCTCCGGGTCGCGGTCGACGCCCACAACCTTGCCTTCGGTCCGCTCCGCGCCCCGTGCCAGGCAATATTCACGCAGATAGGGTCCGAACAAGGTCGCATCGAACTGGTAGGCATAACTGTAGGTGGACAAAGGCGAGTTGGTATCCACTGCGGGCGGCGAGAAGCGGTTGCCGGCGGCCATGACGTTGGCGATCGAATAACCGAAGAGATCGTCCGCACGCCCTTCCGCCCGCATCCGAAGCCAATAATGATGGAAATGGACCCCGTTGAGTTCGGTCCCAAAGCTCCCGAACGGATGCAGGTAACGATCCCCGATCCGGCCGAAGTCGCGAAATTCGATGCCCAATTTGTAGGTGGCATGGGTCGCGCGCATGAAATCGGCTTCATCGAGGTCCAGCATTTCGACGAAGGTTCGAAGATGCGGGAGAGTCGCCTCGCCGACGCCGACGATTCCGATCTCGGCGGATTCGATCAGCCTGACCGTGCAGGCGTGAGGAAGGAGCCGGATCAGGGCGGCCGCCGCCATCCAGCCCGCCGTGCCGCCACCGAGGATGACGACCCTTTGCAGCGGCCGATCGTCTGCGCTTCGGAACTCGCTGTTCATCCGCCTTCAGTGAAAAGAATGGCGCCGGAGAGCAAGGCTCTCCGGGCCAGTCAGCCGATCGCGATCAGAACCGGAAACGGGCGCCCGCAGACACCGTCGATTCGTTGAAGCGGACGAAGCGCGGGAACTCGGACTCGAGCCCGCCCTGAGGCCCGTCCAGCCGGGTCAGGGTCGATCGGAATGGCGTCTTCAGGATGTTGGTCGCGTCTGCGAAGAGCGTGAAATTCTCCGACAGGTTGAAGCTGGCCGAGACATCGAGCCGACCCATGGGTCTCGCTTCCTCGATGTAGAGATGATCGCCGCGCGGAGCGAACAGATCGAGATAGCCGCTGCGCCAATTGTAGGCCAGGCGAGCAGAGAAAGCGTCATTCTCGTACATGCCGATCAGGTTGTAGGACCAGTCCGACACGTCGAGCAGATTGCGGTTGATTGTGTTGCCCGCCGGATTGGTCTGGGTTCCAACGACGTCGCAGATGCTGCCGCAATTCGGCACGGACGGACTGTAGGTGAAGTCCGCCCTGGCATCGATGTGCGTGACGTTCGCCTGGACACCGAAATTGCTCAGCCAGTCCGGCATGCCGCCGAAATCGAAGAAGGTGCTGAGCTGCAGTTCGAAGCCGCGAATGTCACCGGCGCCCGAATTGATCGGTCCGTTGAACCGCAGCGGCAGGCCGGTGAGCGTGGTTCCGACGAAGTCGGTCGATTCGATGAAGCCCTGCATGTCGCGGTGGAACACCGCGAGCGATGCGAAGCCGGTGCGCGAGAAATAATATTCGAGGGAAGCATCGTAATTGTCCGACTTCAGCCGGTTGAGGAACGGATTGCCGCCGCGGCCGGTCTGTACGCAACCTTCCGGAATGGGAGTCTGGCTGAAGCAGGCTGGTGGCCGATCCAAAGTGGCCGAGGGGCGCAGGTCGGTGAAAGAAGGCCGGGTCCGGGTCTGGGTAAAAGAGAGTCGAAGCTGCAGCTCCGGATTGAACCTCAAACGAGCGCTGACGTTCGGAAGCCAGTCCGTATATTCGCGATCGACATTGGTCGCCGTGAACACTCCGGGAGGCGCCGGCAACGGGCCGCCGCCATCCGGGTCGATCGGGAAGACCAAACGTGTCCCCTCGGTACTGAATTCGGTCTTCACCACCCGCAATCCGACCTGGCCGTCGACCGTCATGTCCCCGCCAAGTCCGAACTCGTAACGCAACTGCCCGTAGGCGGCGTAACTCTTCTCGTTGGTGTCCCACGTCTGAAGCGGATCGGGCGGCGGATCGTTTAGCGTGAAGTTCGTCCCGCCGATGTCGATCGTGAACTGGCGCATGTCCTGGATGCCGTCGCGGATGCTCCGGTAGGTTGGCGACAACCATGTCCGGAAAGGCTGGACGTCGCTGCCCCGGAAACCCGGATCGAACAACACGTAATCGAGTGGCACTCGGCTCAGCGGAATCCGTTGGGGCTCGACCTGATCGTTGCCGAAATAACGGTTGCCGAATTCGCGGTGAGCGTCACGATTGACGTGGCGGAGCCCGAACTGGATTTCGGGCAAGGCGGGCATTCCGGTGTCGTAGGAGAAATCCAGCCGTGCCTGCCAATCGTCGCCCTGCGACTCCTGGGCTTCCTCGTAGAAGCCGCGATAGACGTAATTGGCCGGATTGCCTGCGTCGAAATTCGCGAAGCTGAATTCCGCGCCACCGTCTTCAGCGTCGACATCGGTATCGAAGGTCACGGTCTGGCGATTGGCCAGGGCATAATCAACGCTGGCCGTCGAACCGGTGAAGGTGCTGTCGGTCCGGGCGATGTCCGCAGAGATCCGAAGCGGGCCGGTGTCCCATGATCCACCGACCGCGAACTGGTAGGTGTTGGTCTTGTTGAAGGTGCCGCCCTGGAATCCGTCGGGCCGGAACGGATTGACCACCGTTCCGCTCTCCAGAAGATCATTCCGTCCGGGGCGGGTCTGGAAGCTCGGAAATCCCGATCCGCCCCACAACGGCACGGCCATCATCCGATCGGAAACGCGATTGCGGAAGCCCTGCCAGAGGCCTTCCGCATAGAATTCGATGCCCGGTGCAGGACGGTACTGGACCGCTGCGTTGACGGAGGGACGGGTGCGGTCTCCTTCGCCGTAGAAGACGCGCTGGATGTCCGGCCAGCGGGTGCCATTGGGTCCGCCGCCAGCGACGAAGTCCGTATTCTCACGGGTGGAATCGAGATAGCGCAGGCGGGTGTAGGAGAAGCCGATCAGGGCGCCGATCTCGCCCCCGTCGCCGACATCCCAGCGGTTCGTCACCAATATGTTGCCGTTCGGCGTGATCTCGTCCGCCTGATAGGTGTAGAGACCCCAGACCGACCCCGCGATCTCGAAGCCGTCAAAATCGAACGGCCGTCGCGAACGGACGTTGACCAGGCCGGCAAGGCCCGGCTCGATCAGGTTCGCGGTCGATGTCTTGAACACTTCGATCGCGCCGATCGCGCCCGACGGGAAATCCTGAAGCGCGACCGATCGCGTTTCGGCCGTAAAGATCTCGCGGCCATTGTAGGTCGTGGTGAAATCGGGGAGGCCCCGGACCAGGACCCGGCCGGCCTCGCCGCCGCCCCGTTCGACCTGAACGCCGGGAATGCGCGCGGCCGTGTCGGACACCGCGATGTCGGGAAGCTTGCCGATATCTTCGGCAACGATGGCATCGATCACCTGGTCCGAATTGCGCTTCAGATTCTGTGCCGATTGAAGGCTCTGGCGGAGACCCGTGACAATGATCGTCTCGTCGTCGGCGTCGGTGACGTCCGTCGAATCGGCGGGCGTTTCCTGCGCCTGCTGACCGGCCGCGGCGGTCTGCGCCCAGGCCGGGGCGGCGCCGGCGCCAAGCATGACAAAGGATGACGAGCAGAGAATGAGCGTCTTCACACGCATGGCGGGCTCCCCGTTTCTTTTTATTCCGCGGCCCTCGACTGGAGCCGTTACGCGTCCGCCATAATGCAACGCCCTTCCGAGAGCGACAAGCCATTTATAATATTTATCCGGATCGTGGCGGTAGGGACGCAGCTCCGCGTGGCGCGGCCCGGGTCGTGCGGTGATTGGCCCTTTCCTGTGACGTGCGCCGAGCCCGCGTGATCGCGGCCGTTGCGGGTCATGAATCCGCGCCGTAAGGCTCGGTGCAGAGGCCCTGTCGATTGCTCAGTTCACCCCCGCCACTGCGCCTGATCATGCGGATTGCCGCTCTTGCGGCTGTCCCGCTGCTCCTGCTGCTCGCCAACTACCTCCTTGCAACCGAGTTCGAGCGCTCGCGGTCCCTGGAGCGGGAAGTCGAACGGTCCCACGAAATGCGCGCGCAGCTTCAGACTGTCCTGTCGCTCCATCAGGAGGTCGAATCCGGGCTGAGAGGTTTCGTGATCACGCGCGAAGGCGAGTTTCTCGAGCCTTATGTCACGGGTCTCGAACGGATCGGGCCGGCGCTCCAGCGGCTTCACGAACTCGACAGCGCCCGAGCGAGTTTGGCTGAAGAACTGCCGGTTCTCGATTCCCTCTCTCGTCAGAAGCTGGAATTCGCTTCCGAAGCCGTCGAGCTGACACGCCAGGGGCGAGCCGACGACGCCGCTCGGCTCGTCGCCACCGGGCGGGGGAAAGCGTTGATGGACCAGATAAGTGCCATCGTCGGCCGGATGGACGAGGCGGAACGGAGCCAACTTGCCGATGGCTCGCAACAGGCTGCCACAGCCCGCCGACGTGCACAGGCGGCGGCGTTCGCACTGCAGACTCTGCTGGTCATCCTCCTTCTCGCCGCACTCTGGTTTGCCGCGCGCAATTTTCTCGCCCAACGACGAACCGCCAGTCGCTTCCGGGACATGAGTCTCCGGCAGGAAGCGATCTTCGACGCCGCGACGGACGGGATGGTCATCCATGACCGAAGTGGTCGGATCGAGAGCCACAACCCGTCCATGGCGCGTCTGTTCGGCTATGAAGAGGACGAGCTGCTAGGCCGCAACATCGTCGAGTTGTTCGAGAACCCGCCCTCCGCTGGAGAGCTCGGGCATTTCCTCGACCGGCTGGTCGCCAATCCCAAGGGGCGCGCTTCGCAGGTGCGCGAGTTCGACGCGTGCCGGAAAGACGGCAGTCATTTCCCCGTCGACGTGGCCAGCAGCGCGGTCAAGCTGGCCGACGGGCGACGATTCCTCGCCGTCATCCGGGATGCCACCGGACGAAGGCAAATCGAGCGGATGAAATCCGAATTCGTCTCGACCGTGAGCCACGAGCTGCGGACCCCCTTGACGTCGATCGCGGGCTCGCTCGGCCTGCTCAGCGGCGGCGCGGCCGGTGAGATACCAGAAAAGGCCCAGCGCCTGATCAAGATCGCGCACAGCAACAGCGAACGGCTGGTGCGCCTGATCAACGATATTCTCGATATCGAGAAGATCGAATCCGGGAAGATGACTTTCAACCTCAAGCGGGTCGAGCTTCGGCCCCTGCTCGATCAGGCGGCATCCGCTATCGCTGGTTTCGCGGGGGAATATGGCATCGAGCTGGAAGTCCAGCCGGCGCCGGCTCAGGCCACGGTGATCGCGGACGAGGACCGGCTGATCCAGGTTCTCACCAACCTTCTCTCGAACGCGATAAAGTTTTCGCCGTGGGAAGAGAAAGTCGAGGTCTCGGCGGTGACGCTCGGCGGGCGCCACCGGATCACCGTCGCCGATCGCGGCCCCGGAATCGACGACGAGTTCAGGAGCCGGATCTTCGGCAAGTTCGCCCAGGCCGATTCCTCCGATACAAGGCAGAAAGGCGGCACCGGCCTGGGCCTCAGCATTTCCCGGGAGATCGTCAGGGCCTTTGGGGGAACGATCGAGTTCGAGGACCGCGAAGGCGGGGGCACCCTGTTCCATGTCGATCTGCCGGCGGCCAGACTGTCGGACGAGTCGTCCCATGACCCCCGTGCAGCAAATCCCCTCGCCGCAGGCGGGCGGCCGCTGATCCTCCATGTCGACGACGACCCGGACACGTTGCGGCTGGTCGCGAGCGCCTTCGAAGGACGCGCGGAGCTGCATTCGACGCCGAGCGTTCGTGAAGCCCATGCCTCGCTTCATCGGCAGAAATTCGACGCCGCGATCCTGGACCTCGAACTGGCGGATGGTTCCGGCCTCGATCTGCTGCCGATTCTCCGCGCCGGCCCCAACCCGACGCCCACCATCATCTTCTCCGTTCACGATGCCAATCCGGCCCTCGCCGACCAGGTCGACGGCATCGTCACCAAATCGCGGTCGAGCCTCGACCAGCTTGTGGAAACCGTCCTGGCGGCGGCCAAGCGGGCTTCTCAACAGACGGGAGTAAAAGGATGACTCTTCGATTCCTTTACGTCGATGATGAGCCGGACATCAGGGAAATAGCGGAGATGGCGCTCGGCCTCGATCCGGACCTGGAGGTTCGCACCTGCGCTTCCGGAGAAGAGGCGCTGACAGTGGCACCGGAATGGAAGCCGCATCTGATCCTGCTCGACATGATGATGCCGAAGCTCGACGGGCCGACCACTCTGGCGAAGCTTCGCGAACGGCCTGAAACCGCGGCCATCCCCGTCGTTTTCGTCACCGCGCGGGCGCAGAACCGTGAAGTCCAGGGTCTGATCGATCTCGGCGCGGACGGGGTGATCGCCAAGCCCTTCGATCCCATGACCTTTGCCACGACCGCCCGGAATTTTGTTTCCTGATGGCGGCGTTCGACGACCGTCTCGAAGCGCTGCGTGAACGCTTCATCGTCCGAAGTCGAACGGATCGGATTATGCTGATCAAGGCGCTCGCGGCGGACGATCGGACCGAGTTACAGCGGATTGCCCACAGCCTTGCCGGCGCGGGGGGATTGTTCGGTCACCCCGAAATCAGCGATTCCGGCCAAAGGCTGGAAGATGCGCTCGACGAAGCAACGACAGAGGACATCCAGGAGGCCGCCCGAGAGCTCCTTCGACGACTCGAAGCGCTCGATCAGCCGGGCTGAAAGCCCTTTCGATTCATCTGGCCCCAGCCCTGCTTGCGCTGCAGGAATTGTACCCAGCCGCGAACGCGCCAGAAATTGGCGAGCTGCCGGAACCCGAAATTCTCGATCACGGCCACGAGCGTGAGGATGACGAGATCACGGGCCCGAGGAAAACGGCGCAGCTCGACTTCTTCGAGGATCAGGGTCGCAACACTGACGAAGATGCCGAAGGTGAAGGTGACGGCAAGAAAGGCGACGAGATAGTCGATCGACAGCAGGCCCAGCATCCAGAGAAGTGGCACCAGCACGTAGCCGAACACCTCCACCACCGGACCAAGCACGTCGACGAGGAAGATGTGCCCGAAGCCGACGAAGCCGATCCGACCGTAGCGCGGATTGAAGAGCATGTCCCGATGACGGAAAAAGGTTTCCAGCGCCCCCCGCTGCCAGCGGGCGCGCTGGCGGCCCAGTGTCTGCAGGTCCTCCGGGGCCTCGGTCCAGCAGACCGGTTCCGGAATGAATTCGATCCGGTAGTCGCGCTTTTCGTCCCGCATTCGGCGATGAAGCTTTATCACCAGCTCCATGTCTTCACCGACGGTGCCGTGGCTGTAGCCGCCGACCGAGATGGCGGTCTGCCGCCGGAACAGGCCGAAAGCGCCGGAAATGACGGTCAGCACCTGCATTCTTCCGAGTGCCAACCGGGCCATGAGAAAAGCGCGGAGATACTCGATCACCTGGATCAGCACGACGAGCTTGCCTGGCATGCCGACTTTTTCCACCCGGCCGGCCGCGATTCGGCTTCCGTTGGCGAGCCTTATCGTGCCCCCGACCGCAACGACCCGGGTCGGTTCCTCGACGAATGGGCGAACCGCCCGAAGGAGCGCGTCGGCCTCGAGCAGAGAATCGGCATCCATCGAACAGAAGATCGGCGATCGGGCCAGGTTGATGCCGGCGTTCAGCGCATCCGATTTGCCGCCATTCTCCTTGTCGATGACCAGCAGCCGGGGCAGGCGCGGGGAAGCATAGAGGTCCTTGATCGGCTGGTGCTCCACCGCTTCCTCGTAATAACGATCGACCCGGGACAGGCCGAATTCGTCGATCAACCGTTGCAGGGTGCGGTCCTTCGATCCGTCGTTGATGACGATCACTTCGAAATTGGGATAATGCAAAGCGAGCAGCGACCTGACGCTCTCGACGATCGAAAGCTCTTCGTTGAACGCGGGCGCAAGCACGGCGATGGCCGGCGCCTCGTCCGCATAACGTCGCCAGAGCACGGAGGCCTTTCCGATCGGCGGACGGGCACCGAGCGCGATGCCGGCGAAGACCAGCTGGACCATGTAGAAAGTCGTCTGGAGGAGGCCGATAACGATCACCACCAGCGCGATGAGGCTCGCTGCATTCGTCGCCCAGGGATGCCACTCGATGCCGGTCACGCCCCCTGCTCCGCGAGGATCCGGGCCGCTGCCTCCGACGCCGGCCCACCGGCGTCCTTCGCTGCGACCGAGGCCAGCACCTCGCGCCCGGCCCCACCGAAAGAGGCCAGCGCACCGCCGGCGTGGAAGCGAACCGCATGGACCTGGTCGGACAGAGCTTCCACCAATTTGCCGGTCAGCTGGGTCAGGCCGATGCGTCCGGCCGCTTCGGCTGCGGCCGCCCGAATTCGGGGCGAATTGCTGCCCAGCGCGAACCGCACCGCATCCTCCGCGGCGGGGTGAGCAAGCACCCCAAGCGCCCGCAGCAGACGCGGCACATCGTCGGGACTGGCTTCTTCACGCAAGATCATTCCCGCAATGCGGGGCACCGCCGGGTAACGGCCCGCGTGAGCGAGCGCTTGTGCCGCCGCCATCCTCGCTCCGGAAGGCGAGCCGGCGTCGCCGAGCAAGGCTTCGAGTTGTTCGGGGCACTGCTCGGCCAGATCCTTGAACAAAGAGATGGTCAGCAAGGATCGCTCATCGGTCCCGATCTTCAATCGATCGACCAACTCGGCGACCGGCGGGCTGCGCCCGCTCTGGGCAAGCGACAAGGCCGCCGTGAGCCGAACGTCGGGATTGGAATCCCCCAGGGCCGCAAGCAGGCTGTCGGTCGAGGCCGCGTCGTGGAAAGGCGCCAGGGCCTCGGCGGCCATTTGCCGAAGCCTCGGCACGCCGCTGCCGAGATGATGACGAAGGCGCTGTGGGACTCCCAGCTCGACGGCACGTTCGACGAACCGTTCACGATCGCTTCCCCGGACCAGCTGGATCAGCTCCACGGTGAGTTCGACCAGCAGATCGTCGGCGCGCCAGATCGCGGTCTCGATCTCGGCCGGCTGAGTATCCCCAAGCAGCAGCGGGATGAGCCGACGCCTTTCCGCCTCGCGGTTCTTCTGCCGCCAGGATCCGAGCTGCCGCAACAGGATGAGCCCGATCATGATCGCCAGCGCCGCCCCGGATATCGCCAGGGACACGAGCCACAGTCCGATCAGCATTTCAAAACCGCCAGCCGAGTCCGACTGAGACGGTAAGCCGGTCGCTGCCCTGCCGTTCGTCATGGGCGAGCGAAAAGCGAAGGATTGTGCGTTCGCCAAGGTCGGCAGCGAGCCCGCCAAAAACGCTGAACGTGTCCACAACGACCCCCTCCGAGAGATCGGGGGCATCTGCGAGGCCGGCGAACAGTCGGAGCCGACTGCCCGCCATCAGATCGCCGCGCGCAAGCCAGCCCGACCGGTGATCTCCGTTCTCGAGGACGTTGATCCAGCGAAGGGTTGCCCAGGCCTTGCCGTCAGCGAAATACTGCTCGACGCCCGGCGTGACCGTCTGGATGTCCCCGTTTCGATAACTTGCCTGGACGACGTCGAACGTGAAGACCGTCGCTTTCGGCCCACCCCGGACTCGGCCCGCAATGCCGGCGCCGAGCTGCCACGACGGCCTGAAGTCCGCGCTGGGGGTTCCCCCCACCGCCAGCCAGGCGCTCAAGCCCGGGCCGAAGCGATGGTCGACCCTGAGCTCGCCATAGACGTCGTCGAGCCCGAACCGGCGCGATGCCTCGATCCGGGCCGTGGCGCTGCTTTTGTCGTTCCAGCGATGACTTAGCCCAACAGATGCCTCGCGCCAATCCGGCTGGCCCTCCAGCGCAGCAGCGGCGAGATCCACGTCCAGTCGCGTGCGGTAGACCGACGGCGGCACCGATCGGAGCCGTGCCAGAAGATCAATGACTTCGGCATTCTCGGAACCAAGCGGTTCCACATATTCCAGCGCGCGTGCGCGATCTCCCCGCCGCTCAGCGACCCGCGCCAGTCCGATCCGGGCGTCGGCATAATCGGGGGCCAGTTGCAGCGTCCGTTCGAATTCCAGCTGCGCTTCGTCGAGCCGCTGAAGGGCCAGATAGACGAGACCGAGCTGAAGTCGGGCATCGGCGTGGTTGGGCTCCCGGTCGACCATGTCCCGCAGGATCTCGACCGCGGTGTCGAAGCGTCCGGACATGCGGGCCGCGACCGCGCGATCATAGTCCGACTGCACCTGCGTCTGCGCTGGCGCCTGCGCGGCCGTCAGAAACAGGATGGCGATCCCCAACAGCTTCAGAGCGCACCTCAAGCGTGCACCTGGCCCATCAGCCGTTCGAGCCGGACAACAAGTTCCTGCGGGATGAATGGTTTGACCAGATAGTCGTTGGCTCCGAGGTCGAGCGCGGCGAGGACGTCCTTTTCCTGTTTCCGCGCCGTGAGCATGAGCACAGGCAGGCCCGCGGTGCGCGGTTCCTCGCGCACTCGGCGCAAGAGCTCATAGCCGTCGATCACGGGCATCATCGCGTCGAGGACCAGGGCATCGGGCAGCTCGCGCGCCATCTGTTCCAGGGCCTCGCTGCCGTCCTGAGCCGTGTTCACCTCAAACCCGCGCGTCGTCAACCGATGCGCCACGAGATCCAGCAGCAGAGGATCATCGTCGCAAACTAAGATACGCCTGGGCCGAGCCGGCGTTCGCTTCACCATGATCGATCCAAGCGATGCCATTCGATAATCCTTGCCATCCCGGATGAGCCGAAAAGCTCATGGGTAACCGCAACACAGGAAGTAACGATCTGCGCCCTGCCGTTTCTTTCAGCGCTCGGCCTAGCGCTTAATGGTTAACGCTTCGCTCACCGTCTGGTCTGAACAGACATGATCCCCTCGGCGCCATTGCCGATCTTCTTGGCGAGCGTTCGGTCGATTCGATCGCAATGATCGACCGCCACTTTGGTCAGGAGGGATGACGACAGAAAAGGGGGCCCGAAGGGTGCGACTAATCTTCGATGTCCCGCCCGCGCGTTTCCGGGAGGAACAGCAGGCCAATGACCAAAGTCGCCCCCGCGACCGCGACCGGATACCAGAGACCGTGATAGATATTGCCGCTCGCGGCGACCATCGCGAAAGCCGTGGTCGGAAGGAAGCCGCCGAACCAGCCGTTGCCGATATGATAAGGGAGCGACATCGAGGTGTAGCGAATCCGGGCCGGGAACAGCTCGACGAGAAGGGCAGCGATCGGTCCGTACACCATCGTCACATAGAGGACGAGGATCACAAGGATCAGCACGATCTGGCCGCGGTTTATCTTCGCCGGATCGGCCCTTTCGGGATAGCCCACCCGGGTGAGCGCGGCCTTGGCCTGGGCCTGGAAGCCGGCAATCGCGTCGGCCCGAGCTGAGCCACTGACCAACCTTGGATCGACGGCCGCGATCTCAGTGTCGCCGATCCGGAGCCGGGCCAAGGATCCCGCCGGCGCAGCAACATTCTGATAGGAGACGGCAGCACGGGCCAGGTAGGCCTTGACGATATCACAGCTCCGAGCGTCGAACCGGTTGCGCCCCACCGGGTCGAACTGAAGCGAGCAGTCGGACGGATCGGCGATCACCGCTACCGGCGCCGTCGCCTGGGCGACGTAGAGATCCGGATTTGCCGCCTTCGACAAGGCATGGAACAGCGGAAAATAAGTGACGGCGGCGAGCAGGCAGCCAGTGAGGATGATCGGCTTGCGGCCGATGCGGTCCGAAAGCCAGCCGAAGACGATGAAGAAGGGCGTTCCGATGGCCAGCGCAATCGCGATCAGGATGTTCGCAGTGGCGCCGTCTACCCGCATCATCCGTTCCAGGAAGAAGAGGGCGTAGAACTGCCCCGTATACCAGACCACGGCCTGGCCGGCGACGGCACCGAACAAGGCGATCAGCACCAGCTTCAGGTTCGACCATCGTCCGAACGCTTCGGTGAGCGGTGCCTTGGAAGTCGTGCCCTCGGCCTTCATGCGACGGAAAACGGGGCTTTCCTCCAGCTGGAGACGGATCCACAGCGAAACGATCAGCAGCCCCAGCGAGATCAGGAACGGAATTCGCCAACCCCAGGCGGCGAAGGCTTCCTCTCCCATCGCGGTCCGAATCCCGATCACGACCAGGAGCGCCGCGAACAGGCCCAACGTCGCCGTCGTCTGGATGAAGCTCGTGTAGAAGCCGCGTTTGCGGTTCGGCGCATGTTCGGCGACATAGGTGGCCGCGCCACCATATTCGCCGCCGAGCGCGAGACCCTGGACCAAACGCAGCAGCACCAGCAGCACCGGTGCCGCCACCCCGATCGATGCGTAGCTCGGAAGGAGTCCCACCGCGAAGGTGGAAAGGCCCATCAATGCCATCGTCACCAGGAAGGTGTTCTTTCGGCCGACCAGATCGCCGATCCTTCCGAACAATATCGCCCCGAACGGACGGACCGCGAAGCCGGCCGCGAAGGCGGCGAGGGCAAAGATGAAGCCGGTCGTCTCGTTGACGCCGGAGAAGAACTGGGCGGAGATGATCGTCGCCAGCAATCCGTACAAATAGAAATCATACCATTCGAAAACGGTGCCGAGCGACGAAGCGGTGATCACCAGCCGCTCGCTCTGCTTCGTCTCGTGGGACCCCGGAGCCTGTATACTCTCGGTCTCTGTCACCTCGTGGCCTCCCCCCGCACCCTGCGAACCTGGGTTCAGCGTAACAGACCGTTCGGCTGGATGAAGCGTAGATTGTCGCAGAAGCTCGCCGCAACGGACTGCCTACCCATGGGTCCGGTGACAATGGGCCGGCAGAGGCAACCAATAGGGGTTGGTCCCCGTTACCTGCCTGAAGGAGACGCTCGTGAGATTTACTGGATATTGCGTCGCGTTGTCGGCGCTGGTCGCGACCTCGGCGTGCGAAGTTCGCTATAACGAGGTGAACGAGTCTGCCGAGACCGGGAACCAGGCAGCGCCCGCCCCGCCCCCGCAGTCCCCTCAGGACATTCAGCGCGCGAGGCTCGCCAACGAAGCGCGCCAACAGCTTCAGGACCTGCGGTTCCTCGTCGACATCAGCGATCGCAAGCTCCGGCTCATGCAGGGCGACCGGGTGGTTGGGGAGCATGATGTCGCGGTGGGTACCGAAGAATGGCCGACCCCGACGGGCGCCTGGCAGATCCACCGGGTCGATCTGAACCCGGAGTGGATTCCGCCGACGGACGAATCCTGGGCCGAGGATCGCGAGCCCAAGAAGGCCGGCGATCCGGCTAATCCAATGGGACGGGCGCGATTGGTCTATCGGATGCCGAATACCATTCACGGCACCAACGACCTGGAATCGCTCGGCAAGGCCAGCTCGCACGGCTCGATCCGGGTCGCCAACGAGGTGGTCCTCCAGCTCGCGGAGACATTGTTGCGGGCTGGCGGTGTCTGGGAAGGACCGGAATGGTTCCGGCAGATGGCCGAGAATCGAACCAGGGAGTTTCAGATCGACCTGAACGAGCCGGTGCCGATCCAGGTCCAGGAATAAGCCAGCTCGCCGATCGGATGGCGGCCTAGGTCGCCATTTGCCGCGCAAGTATCGGCCGGAAGTCGGCTGCCGACGCGAAGCTTCCGAAGCTTCGGCCGCTTTGGCGACCAATCCTGCTTTGCATGAACAGAGCGCTCACGTTCTCGGGAGCATAACGGGCGACCAACGAGGCTTGCAGGAGCAATGCCATTCGATCGGCATAATATCGCGCCTCTGCCTCCGGCGGTGTCGCCTTTCGAAGCCGTGCCACCAGATCGTCCGCCGCTTCGTCCAGTCGGAAGTCCGCGCCGCGCGCAAGCTCCAGTTCCGCGGCGAAAGCATCGAGCGCGGCCGGCTCGCGGGCGAGGGTGCGCAGGATATCGAGCGCGATGACGTTTCCGGAGCCTTCCCAGATGGCATTGAGCGGGGATTCGCGGAACAGGCGTGGCAACCCGCTTTCCTCGACATAGCCGGCTCCGCCGAGGCACTCCATGCACTCGTAAACGAAGGTGGCGCAGCCCTTGGTCAGCCAATATTTCGCGACGGCAACAGCCAGGCGCGCGAAAGCCCGCTGGTTCTCGTCCGCGCCATCAAAAGCGCGCGCCACCCGCATGACCAGAAGAGCGGCGGCCTCATATTCCACGGCCAGATCAGCGAGCACCGCCTGCATGGCTGGCTGGTCGATCAGCGCCTTCTGGAAGACGCGCCGGCCGGCGGCGTGATTCACGGCCTGGGCGAGCGCCATGCGCATGATACCTAGCGTTCCGGCAATCGTGCCCAGGCGGGTGTGGTGGACCATCTCGACGATCGCCTTCACGCCCTGTCCCTCGTCGCCGACAAGCTCGGCATAAGCGTCGTGATATTCGATTTCCGCCGAGGCGTTGGAACGGTTGCCGAGCTTGTCCTTGAGCCGCATCAGCTGGATCGCATTGCGCTCGCCGTCCGGGGCGATGCGCGGAACGAGGAAGCAGGACAGGCCGCCAGGCGCATAAGCGAGGGTGAGGAAGGCGTCGCTCATCGGCGCCGAGCAGAACCACTTGTGACCGACGAGGCGATACGCCCGGCTACCCCCGCCATCGAGCGAAAAGGCGCGGGTGGTGTTGGCGCGAACGTCGCTTCCGCCCTGCTTCTCGGTCATCGCCATCCCGATCGTCA
This sequence comes from Allosphingosinicella sp., assembly GCA_035710145.1. Classification (GTDB taxonomy): domain Bacteria; phylum Pseudomonadota; class Alphaproteobacteria; order Sphingomonadales; family Sphingomonadaceae; genus Allosphingosinicella. The sequence goes on from DASTDX010000004.1 coordinate 41,298, forward strand.
CGCCGGTCTTGTCCGCCAGGGGCCTCAGGACCGGATCATAGCCGCCGCCCATCAGCTTCCCGATCCAGCGATCACCGACTTCGGGCGTGCGCCGGAGCGCGGGCACCGCCGAATAGGTCATGCTCATCGGGCACATCGTCCCGGCCTCGGCCTGGGTGAACAAGGCGAGCAAAGCGGCGTGGGCCACGTGCCCGCCGGGCCGGGTCTCCGCCCACGCGATATCGTGGATCCTGTGTGCCATCGCGAGCGCCATCAGCTCGTGATAGGCAGGATGGAAACGCACCTCGTCGAGACGGCGGCCGTAGCGATCGAAACTCACCAGCTCGGGCGGACAGCGGTTGGCGACTTCGCCCAGCTCCAGGACATGCTCCGAGCCTGCCAATTCGCCGAGCGCCGACAAGGGCTTTTCAAGCCATTGGCCGCCTTCGCGTAACGCAGCATCTGCAAGCGCCGCGTCCGTCGTGAAGAGATTTCGGCCCGCAAACTCGCCGGGCTGATTGGAGACCTCGTGGGTCGCGAGGAGCGAGCCGGGCGCGTATCTGGGCATGTGAAGGGTCTAGCCCGACGCGGCCGCCATTTCACCCCGTCGCGGAGTCAAGTCATCCCGCCAAGGGAACGCGTCTCCCAGGGGCTCGAGCGACGAGGCTCGGCGCCCCGTCGAGCGAACCTCTGCATCCGGATCGTTCATCCGCTGCATGTGCAGGGACGACAGCCGCAAGTGAGACTCCGATGCCATGTGGCATTTGGCTCGGTAAGCGAGATCGAGTTCCGCGCGGGCCCGCCGCAAGTGATATTCGTGATTGGTTTCGGGAGTCATTGGCGCAATCCTCCAGGATCGCGCCTAGCGACCATCCGTGACGGTGCGTTGACGTACATCAAAGATTTTACCGGCCCGGCGACGACGCGGGTGGCGGTTATGGTCAGAGGATGAAATAGACCGCGAGGACGACGCAGATCACGGTGACCACCAGCCAGATGATCGGCCACCCCTCCCCTTCGCCTTCCTTGGCCGAAGCCGAGTCGAACGGCGTCGGCGTCGTCGACGTGGTGTCGTAGATCGTTTCCTTGCGGCTCTTCAGGGCCGGGTTCAGCGGGGCGTCACTCGGCTGGTCGCGGTGCGGATCGCTCATGGGCCGCTTCTCCGTGTTGATGGGTGGAGCAGAAACTATGGTGATCGCAGGCGCGAACATTCAGACGCCAGTGAACCATCGCGAGCAGGCAGACCGTGCCCGGATCAAGGCTGTCGCGGATCGAGGAAGTCAGCGTCGCCCAATCCTCTTCCGACGCGAACCGCGAGAAGTCGGTAACGGCTGTCCGGACGAACCCGGCCGGACTCATCTGTTCCTGCTCGGCAGCGGCCTTTACCTGCGCGGCCAAATCCGGATCCGAGCCCTGCAACCACAACTGAAAGTCGCCCGCCGAATTGCGCGCCGCCGCCAGAAGGTCACCAAGCATCATGGTCAGGCACTGCCCTGAGCGTCGATGAGAATACCTTCCACCTCGTTGCGGTGCGCGAGTTCGCTGACATAACGGGCCGCGGCCAGCGACCAGCTACGTGCCTCCAGCATGTCAGCGATCCGGTCTCTCACCATCTCGAAGGGGAGGGTTCGGCCATCGATCCGCCGATGCAGGCGAAGCACGTGCCAGCCGAAGCGGGACTGGACGGGCTCCCGACCCGTCATTCCCTCGACGAGCCTCTCGATGCCGGCCTGGACCGGAGCCGCGAGCTCGCCACGGCGAATCTGCCCGAGCGATCCGTCCTGCTGCGCCGACGGGCATTTTGAAAAGGCTCGAGCGGCCTCGGCAAAGGCCTTGGGATCGTCGCCGATTTCGCTGGCGATGGTGCGCGCCTGGGCTTCCGCTGCAGCCCAGGCCGGCTCGTCTTCTCCGTCGGGCTCGATCAGGATATGGGCGGCCTCGAACAGGTCGGGCGTTCGGAAACGATGAACCTGCGCCTCGTAATAGCGCCGGCATTCTGACTCTCCCGGACTTTCCGGCTGGACTTCGGTTTCGAGCACGGCGCGGACCAGACTGTCATCCTCGGCCTCGATCCGGCCGGCCTCATCCTCCTCGGGATCGGCCTCGATCCCGAGCCGTCGGGCTTCCTGGAGGAGAAGCTCGCGAACCGCCAGCGCCCGGGCCGCCTCGACCCACGCCGTCTCCGCGTCGGGCGCCGGGTGATGCTGGATCTCGTGGGCGATGGCTTCTGGCGGAATTTCCACGCCGTTGATTCTCACCTCGCCGAAGCTTGGCGGTGGCGGAATCGACGGTTCAGGGCCGCCCCCACAGCCGCCCGTTTCGCAGGCGCTCGGCAGGGCCGGGCGCGGACGCTGCTCCGGATCGGCGACATTGAGAACGTCGAGCTTGCGGGTCATGTCTGCTGGCCACTTTCCGCCTGCGCGCGGAGCACCGTCGTTCCACCATAGCTTGGAGCGCCCCCGGCCGGCCCCTGGGTCGGCGAGGGCGTTTCCTTCAGCGGGCGACGCGACCGGACGATCTGATAGCCCGGCCGAAGCAGGAACCAGATCGGGGCGCTCCAGATATGGACCAGCCGAGTGAACGGCGTGATCAGGAACAAGGTCAGGCCGAGCACGATGTGAAGCTTGTAGACCAGGGCGACTTCCTCGATCTGCCGCGGCGCCGCCGGATCGAGGGTGAGGATGCCATTCGCCCAGCTCATGAACCGGACCATCTCGCTGCCGTCGAGATGCTTTATCGTCCAGTAGGTCGTGGCGATCCCCAGAATCAGCTGGGCCCAGATCAGGACCAGGACGAGGATGTCGCCGATCGACGAGCTGCGACGGATCCTCGGATCGAACAGGCGCCGGTGAAGAAGCAAGGAGCAACCGATGAACGCGGCAACGCCCGCGATGCCCCCGACGACAAGGGCCGCCGTCTGCTTGAAGCCGTGGCTGATCCCGAAAGCATCGAACACGTTGATGGGTGTGAGCAATCCCACGAAATGGCCGACCAGCAGGATGAGAATGCCCATGTGAAACAGATTGGAGCCGATCATCATCTGCTTCCGGCGAAGGAACTGGCTCGACTGGGAACGCCAACTATACTGATTGGCATCGAACCTGAGGATGCTCCCCAGGACGAGGACCGTCACCGCCAGATAGGGATACCAGCCGAACGCCAGCTGGTTGATGAAATCGGTCATGCTCCCGTCTCCCTGTTGACGGCGCGGTTGGACGCCCTGATCTTCGCGACGACCCCGGTTGGCCCGCCCATTTCGTGCGCGCTGGCGCCGCTGAACGACACCGGTGCCTCCTCCCATTCCTCATCGATTCGCGCCGGATCCTCGTCCGGCGTGTTTTCCTGAAGCTCGGCGACGGCCGCAGCGTCAGGACGAACCCCAGCGAGCGTGACCAGAGCGTGGAAGATTGCGCCATAAGGCGATCCGCGCTTGTCGAGCCGTTCGGCGAGCGCCGCGAAAACATGGGCCGGCTGGCCCAAGGCCTCGCGCGCTTCGGCGGGTGGCAAGCAGGAGGCATATTCGAGGAAAACCGGGACGAAATCGGGAAGCTCGTTGGCTTCGAGGAAGAAGCCGCTTTCCACATATTGCTTGCCCAGATCGATCATCGCCTGGCCACGCTCACGACTGTCGCCATGGACATGCTCGAAAAGGTGAAGCGAGAGCGAGCGCGAGCGATCGAACAGCTCGCTGTAAGCGGACTGGAGATCGAGCAGATCCTCCGTTTCGACACCTTTGAGCAACGGCTCGAGCCGTCGCCGGTCGTTCTCGGAGAGCCACGGTTCACGGGTGATCCCGTCGCGCAGTTCGGCGGCATGGGCCTGAAGGTCCGCCGACGGGTAAGCGAGCAAGGCGGAAAGGGCGCGCAAGGTGAGCATCATGTCGGGACATCCATGCGCGGATCGCGGGCCCTCTGCTTGCTGCCGCCGCCAAAGAGATTGACCTTGGTGGAGCCCAGGGTGTTTTCGCGGAAGCCGAAGCCCGACGAGCCGCGAAGGACATAGGCATCCTCATTGAGCTCGCGGTGAGTCGTCGGAATGACGTACCGGTCCTCGTAGGCCGCCAGTGCCATGATCTTGTACATCTCTTCGATCCGGGCGCGAGTGAGACCGACGCGCTCCGGGATGGATTCGTCGATCCGGCCCTCGACGCTCTTCGCGCGCATATAAGCGCGCATGGCCAGCATCCGCTCGAGTGCGGCGGCGATCGGTTCCTCGTCACCCGCGGTCAGCAAATTGGCGAGATACTTGAGCGGGATTCGAAGCGAGCGAACGTCGGGCATGCCGTCCTTGGCCGAGATCTTCCCGGCCTCGTGTGCCGACTGGATCGGGGAGAGTGGCGGGACGTACCAGACCATCGGCAAGGTCCGATATTCGGGATGGAGCGGAAAGGCGATTTTCCATTCCATCGCCATCTTCCACACCGGCGATCGAGTCGCCGCCTCGAGCCATTGCTCCGGCACGCCGTCGCGCCGGGCCTGCTCCTGGACCGCGAGGTCCTTGGGATCGAGGAACACATCGAGCTGGGCGGGATACAGGTCCTTCGGATTCTCGACCGAGGCAGCCGCCTCGATACGGTCGGCATCGTACAGAACGACGCCCAGATAACGGATCCTTCCGACGCAGGTTTCGGAACAGACGGTGGGCTGCCCGGTCTCGATGCGCGGATAGCAGAAGATGCACTTCTCCGATTTTCCGGTCGACCAGTTGTAATAGATCTTTTTGTAGGGGCAGCCTGAGACGCACATCCGCCAGCCCCGGCATTTCTCCTGGTCGATCAGGACGATGCCGTCTTCCGCACGCTTGTAGATCGCGCCGGAAGGGCAGGATGCGAGACAGGCGGGGTTGAGGCAATGCTCACACAACCTCGGCAGGTACATCATGAACGTCTTTTCGAAGTGCCCGTAAATCTCCTTCTCGACACCGCTGAAATTGTAATCGTGGCTGCGCTTGGAGAATTCCCCGCCGAGCATGTCCTCCCAGTTGCCGCTCCACTCGATCTTGTTGAGCAGCTCGCCCGTCACCAGCGAACGCGGTCGAGCCGTGGGCTGGGCCTGGAGTTCCGGCGCCGACTGAAGCCACTCATATTCGAACGTATAGGGTTCGTAGAAATCGTCGATTTCCGGCAGATGCGGGTTGGCGAAGATCTTCGACAGGATGCGCCACTTGGAGCCCTGTCGGGGGACTATCTTGCCGTTCTTGCGGCGGACCCAGCCGCCTTTCCAGCGATCCTGGTTTTCCCAGTCCTTAGGGTAACCGATCCCGGGCTTGGTCTCGACGTTGTTGAACCAGACATATTCGACCCCCTCGCGGTTGGTCCAGACGTTCTTGCAGGTGATCGAGCAGGTGTGACAGCCGATGCACTTGTCGAGGTTGAGGACCATCGCGATTTGAGCACGGACCTTCATTCTGCGGCCTCCCTGGTCGAGGCCGATGGGACGCCCGTGCCCCAATCGGCGGTGCCGCCCGCCACGTTGGCGCTATCGTCCGCAGCCTTGTCGAACCAGTTCACTTCACTCATCTTTCGCAGGATGACGAACTCGTCGCGGTTGGCGCCCACCGTCCCGTAATAATTGAAGCCGTAAGCGAGCTGCACGTAGCCGCCGATCATGTGGGTAGGTTTCATGTTGATCCGGGTCACGCTGTTGTGGATGCCGCCGCGCTGGCCGGTGATCTCCGATCCGACCGTGTTCACCAGTTTCTCCTGGGCGTGATACATGATGGCCGATCCCGGCATGATCCGTTGCGACACGATCGCGCGTGCGGTCAACGCGCCGTTGACGTTGAACACCTCGATCCAGTCATTGTCCTCGATGCCGGCCGACTTCGCGTCGTCCTCACTGATCCAGACGGTGGGACCGCCACGGTTGAGGCTGAGCATGATCAGATTTTCGGTATAGGTGGAATGGATCCCCCACTTCTGGTGTGGCGTCAGGATGTTGAGCATGATCTCCTTGTTGCCGTTCGGGAGCTTGCCCAGAACCTGAAGCACGGTCTTGGTGTCGATCGGCGGCCGCCAGGTGACGAAGCCCTCCCCGAACGCGCGCATCCAGTGATGATCCTGATAGAGCGATTGGCGGCCCGTCAGAGTCCGCCACGGGATGAGCTCGTGAACATTGGTGTAGCCGGCATTGTAGCAGACATGCTCGCTCTCGAGCCCTGACCAGATCGGCGACGAGATGATCTTTCGCGGCTGCGCGGCTACGTCGCGGAAACGAATCTTCTCCTCTTCCTTGCCCTCCGCGAGGTGGCCATGCTCGCGGCCGGTGAACTTGCCGAGCGCTTCCCAGGCCTTCACGGCGACCTCGCCGTTGGTCTCGGGAGCGAACATGAGGATCGTCTCGCAGGCGTCGATGTCGGTGTCGATCTTCGGCCGGCCCATGGTCGGCCCGTCGAGCACCCGGCCATTGAGATCGCCGAGCAGTTCGACCTCGTGCTTGGTATCCCAGTTGAGACCCTTCGCGCCGTTGCCGAGCTTCTCCAGCGCCGGGCCCATTGAGGTGAAGCGGGCGAAGGTCTCCGGATAATTGCGTTCGACCAGCGCGACATTCGGCATCGTCTTGCCGGGGATCGCATCGCATTCGCCCTTCATCCAGTCCTTGGGTTCGTAGGGCTGGGCCAGCTCCGCGGGCGTGTCGTGGAGGATCGGAGTCATCACCACGTCATGCTCGATCCCGAGCACCTCCGGCGCGATGTCCGAGAACTTCTTCGCGATCTCGCGGAAGATGTTCCAGTCGCTCTTCGTTTCCCACGCCGGATCCACGGCCGCGCTCAGCGGGTGAATGAAGGGGTGCATGTCGGAGGTGTTGAGATCGTGCTTTTCGTACCAGGTCGCAGTCGGCAGAACGACGTCAGAATAGATGCTGGTGGTCGACATGCGGAAGTCGATATTGACCATCAGGTCGAGCTTCCCGACCGGCGCTTCGTCGTGCCACACCACGTCCCTGGGACGATCGTGACCGGCGGCTTCCTCGTCCGTCCCGACGACTCCGTGCAGCGAGCCGACGAGGTGCTTCAGGAAATATTCGTGGCCCTTGCCGCTCGCCCCGAGAACGTTCGATCGCCAGAAGAACATGTTGCGCGGCCAATTGACCGGATTGTCGGGATCCAGGCTTGACGGCTTGAGGTCGCCCGCCTTCATCGCATCGGCAACGACGGTCGCCGGATTCGCCCGCGCTTCGTGAATCCGCTTCCCCCAGTCGATCGGATTGGCGTTGAATTGCGGCGCCGAAGGCAACCAGCCCATTCGCTCCGCCTTGACGTTGTAATCGAGCATGCTCCCGGACCAGTCGCCTTCCGGCGCAAGCGGGGAAAGGATCTCGGACATCCTGAGGGATTCGTACCGCCACTGATCGGTGTGGGCGTAAAAGAAACTGGTGCCGTTCATCTGTCGAACCGGACGACTCCAGTCCAGCGCGAAGGCCAACGGTAGCCAGCCGGTCGCGGGCCGCAACTTTTCCTGGCCGACGTAATGCGACCAGCCGCCGCCGGATTTTCCGACACAGCCGCACATCACCAGCAGGGCGATGATGCCGCGGTAGCTCATGTCCATGTGGTACCAGTGGTTCAGCCCGGCTCCGAGGATCACCATCGATCGGCCTTCGGTGATCTCCGCGTTGGCGGCGAATTCCCGCGCGACCTGGATGATCGCCTGGCGCGGGACCCCGGTCACCTTCTCGGCCCAGGCCGGCGTGAAAGGCAGATCCTCGTCGAAGTTGCTGGCCACGTTCTCGCCGCCAAATCCGCGGTCGATTCCGTAATTGGCGCAGAACAGATCGAAGACGGTGGCGACATAGCCCTTGCTTCCGTCCGCCAGGTCCAGCTGCTTTACGGGAACGTTGCGCAGCAGCACTTCGTCATGACCGGTGGCGACGAAATCGTGCGGCGCGATCGAACCGAAATAAGGGAAGGCGGCTGGAACGATGGCATCATGATCATCGGCGAGGGTCGTGCGAAGCCGGACATCGCGGCCCTGGCCGTCTTTCTCCTCGAGATTCCATTTGCCCTTGTCGCCCCACCGATGGCCCGCCGACCCGAGTGGCACGACCAGCTCCCCGCTCAGCTCATCGAACGCCACCGTCTTCCAGTCCGGATTCGCATCCTCGCCGAGGGATCCGGCCAGGTCCGCGGCCCGCAGCATGCGGTCGGGTACCAGCCGGCCGTCGCGCTCGACCAGCTTCACCAGCAACGGGAAGTCCGAATATTTGCGCGTATATTCGGTGAAATAGGGGACCTTCCGATCCACGTAGAATTCGCGCAGCACGACGTGGCCAAGCGCAAGCGCCAGGGCGGCGTCCGTCCCCTGCTTGGGATGAAGCCAGATGTCGGAGAACTTGGCCGCCTCGTTATAATCGGGGGCGATGACCGCGCTCTTGGCGCCGCGGTAGCGGACCTCGGAATAGAAATGCGCGTCCGGCGCCCGAGTCATGGGAATGTTGGAGCCCCAGACCAGCAGGAAGCCGGCATTGTACCAGTCGGCGCTTTCCGGAACGTCGGTCTGCTCGCCCCAGGTCTGCGGGGAGGAGGGCGGCAGGTCGCAATACCAGTCGTAGAATGACAAGAGGTTGCCGCCGATCAGCGACAAATAGCGGCTTCCGGCCGCGTAGGAGATCATCGACATGGCAGGGATCGGCGAGAACCCGGCGATCCGGTCGGGACCATATTCCTTGATCGTGTAGGCGTTGGCGGCGGCGATCAGTTCCGTCACTTCGTCCCAGCCGACCCGAACGAAGCCACCCCGGCCGCGCTTGGCGACCCAGTCGAGCCGCTTCTGGGGATCCTGGACGATGGCCTTCCACGCGGCCACCGGAGTCATCGTCTTGCGAGCTTCCCGCCAGTGGCGGATCAGGCGGGCGCGAACGAGCGGGTATTTGATGCGCGTTCCGGAATAGAGGTACCAGCTGTAGCTCGCCCCGCGCGGGCAGCCGCGCGGCTCGTGATTAGGCAGATCGGGCCGGGTACGGGGATAATCGGTCTGCTGCGTTTCCCAGGTCACGATGCCGCCTTTGACGTAGATCTTCCACGAACAGGAGCCCGTGCAGTTCACGCCATGGGTGGAGCGGACGATCTTGTCGGCGGCCCAGCGCTTGCGATACGCGTCTTCCCAATCGCGCGCCTCGTTGGTCGTTATTCCGTGCCCATCGGAGAATTTCTCCCGGGCGCGCCGAAAATACGTGAGGCGGTCGAGGAAATGACTCATCCGTTGCTCCTTGTCAGACCGGGACGGTTACCCCGGACGGGGGCGCCCCCGGTCTCTCGAGGTTCCGAAGAAGGCCGCGTGGCCCCGAATAGACGTACCAGGTGATGGCCGCGCAACTGAGGTAGAACAAGAGGAAGCCCCACAAGGCGGCAGTGACACTTCCCGTCAGTTCGATCGACGAGCCGTAGGCCTTTGGAATGTAGAAGGCGCCGTAGGCGGCGATCGCCGAGGTGAAGCCGATCACCGCCGCGGATTCTCGCTCCGCCTGAAGCCGCCGCTGCGGTTCGGCGAGATTCGGCTCGGCGGCGTCGACGGCGCTACGCATGATACCGGGCACCATCTGGAAGGTCGACGCATTGCCCACGCCGCTCGCGAAGAAGAGCAGGAGGACGGTGGCGAAGAAGCCCCAGAAATTGTCCGCGGTCAGGAACCATATCATCCCAAGGATGGCGAGGATCTGCACCACGAACACCCAGAAAGTCACCCGGGCACCGCCCAGCCGATCCGAAATCCAGCCCGTCCCGGCCCGCGACAAGGCGCCGAGCAAGGGGCCGACGAACGCATAACGCAGCGCATTCTGTTCAGGGAAAACGAGATTGGCGAGCAGGGGAAAACCTGCCGACATGCCGATGAAGGTTCCGAACGTCCCCGTATACAGCCAGCACATCAGCCAGGTGTGGCCGCGCCCGAAGATCGTCGCCTGATCGGCAAACGATGCCTTCGCCGACAGGATGTCGTTCATTCCGAACCAGGCGGCGAGGGTTCCGATCATGATCAGTGGAATCCAGACGAAGCCTGCATTCTGCATCCAGATCTGAGTCCCGTCCGAGGCCGTCTGCGCCGCTCCCCCAAGCGCCCCGTACAGGCTCATGGTCACGACCACCGGCACCAGGAACTGCATCACGCTGACGCCAAGATTGCCCAGGCCGGCATTGATCGCGAGGGCGTTCCCCTTCTCCGCCTTGGGGAAGAAGAAACTGATGTTCGCCATCGACGAGGCGAAATTGCCGCCGCCGAAGCCGCACAACAAGGCGAGCACGATGAAGATGAGATAAGGCGTTTCGGGCGCCTGCACCGCATAGCCGATGCCGAACGCGGGGATGAGCAGGGACGCGGTGGACAGGGTCGTCCAAAGCCGGCCGCCGAAGATCGGCACCAGGAATGCGTAAAAGATCCGGAGGGTGGCGCCCGAAAGCCCGGGCAAGGCGGCGAGCCAGAACAACTGATCGGTCGTGAAGTCGAAGCCGATCGCCGGAAGTCGTGCAACGACGACGCTCCACACCATCCAGACGGCGAAGGAGAGCAACAGACAGTAGGTCGAGATCCAGAGGTTCCGGCGCGCGGTCGCACGACCGCCTTTGGTCCAGAACTCGGGGTCTTCGGGCCGCCAGTCGGCCAGGGGCCCGGCGCGGCGCGGCCGCATCGGGATTCCTTCCTCGCCGAACCCCTGCATCTCCGGAAGCTCGGGCACGGTCTCCGACGTCCCCCTGCGTTCCGCGCCCCGCTCCATGTGCCGGATCGCGACGTGCATCCAGACCAAAGCGGTGGTCACCAGCACGAACAGCAGCACGAACGTGCTCGTCCAGACGCCGGTCAGATCGAGCAGCGCCCCGAAGGCCAGTGGCAGGATGAACCCGCCGAGGCCGCCGATCATTCCGACCAGACCGCCGACCGCGCCGACGTGGTTGGGATAATAAACCGGGATGTGCTTGAACACCGCCGCTTTGCCCAGGCTCATGAAGAAGCCTAGGACGAAGATGGTGACGAGGAACGGGATCAGACCCATTTCCGTGCGGAACGTGATCGGGCCCTGGACTCCCTCGATGATGTAGGTGGTCGGCGGATAGGACAGCATGAAAGTGGTCAGCACGGAGACGCCGAAAGTGACGTACATGACCGAGCGCGCGCCGTAGCGATCGGAAAGTCTTCCGCCATAGATTCGGAACAGGCTCGCCGGCACCGAATAGAAAGCGGCGAGCATTCCCGCCGTCTTCACGTCGAGATGATAGACGCCCATCAGGTAACGCGGCAGCCACAAGGCGAGCGCCACGAACGCACCGAAGACGAAGAAATAATATAGCGCGAATCGCCAAACCTGGACGTTTTTCAGGACGGCGAGCTGACTGCGCATGCCAGCGGCCTTGCTGCGATCGCGTTGTCTCGCCAGCTGGCTCGGATCCTCCTTCGTAAAAAGCAGGAACAGAACGGCGGTGACGATCAAGCCGACCGCCCAGATCTGCGCGACCGCCTGCCAGCCCATCGCAACCATCACGAAGGGCGCGAGGAACTTGGTCACGGCGGAGCCGACATTGCCCGCCCCGAAAATGCCAAGCGCGGTACCCTGTTTCGAGGGCGGGTAGAATTTGGAGACGTAGGCCACGCCGACTGAAAAGGAGCCGCCAGCGATTCCGACCCCGAGCGCCGCGATGAGAAGCTCGATATAGGTGTCTGCGTAGGACGTCAGGAAGGTGGCGATCGCCGCCAGAACCATGACCAGAGCAAAGACCCGCCGTCCGCCATATTGGTCGGCCCAGACGCCAAGCACGACACGACTGAGCGAACCGGTGAGAATCGGCGTTCCGACGAGCAGGCCGAACTCCGTCTCGGACAGACCGAGCTCATCCTTCACCCCGAGCCCGATGATCGAGAAGATGGTCCACACCGCAAAGCACACGGTGAAGGCGATGGTGCTCGTCCAGACCGCCTGCGTCGCACCCTCGGCCGGGCGATCTATCACCTGGTCTGCCATGTCAGCACCCCCTCCCGGACGAGACTGGACAGTGCATGGAAAATGCGACGCGCCAGGAGCGGTTCCAGCTTGCGGGAATCGTCATCATCCACACGTCCCCCTGACTATGTCAGCGCGATGGCGGTTATGGGTGCGGCGGATATTGACGCAGGTCAATTGTGCGCGGACAGAAAGCGCCACGGAGCGCGGATTGTCGAAAAGGCGGAATCGCGGTGAAGGTAATTTTCTTTGGCAAGCTCCGGGACGCGCTCGGCGACGAGAGCGACCTGGTCGCCGAACAAGGGGAAACCGTTGCGCAACTGCGCCGCCGCCTCGCCGATCTGCATCCGGCCGCATCGCGCGATCTTCTCAACCCCGGAGTCCGGGCCTGCGTCGACGATGTGATCGTCACCGAAGACTTCATCGTGGGCGACCGCGAAAGCGTCGAATTCCTGCCCCCGCTGTCAGGGGGTTGATTTGGAGATCCGGCTTGCAGACCAGAATTTTGCCGCTGACCGCGAACTGGCTCAGTTCAGTTCGGGTCTCGATGGCGAAGGCGCTGTCGTAAGCTTCGTCGGCATCGCCCGGGATCGTTCGACCGAAGGCGAAAAGGTCGAACAATTGATCCTCGAGGCCCATCCGCGTCTCACCTTGCGCTCGATGGAGAAAATCGGCG
>DASTDX010000005.1:0-78879 GCA_035710145.1 Allosphingosinicella sp.
TCTCTTCCGACACGCCCTTGATCGCCTCGACCGTCTTGGTGAGGTAGCCGGGGCGCTCCTTCAGGAAGCGGTTCAGGGTCGCGACGAAGATTTCCTCTTCCTCGTTCTGGGGCGCGAACAGTGTTTCGCCGGCCTCAACCCGCGCGCCCCACAGCGCGAACATGGTAGCGTCGCCGCCATCGTCGAGGATCATGTTACAGGTGGTGTCGGTGCCCCAATCGAAGATCCGCGCTGCATAGTCCCAATATTCCTCGAGCGTCTCGCCCTTGACCGCGAACACCGGCACGCCCGAGGCGGCGATGGCGGCGGCGGCATGGTCCTGGGTCGAGAAGATATTGCAGGACGCCCAGCGGATTTCGGCGCCAAGCTCGATCAGGGTCTCGATCAGAACGGCGGTCTGGATCGTCATGTGCAGCGATCCCGTGATCCGGGCGCCGCTGAGCGGCTTTGCCTCACCATATTCCGAGCGAAGCGCCATCAGGCCCGGCATTTCGGTCTCGGCGATCTCGATTTCCTTGCGGCCGAAACCGGCAAGGCCGATATCGCTAATGACGTAATCGCTGAAATCGCTCTGGGGCTGGGTCGCCAAGGGAAGTCTCCTGAAAAATGAAAGACCGCCGTCAAATCGGGCGGTCGCGTGGCCGCGCACTAGCCCTGCTCGCGCCCAAATGCAAATATAAAGATATCTTTATATGTGGTCAGGCGGTCCCTGATTCCGTGGCCAGCAGACGCGGGTCGATTCCTGCGGCCTGAAAGCCGGACGCCCACCGGTCATCGACGTCGCATTGATAGAGCAGATCGTCGTTGCCGGGGGTCACGAACCAGCCGTGACGGCCCATTTCCTCCTCCAGCTGGCCGGCGCCCCAGCCGGCATATCCCAAAGCGGCGACCCAGCGGGTGGGGCCCCTGCCCTGCGCAATCGCCTTGAGAATATCGAGGGTCGCGGAAAGGACCCAGCGGTGACCGACGTGGACGCTGTCCGATCCTCCCCAATCGTTGGAGTGAATGATGAAGCCGCGTTGCGGTTCTACCGGACCACCGACGTGAATGGGCGCATTCGGCGCCGACCCGACCTCGATCCCAAGCTTGCCGAGAAGATCGTGAAACCCAAGCCTCGGAACGATCCTGCCGAGGCCGATCCCGAGCGCCCCCTCCTCGTTATGGACGCAGATCGCGATCACCGCGCGTTCGAAGCGAGGGTCGCCGATTCCCGGCATTGCGAGAAGGAACTGCCCGCTAAGGAATCTCGGGTCTTCCATGAGCTCGTATAAGCAGGTCGGGGCCGTGGCGACAATTCCGACCGCCGCCGCGATCCACCATTCCGGCGCCTTGGGAAGCATGGGAAAGTCGATCGGAGGCGCCATTGCGGCCCCGGGACCCACGCTTTAAGTGAACCACGCAAAGCTCAGCAAGGAGAGATAAAATGGCGATCCAGGTCGGCGACCCTATTCCGAACGTCACTTTGATGAAGGCCAGCAGCGAAGGCCCTGAGCCGGTGGACACCAAGGCCTTCTTCGCGGGTCGCAAGGTCGCCATCTTCTCCGTTCCCGGCGCCTTCACCCCGACCTGCTCGGCGCGCCACCTTCCGGGCTTTGTCGAAAAGGCGGACGAGCTTCGCGCCAAGGGCGTCGACGAAGTCGCCTGCGTTTCGGTGAACGACGCGTTCGTCATGGGCGCCTGGGGCCAGCAGGCCGGGGCGGAGGGCAAGGTGACCATGCTTGCCGACGGCAATGGCGAATTCGCCGAGGCGATGGGACTCACCATGGACGGATCCAAGTTCGGCATGGGCAAACGCGGACAGCGTTGGTCGGCGATCGTCGAAGACGGCGTCGTTCAGGAGCTGAACGTCGAGGAGCCGGGCGCGTTCAACGTGTCGAGCGCCGAGTTCATCCTCAACCAGCTTTAACCGGCGTTCGGCGATCCACCGGGTGACCTGTCCCTGGAACAGGTCGCCCGGTCCCGAACCGCGAAACATCGCTGGCCGCGACTCATTTGAAGCAGCTGTATAGCAGGCTTCGGAGCATCTTGATGGCCAGGCAAAAGGAAAGCAGACCAAATCACGCGATGACGGCGGCGCTGATCGGCGGCGCCGCGGCAGCGACAGCGGGCGCTTTCTGGAGTGCGCGCGCCATCGCGCGGCGCAACGGCGCCCGCGACGGCAAGCTGAATCCCGTAATGGAAAACGCGGCGACGGCCTGCGAACTCGCCCACGGCGAAGCCGTCGCCGGCGATCGCGATCGCTCTTAGGCTCAGCAGCGCTAACCAAGCGTTCTAGCGGAGCACCTCCGCTGCGAAGCGATCGGCCTGGCTTGCGAATACCAGCAGGTTGACCGCCAGATTGCCGCGGACGAACCCGTAATCGGCCGTCAGATAACGCTGCAACGATGGGCGTCCATCCTGCGTCAGGAAGGCGCGCGAGAAAGCGTATCTCAGGCTGAACTGCTGGATGTTCGCAGCGAGTCGCTCGGCCGGGATGTTGGCTGGCCGATTCCAGGACGACTGAATGCTGATCGCACGGCAGGCGGCACCGCCCCTTTCGCAGCTACCGAAGATGATCGCGGCGCGGCGACCGTTCGAGAACGTTACGGCCAACGCGGGCCGTTCGGCGCTGCCACGACGCTGCGAGCTGGCCCCGATTGCCGTCAGGACGCTCTCGACCGTCGCATAATTGAAGGTCGGCAACACCTGTCGATTTTCAGGGGCAGCCGGATTCCAGCGCGCGGGCGATTGCGCGATCGCGGGCACGCCAAGCAGACAAAAAAACAGGCCGGCGCCAAGCACCCGCATGAAGGTTCCTCCCCGATACACGGCGTGGCTGCTAGCGCGCCTGCGCGACCGGTTTCCTCAGACTATCGACGGGTCGTGCCGAATGCGGGGCGAGCGCTCCCGGGGACCGCTCACCAGCCGCAGCGTCGACCCTGGTTCTGCTCGCGAAGCCAGCCGAGCAGAGGCCTGAAATATTCGATCATCGGCTGAGCGGACATTTCGCGCGTGCCGGTGAAGGCTTCCAGCGCATCAGGCCAGGGCTTCGAGGCGCCCATCGCCAGCATCTCGTTCAGCCGCCGGCCGACTTCCCGATTGCCGTAGAAGGAGCAGCGATGAAGCGGCCCTTCCCAGCCGGCAATGTCGCAGGCTGCCTTGTAGAACTGGAACTGGAGGATCCGGGCGAGGAAATAGCGCGTGTAAGGAACGCTCGCCGGCACGTGATATTTGGCGCCGGCATCGAAATGTTGCTCGGTCCGCTCCACCGGAGGGACGATGCCCTGATAACGGAGCCGCATCTCGTCCCACGCGGCCTGGTAGCGATCCGGCGTGATCTGACCCGAGAAGATGCCCCACCGGTATCGGTCGATCATCAGGCCGAAGGGCAGGAAAGCGATCTTGTCCAGCGCCTGGCGGAGGAGAAGCGCCCGGTCCTGCTCAGGCGTCGGCAGCCGGTTTTCCTGGAGCAGGCCGATCTGGACCAGATATTCGGGGGTCACGGACAAGGCGATCATGTCGCCAATGGCTTCATGGAAGCCGTCATTGGCGCTGTTGAGATACAGGAAGGGCTGCTGGTTGTAGGCGCGCTGATAGTAATTGTGGCCGAGTTCGTGATGGACGGTGATGAAGTCGTCGGCATTCACGCGGGTGCACATCTTGATGCGCAGGTCCTCGACATTGTCGACGTCCCAGGCCGAGGCGTGGCAGATCACCTCGCGGTCGCGGGGCTGGGTGATCATCGACCGCTCCCAGAAGGACTGGGGAAGCGGCGCGAAACCCAACGAGCTGAAGAAGGATTCGCCCTGGCGGACGATGCTCTCCGGGGTGTAGTTGGCCCGCTCGAGCAATTGGGTCAGGTCATAGGGCGGATTTCCGGAGGCGCCCCGTGGAGCGACCACGTCATAGACGTTGCCCCATTCCTGGGCCCATAGATTGCCGAGCAGATCGGCGCGGATCGGGCCGGTTTCCGGCTGTACCTGATCGCCGTAGGTGCGGTTGAGGCCAGCCCGGGTGAAGCAGTGGATTTCCTCGTAGAGCGGCCGGACCTCGTTCCAGAGCCGCTCGGTCAACGCGGCGAATTCGTCGGGCGGCATGTCGTAATTGGATCGCCACATCGCGCCGGTATCGGCAAAGCCGAGCTCGTTCGCGCCGGCATTCGCGATTTCCACCAGACGCGCATATTGCGGGCGCATCGGCGCACCGACATTGTTGTTCCAGCTCGCCCACATCTCGCTGAGGTCTTCGGGATCGCGAACGGTGCCCATCCGGGCTTCGATCTCGTTGCCCGTCAGGGTCTCGCCGTTCATCGTTCCGCGACCCCGGCCATATTGCGACTGCAGATCCGTCGATATCCTATTAAGCTCGGCGGCTGCCCCTTCGGTGGTCGGCGCCGGCAGGGTGAGACCGGCGCGCAGGATGTCCAGCTTGCGGCGGGTATCGTAGCTCAGGCCCTCGACGCTCTGGAACCGGGCTGCCTCGGTCGCGAGCCGGACCCCCATTTCCGTGCCGATCGTGCCGAAATGCGCGGCCAGGGCATCCGTGTCCTGAGTGATGTAAGTCGAGTTGACCCACTGAGCGCGTGCGTTGAGCACCGAAAATTCGGCAAGCTCGCGTTCGGCTCGAGCGACGAAGGCGTCGGCTTCGGCCACCGTCGGTTGAGACGAATCGGCCGTCGCAGGCGCCGTTGCCACCGCGGCAGAGTCTTCCGTTGGAGCGGTCGTCGCGCAGCTGGTGGCGAGAGCGGCAGAACAGATCAGGGCGAGCAGGGAAACGCTGCTTTTCATGGAGATGACCATCCTCGATTTGTGTTGCGGGGACGCAATAACCTCTGCGGACGGAGGGTCAACCGTCGAGAAACTCCGCAAGCGCCCGACCCAGTTCCGGCTTGGTCACGGCGCTCATGTGATTGCCAGGAACCTCAACATAGCGAGCTTCGGGAAGCAGCTCCGCAAGTGCCTGGGCAGGGCCGTTGTCCTGATCTTCCGCGCCGCACAGGACAAGCGTCGGAACCGAAATGGCCCGCACTTCGGCTTCCGTTGAATCGACGAAGCTGTCGAGCAAGGGCAGCAGCGCCTCCGGATCACCGCCGGTCGTCTTCAGAAAGGCTTCCGCAAGCCATTCAGGCGAGCCTCGCTCGTGATTGCCCAGGCCCTTCAGGATCTTCCGGAAATGATCGCTTCTGCTGCCGGTCCGAAGCAAACCTTGAAGGCCCATACCGCTGATCACCATTCGCCGCGGGGTGGCGCCCATGATCACCATCCGGGCACTGGTTCGGCCACCGAGCGAGTAGCCACCGAGATCATAGTCGCCGAGACCGAGATGAGCGATCAGCTCCAGGCCGTCGCGAGCAAGAACGTCTGGCGGATAAGCCGCAGGCTCGTGCGGTGCATCGCTCTGACCGTGCGCACGAAGATCCGGCATGATGACCCGGAAGCCACGCCCGGCAATTTCGGCGGCATGGCCGAACCTGATCCAGTTCGTCTCCGCGTTGGAGAAGAGGCCGTGAAGAAGCACGACCGGGCGTCCTTCCCCAAGCTCGTGCCAGACGAGGCGAACCCCGTCGGAGGCGATGAAGCTATCTGTCGTCGGTTCAGCCACTGCGGCAGTCA
Organism: Allosphingosinicella sp.; assembly: GCA_035710145.1. Taxonomy (GTDB): domain Bacteria; phylum Pseudomonadota; class Alphaproteobacteria; order Sphingomonadales; family Sphingomonadaceae; genus Allosphingosinicella. Next base: position 5,592 of record DASTDX010000005.1, read on the forward strand.
TTCAATTTCGATCCAAAGCCGATGCCTAACGCCCTTCTCAGGAATTTTCCGTGACCTTGACGGCGACCGATTCCAGTTTCCGCCGCCATTCGAAAGGAAGCTCGACGGGGCGTCGGCTGTCTCGGTCGACATAGACATGGACGAAATGACCCTCCGCCGCGGCCTGCTCACCCGCAGTGGCAAAAACACCAAGCCTGTACCGGACGCTCGAGCGGCCGATTTGCTCCGCCGCCAGACCGATCTCGACCGGCTCCGGAAAGGAGAGCGGGCGGGCGTAGCGGCAGCCGGTCTCGACAACCAGCCCGATCGGATTGCCACGCGCGACATCGAGCAGCCCGGCCTCGATCAGCCACGCGTTCACGGCGCTGTCGAACCAGCCATAATAGACCGTATTATTGACATGTCCGTAGCTGTCATTGTCCGCCCACCGCGTCGTGATGGTCCGGAAATAGGGATAAGAAGAACGGGCAAGCAGCGGCGGGCGGCTCAAAGCGCGGCCTCGTAAAGCCTGCGCGCGTCGGTTTCGGTGATCGGGCAGGGATTGTTCAACAGCAGCCGTTCCTGCTTCATCGCTTCTGACGCGAGCAGATCGAGATGCTCAGGGCCGATGCCCACTTCCGACAGTCGTTGCGGTAGTCCCGTACGGCGGGAAAGATCGGCCAGTCGTTCGACAAAGGCCTGTGCCTGCACCTGGGTTCCAAGGTTCGAAAGGCCTTCGTCGAGGACACAGCCAAGCTGCGCATAAAGGGGCATCGCCGCCGGCATGTTGTGCCCAAGCACGTGAGTGAGGACGAGCGAATTCGACAAACCATGGGGCACGTGGAAATAGCCCCCGAGCGGATAGGCCAAAGCATGCACACCCGCGACCGGCGCATTGTTGAAGGCAACCCCTGCAAGGTGGGCGCCGAGCAGCATGTTGGCGCGGGCCTCACGATCCCCAGGCTGCTCACAGGCTCGAAGCAGATTTTCGGCGAGCAGCTTGAGGGCTTCCCGGGCCAGGATGTCCGACATCGGGTTCTTGCGGTGTGCCGACGTATAAGCTTCGATCGCATGAACCATCGCGTCGATACCCGTGGCCGCGGTGACGGGGCGAGGAAGGCCGATCGTCAGATCTGCATCTAGCACCGCCCACCGTGCCAGCAGCGATGGGCTGTTGACGGCGTTCTTGACACTACCGCCCACCGTGATGACCGATACGCCCGTCGCCTCCGAACCGGTTCCGGCCGTGGTCGGCACCAGAGCGAGCGGGATTCCGCTGCCTACCGCCTTCCCGACCCCCCAGATCGAGTCGAGATCGTCACCGCTGCCGATCAGATAGGCGGCGAGCTTGGCGACATCCATCGGGCTGCCACCGCCAAAACCGACCACGCTGCCGCACCCTTCGCCGGCCGCGACCGCCGCCATCAGGGTGTCGCGCGAGGGATCCTGTTCGACCGAGTCGAAGACGATCGGCTCAATTCCGGCGCCCTCGAACGATTTCAGACTCTCTTCCGCGAGACCCAGCGATCGCACTTGGGCGTCGGTGACGAACAGGCACCGCCCAGGCGGCAGCAACCCGCCCAGGCGGGAGGCCGAGCCGGAGCCGGCGATCAGCCTGGGGCCATAATGGAAATCATAACCCCGCATGGGCCTACAAGGATCGTTGAAGGCGGTTGAGAAGGCTTCGTGCCGGGCTCCCGATCGGGGTGCCCCCGAAATGGCCTTCGTCGATTCGACGGACGCGCTCGTAAAGGTCTTCGCTCGATCGGATCAAGGCGATCGCGGCTTCGGGCAGCCGCGACAGCAACTCGGCGTCGGTCTCGGGAGCATCGCCCAGCCGCCGCTCGGAGATGCCAGCCTGGGCGGGGGTGAGTTCCCCTGCCGCAACCGCTTTCTGGGTTAGCAGCCAGGCAATGATGTGCATCAGGCGGGTGGTCACCTTCAGCGACTCGCAAGAAAATCCCACTCGATCGACGGGATCTAGGGAGAGCCTGTCGTCGCGTCCGCAGGCATCGAAGTACGAACGCGCCTCGTCCGCGAGCAGCATCGCCTCGACATAAAGTGAGTCGACCAATTTGGGGGTCAGCCCGGCGCTCGCTTGTTCATCGGCCATTCGCCTTACCCTGCCACAGGGCTGCTCGGCGGCAAACGGCAAAAGATCGCGCCTGGAGCAAATGGCTCAGGCAATGATGTCCGGCACCGTCAGATCTTCAAGAACGGCGATCTCGTCCTTCAATCGCAATTTTCGTTTTTTCAGCCGGGCGAGCTGAAGCTGGTCGGGGGCCGCCATGCTTCGAAGCGCGTCGATGGCGACGTCGAGGTCCCTGTGCTCGGTGCGCAGGACCGCGAGCCGCGAAGATGGGTCTTGAGTAACCGTATCGGTCATCTCCATAGCTACCCTCGCTCCTCTTTCGGACCAATGCCCCTAGATAATCGCTCAACGTACCATCGTACATATGTGTTGAGCCATCGGAATGGGACGAGACAGCGGAGCCAGACAGTGCTTTAACGAAGCGATCGAGAAGCAAGAGGAGATGGGAATGCAACAGGCGCACGTTTCGGCACTCGAGGCAAAGCATGCGGGGCTCGAAGCCCGGATCAATGAGGAAAGCCAGCGCCCGAGGCCCGATACGGCCACCCTGAACCGGCTCAAGAAGGAAAAACTGAGACTCAAGGAAGAGATAACGGGCCTCTAGGCGCCCGGCGGCCAACGCCACGCGATGCGGTCCCTGTGGCCGCCCGTTTCAGTCGCCGCCCCGAAATGCCGGGGCGGCGTTTCTTGATCAGTCGTCGCGCGAAATCCGCTCGTTCTTCTCGTGGCGCTCCTGCGCCTCTACCGACATCGTCGCGATCGGCCGAGCTTCCAGGCGAGCGAGGCTGATCGGCTCCCCGCTGACTTCACAGAAGCCATATTCGCCGGATTCGATACGCCGAAGGGCCGAATCGATCTTCGAGATCAGCTTGCGCTGCCGGTCACGGGTGCGAAGATGGATCCCCCAATCCGTCTCGCTCGAGGCCCGGTCGGTAAGATCCGCTTCCTGAATCGGGCCGTTGGCGAGCTCCGCCATCGTCTCCCGAGACTCGCGGAGAATCTCGTCCTTCCAGCCGAGCAGCTTCTGGCGGAAATAAGCCAGCTGCTCCGGGTTCATGAATTCTTCGTTGGCGCTCGGTCGATATTTGCCGACGAACTGCGGATTCAAAGCGTCACTATGAAGCGTAGCCATTACCCCTCCACTCCTCGTCTTCCGGCTATGCCGGAGGGCCGATCCTGATCGATCCGCCGATTCCGGCGAGTCGATCTGGGGTGCGGACGCAGTTTTCTTGAATTTTAAGCCTTCCGCCCCAGCGGGCCTATAGCTTTACCGGCTTGTCGAGACAAGTCACTCAAACCGGGAGAGAAATTTTCCTGTGGGTGGATTGAAAACGTGACATTCCGGCCACGGGGCGTCACCCTGAGGAGAAGCAATATTCCGATGCTAATGACCTTGCCGGGATTGGCCCTGCTTATTGCGCCTGAAGGACTCGCTCGATCTCGGTAACCGGCAGGTTCGTTAGATCCTTCGGTATTTCGGCGACAAGCCTCTTTTCCACTTCCTTGTGGTAATGCTTGCGCAGCTCCCCCAGTGTCTTGGGCGGCGCGACCACGACGAGCGCTTCATATTCGTTACGCAAGGCCCGCTCGTTCAGGAGCTGGGCCATGTCGGCCGCGAATCTCTGCTCTTCCAGGACATGGAAGTCGGTTTCTCCCATCGTCCCTGATGCGGAGCCGATCGGACCCGCCGATTGTCCCGCCATGTCGCTGGCCTGTTCATGATGCTCGGGATTGTCCCTCACCTCCTTGCGCTCTACCGCGAGGTTTGGAAACTCTCCGTCCCCTTCATTGCGGAAGAACAAGGACTTGCGACCGTCGGCTATGAGAACAAAGCTGTCGTGGGGAATTTGCATCGAGGGCTCCCATTCTATCTGCCGACATGAACGCGACACCCATCAGGATGGTTGCCGCTCGACTTGCGCCCCGGCATAGCGTCCCCGATGCGCATCCTTCTCACCAACGACGATGGTGTCCGTGCCCCGGGGCTCAAGGTGCTCGAGCAGATAGCCGCGGCATTGTCCGACGATGTCTGGATCGTCGCGCCGACTGAAGAGCAATCCGGTGCCGGTCACTCGCTGACCCTGACGGTTCCGGTGCGTCTTCGAAAACTGGGCGAGAAAAGGTTCTGCGTCACCGGAACGCCGACCGATGCGGTCATGATGGCGATTGCCTGGATCATGAAGGACGAGCCACCGGACCTCATCCTGTCCGGGGTCAACCGAGGGGCCAATCTGGGCGAGGATTGCACTTACTCAGGTACGGTCTCGGCAGCGATGGAAGGCGCTCTCGCCGGAATCCCCTCGATCGCGTTAAGCCAGAGCTATGCGAAAGAGGGCATGGGCGACACCGTCCCATTCGCCGCCGCCGAAGCCTGGGCGGATCGGGTGCTTCGGCCGCTCATCGCCGTGCAGATGGCGCCGCGGACACTGGTCAACGTCAATTTCCCGGCCCTGCCGCCCACTGAGGTGAAGGGGATCAAGGTGGTCCGCCAGGGAATTCGCGATTATGGCCGGCTCAGGATCGATCAACGCACCGATCCGCGCGGATATCATTATTACTGGTTCGGTCTTGGCCCGATGCTTCACACGCCGAGCCACAGCACGGACCTGGAAGCGATTGCCGACGGCTTCGTCTCTGTAACACCTCTTCACCTCGATCTTACTCACGAAGGTTCGCTTTCGGAGCTGACGGAGCGTTACCGGGCATGAGCGTCCGCCAGCCGGGAAGGCTCCAATTGACGTTGAGACGCAAGTCCCGGACATCGCCCTGGGTGTCGATCGGCTGGCGGGTGGGGCTGGTCATTGCGATCCTGTTGCTGGTTATCGCCGTGCACTGGATCGAGAGGGACGGGTTACGCGACGGCCATGACGGGCACGTCAGCTTCCTCGACGTGATCTATTTCACGATGGTGAGCATCACCACCACCGGTTACGGCGATATCGTACCGGTATCGAACGGCACGCGCACTTTCGACGCGCTGGTGGTGACTCCCATCCGGGTGTTGTTCGTTCTTATCTTTCTCGGCACGGCCTATCAATTCGTGCTCAGGCGAACTTGGGAAAAGTGGGTCATGGGGCAAATTCAGAAGCGACTGAACAACCATATAATCGTGGCCGGATACGGTACCAGCGGATCGGAGGCCGTCGCTGAGTTGATCGCCCGCGGAACCGACCCACAGTGCATCGTCGTGATCGATCCGGACGATCAAGCGCTGGCAGCGGCGGAACAACTGGGCTGCCCGGTCCTCGAGGGCGACGCTACCAGAGACCGGACCCTGGCGGCGGTAAGAATCCGACAGGCTCGGACCGTCATCATATCAGCAGGAAGAGACGACACTTCGATCCTGATCTGTCTCACAGCCCGTCACCTCGCCCCAGAAGTACCCATCAGCGTCGCTGTCCGCGCGGAGGACAACGAGCTTCCAGCCAGACAGGCCGGCGCAACCACGGTGATCAACCCGGTCAGTTTTGCCGGCCTCCTCTTGGCCGGCTCCGCGCACGGACCGAACATCTCGGATTATCTTGCCGATCTGGCTTCTTCGCACGGACGAGTGAGGTTGGCCGAGCGGGAAGCGCGGCCCGAGGAATATGGCAAGCCGCTTGCCGACATCACGACCGGACTTGGGGTTAGGGTCTATCGTGACGGTCAACCCATAGGCTTCTGGGAGCGGGGTTGCCACGCGCTTCAGGCAGGCGACGTCATCGTCGAGATCGTCCCGAGCATTGCCGAAGAATCGGACCTTCCGCACCGGCCCGGCCTCACCAACTATACCACTCCCAGCAAAGACTAAGAGCCGACGGCCGAGTCAGCCGGACCTCCGTCGCAAAGCGAGGGCAGAGGCGCTTAGCCGGTCGCTTTCGCAATGATCGCTTCAGCCTGCTCGAACAAAGCGGGATCGACCTCAGCGCCGCTGGCGGCGGCGTTCTCGTCGATCTGATCGGGGCGTGATGCGCCGACGATCGCTGAAGCGACATTGGGTTCGCGAAGGACCCACGCCAGCGAAAACTGGGCGAGACTGAGGTTCGCTTCGGCTGCCAGCGGTTTCAATCGCTGAACCGCCTCGAGCAAAGGCGGTTGGAGCAGGCGGTCCATCCAGCCACCCATTTCCGCGCTGGTCGCCCGGCTGCCCTGGGGCGGTGGTGAAGCAGGTGAATATTTGCCGGTCAGCACGCCCTGGCCGAGTGGCGACCAGACGATTTGCGAAATTCCGTTGGCTGCGCACAAAGGGAACACCTCGCGCTCGGGCTCCCGCCACACCAGGGAATATTGTGGCTGGCTGGAAACGAAAGGCACTGTTCCGGCAATGTCGAGCGCTGCCTGGATCCGCTCCGCGGGCCATTCCGAAAAGCCGATGTAGCGCACTTTGCCGCTCCGGACGGCATCGGACAGCGCCGCCATCGTCTCCTCGAGTGGCGTGTCCCAATCGTAGCGGTGACACTGATAAAGGTCGACATGATCGGTCTGCAGGCGCGCGAGCGAAGCGTCGAGCTGCTTTTCGATCTGGCCCCGTGAAAGACCGCGATCCTCGTCCGTCATCGGGAAGTAGAGCTTGGTCGCCAAGAGGTAGCTGTCGCGTGGCCGGCCGGCCAATGCCTTGCCGAGAAAGGATTCGGCCGCGCCGCGACCATAGATGTTGGCCGTGTCGATGAGGTTGATGCCGATATCGAGCGCGCGATCGAGGCAGGCGCGGGCCTGGTCCGCTTCGACGCCGACGCCGTAGGTCAACCAGGAACCGAGCGAGATTTCCGACACTTCGAGTTCGCTCGCTCCGAGCCGCCGGTAACGCATGTCATTCTCCTTCATCGAGAGCCGGACGGAGCACCGCCGCGCCTTCAACCTTTCCCGATCGAACAAGCTCCAGCGCCTGGTTCGCCTGCGACATCGGAAAGTCCGTTACGACCGTCCTGACCGGCACCTGCGCGGCCAGTCTCAGAAATTCGTCGCCATCGGCCCGAGTGAGGTTCGCCACCGACAGCAGACTTCGCTCGCCCCACAGGTCGGCATAAGGGAAAGCGGGTATATCGCTCATGTGGATTCCGGCGCAGACGACCCGGCCACCCTTGCGCACCTGCTTCAGCGCCACCGGCACGAGCGCCCCGACCGGGGCAAAGATGATCGCCGAGTCGAGCGGTTCAGGCGCCACCTCGTCCGACCCACCGGCCCACGCGCAGCCCATCTTCAGAGCAAATTCTTGCCCGGCAATATCGCCTGGGCGAGTGAATGCATGGACCCGTCGTCCCTGCCATGCGGCGACCTGCGCGAGGATATGGGCGGCGGCGCCGAAGCCGTACAGGCCCAGTGCCTGACCCTCTCCTGCCAGCCTCAAGGCGCGAAATCCGATGAGCCCGGCACAAAGCAAGGGGGCCGCCTCCGAGTCGTCGAAGACGTCAGGAACGAGGAAGCAAAAATGGGCATCGGCGACGCAATGGCTGGCGAAACCGCCATCCCGCGAGAAACCAGTGAACAGAGGGGCATCGCACAGATTCTCTCGGCCCGACCGGCAATAGGGACAGACCCCGCAGGTTCGGCCCAGCCAGGGCACGCCGACCCTGCTGCCGACTTCGAAACCCTTCACCGCTCCACCGGTGGCGATGACCCGGCCGATGATCTCATGGCCGGGGACGATCGGCAGCCTGGGCCTGATGTCGCCATCGGCGATGTGGAGATCCGTCCGACACACCCCGCAGGCGGAAATCTCGATGAGCAGTTCGTCCGGCCCCGGATCGGGCATTGGGCGGATGACAAGGCGAAGCGGCTTGCCCGGCTCGTCCAGCTGCATCGCATGCATCATGCTGATCCATTAAGCGCTCAGGACCTGACATCCTAGCGTTGGGAAGTGCCGATCGCCGACCCCGATCGAGCCGACGAAGCGACCGTCCCTGCCATGACGTCCTCCGTCTCGTTCGTAGCGGACCCGAAATCATCCGCCTTGCCAACCGGCCCCCAGCAGCTAAGGCGAAAGGATGAGCCTTCCACCCCAGCTTGGCCGGCTGCGGCTGCCCGCCATCGGTGCGCCGCTGTTCATCGTTTCCAACCCGGATCTGGTCATCGCCCAGTGCAAGGCAGGGATTGTCGGCTCCTTCCCTGCCCTCAATGCGCGCCCGCAATCACTGCTCGATGAATGGCTGCACCGCATTACGGAAGAGCTGGCCGCCTGGGACCGGGACAATCCCGACCGCCCCTCGGCGCCATTTGCGGTCAATCAGATCGTTCATCGTTCCAATCTGCGTCTTCAGGAAGACATGGCTACCTGCGCCAAATGGAAGGTGCCGATCGTGATCACCTCGCTGGGGGCGATCGTCGAGGTCAACCAGGCCGTTCATGGCTGGGGCGGGATCACGCTTCACGACATCATCAACGATCGCTTCGCCCGCAAGGCCGTGGAGAAGGGCGCCGACGGGGTCATCGCCGTCGCGGCTGGAGCTGGAGGCCATGCCGGACGACTTTCCCCATTCGCGCTGGTCCAGGAGATCAGGGAATGGTTTGAGGGGCCGTTGATCCTGTCGGGCGCGATCGCGACTGGAAGGGCAATCCTGGCCGCTCAGGCCATGGGCGCCGACCTCGCTTATATCGGCTCACCCTTCATCGCCACCGAGGAGGCGAATGCGCCCGGTGACTACAAAAAGGGCATCGTCGACGGACGCGCCGACGACATCGTCTATTCCAGCCTCTTCACCGGCGTTCACGGCAATTATCTACGCCAGTCGATCGAGCGCGCCGGCCTCGACCCGGCCAACCTCCCGGAAGGCGACATCAAGACGATGGATTTCGGCACCGGCGAGGGCTCAAAGGCAAAAGCGTGGCGCGACATCTGGGGCTCGGGTCAGGGCATCGGCGCCATACGCGCAATTCAGCCGGCCGCCGATTACATCGCTCAACTGGCGGCCGACTATGAGGCGGCGAGGTCGGAGCTGTTCGACCGCACCCACTGATCGGGAACCCGCGCGTAAGATCAGCCGCAGGGTCTCCCGGAATCGCGTATTTCGGATACCGTCGGATCCTCCGGATTGTAGCATACTCTCGCCGTTCGACCTGCGGGCCAATCCGAAACCCTGTCACCCGGCACGCTGCTCAGGCCTTCGAACGCTGAACCTCCTGTCTCAAAACGATAGGAGATGCGCGTCTCGTCCAGGCTGCTGCTTTCGTCGTCCTCATGAAGCAGCGCACCGGTCACCACGGCCTGGCCCTCGGCAGTCATCGTCGCTTTCCGGCGGCTGTCCATCCAGAGCATGGCCGTAATCGCCGCTCCGATCGCAGCGAAGATTAAAACTACCTTTAGCCAGGTCTTCACTTCACCCCCCGTGAAACCGAACCCGACCCCTAAGCAGAGTGGAAAGTCTTTTCAACCTTTTGAATGAAGTTGTTACTAACGAATATGAGAAGTCGCGTGTTTTCCGGTCGCTGTTTCCAGCCTCACTCCACAGTGACGCTCTTGGCCAGATTGCGTGGCTGGTCGACGTCCGTGCCCTTCGCCACCGCGACGTGATAAGCCAGAAGCTGCACCGGCACCGCGTAGACCAGAGGCGCGATCAGAGGGTGGACCCTGGGCATCTCGATCGTCGCGATCGTGTTCTCGCCCGCCTCGGCGATGCCTTCGGCGTCGCTGATCAGGACGACCTTGCCACCCCGCGCCTGGACCTCCTGCATGTTGCTCACGGTCTTTTCGAACAAGGGGCCCGAAGGCGCGAGAACGATGATCGGCACGGCATCGTCGATCAAGGCGATCGGCCCATGCTTCATCTCGCCTGCGGCATAGCCTTCCGCGTGGATGTAGCTGATTTCCTTCAGCTTCAGCGCGCCTTCGAGAGCGAGCGGATAGTCCTGGCCGCGGCCAATATAAAGGACGTCGCGCGCTTCGGCGATGAAGTGCGCCATTCCGCGAATATCCTCGTCATGGGCCAGGGCGGCATTCATCGCCGCCGGCGCCTCGTAGAGATGGCCTACGATCTCGCGTTCCTCTTCCTCGCTCAGCCGGCCCTTGTCGCAGGCGACCCGGGCAGCCAGCGCGGCGAGCACCGCGAGCTGGCAAGTGAAGGCCTTGGTCGAGGCGACGCCGATCTCGGGGCCCGCATGGGTGGGAAGCAGAAGATCGGCCTCACGCGCCATCGAGCTCGTCGGCACATTGACCACCACCGCGATCTTCTGTCCCTGCGCGCGGGCGTGGCGAAGAGCGGCCAGGGTGTCTGCCGTTTCCCCGGACTGCGAGATAAAAAGGGCCAGCCCCCCTTCCTCCAGCACCGGATCGCGATATCGGAACTCGCTCGCAATATCGAGCTCACAGGGAATACGGGCGAACCGTTCGAGCCAGTATTTGGCGACCATTCCAGCGTAATAAGACGTGCCACAGGCGACGATCGTGATCCGCGGCACCGGCGCGAAGCTGAAGTTCATGTCCGGAAGAGCGACCTTCTGCTCGAGCGGGCGAAGATAGGATTGCAGCGTCTGGGCTACGACAATCGGCTGTTCGAAAATCTCTTTCTGCATGAAATGGGCGTGGTTGCCCTTTTCAATGCGGACGGCGCTGGCATTCGAGGCGACGATCTCTCGCTCGACCGGGCGATTGGAGCGGTCGAAAAGGCGGACATCATCGTGGGTGACGACGGCCCAGTCGCCTTCCTCCAGATAAGAGATCCTTTGAGTCAGGGCAGCCAGAGCCAAAGCGTCCGAACCAAGATAATTCTCACCGTCGCCATAGCCGACCGTCAATGGTGCACCGAGGCGCGCGCCGACGATCATCCCTGGATGATCACGAAACAGGATGGCAATGGCGAAAGCGCCCTGCAGCCGAGGCAGGACGGCAGCGACCGCTTCCTGCGGCCCAAGCCCCTGCTCAAGCTGGTCCGCGATCAGATGAGCGACGCACTCGCTGTCGGTTTCGCTCGCGAAGACCCGACCCTTGGCCTGCATCTCCTCGCGGAGCGCCTTGAAGTTCTCAATGATCCCGTTGTGGACGACCGCGACTCCGTCGACGACGTGCGGATGGGCATTGCCGACTGTAGGTGCGCCATGCGTCGCCCAGCGCGTGTGAGCGATCCCGACCTTCCCGGTGAGCGGCGAGGCGTCGAGCTCACGCTGAAGATTGTCGAGTTTGCCCTCGGCACGCCGGCGCTCGAGCCGGCCGTCGACGATGGTGCACAGGCCGGCACTGTCATAACCGCGATATTCGAGCCGCCTAAGGCCGTCCATCAACCGATCCGGTGCCTCGGTCCGGCCGACGATTCCAATGATGCCGCACATACGCTTACTTTCTTCCAGTCATTCCTGCGCAGGTCAGGGCCCAGGCTGATCGCCCGCAGCCCATGCCGCCGGTTGCACCCCAGCCTTCGCTGGGGCGACGTCATGGTTCAAGAGGCTTTTGCCTTCTTCGCGGCCATCGCTTCGCGGAATCGCCTGGCCCGACCGGGCTTCTCGACCTGCTCGCCGCGTGCCAACGCGATGGCGTCCGGGGCGACGTCCCGGGTGATTACCGATCCCGCCGCGACCAGCGCACCGGCGCCGATCGTCACCGGCGCCACGAGGGCTGAATTGGAGCCGATGAAGGCCCCTTCGCCGATGATGGTCCGATATTTGAAATAGCCGTCATAATTGCAGGTTATGGTGCCGGCGCCGACATTGACGTTGGCACCGATATCTGAGTCGCCGAGATAGGTCAGATGATTGGCCTTGGCCCCGGGCCCCATCCTGGTCTTCTTGACCTCGACGAAATTGCCGACCCGCGCTCTCTCGCCGATTTGGGAGCCCGGCCGGAGACGGGCATAGGGCCCGATCACGGCGTCGTCGCCAATGACTGCGCCTTCGATGTGGCTGAAGGCTTTCACCACGACCCGCTCGCCGATCCGCACACCCGGACCCATGACGACGTTCGGCTCGATGAAGCTGTCGCGTCCGATTTCGGTATCGTGGGCGAACCAGACGGTTTCCGGGGCCATTAGTGTGACCCCGTCCGCCATGGCCCGGAGGCGGCGGCGGCGCTGCCACTCGGCTTCGAGCGAAGCGAGCTCGGACCGGCTGTTGACCCCGGCCGACTCCCATGGATCGGCCTCGATCACCGCCGATTTGCGGCCGTCCGCGGCGGCAATCATGACGATGTCGGGCAGATAATATTCGCCGGCCGCATTGCTGTTGCCGACCCGGGCCAGAAGCGGGAACAGATCGGCGGCGCGGGCCGCCATCAAGCCGGAATTGCACAGATCGACGTTCCGCTCCTCCTCGGTCGCGTCCTTATATTCGACCATCTTCTCGATCATTCCGTCAGGACCGGCAACGATCCGGCCATATTGAGCGGGATCCGCGGGCCGGCAACCGACGACGACAACGACAGGGGAATCAGGCGCGTGCAGCCGATCCAGCATTCTTGCCATCGTCTCGGCCTCGATCAACGGCGCGTCGCCGAACAGGATCAGAATGTCGCCGGGGAAGTCGGCCAGCTTCGCCTCGGCCTGGCGGACGGCATGGGCCGTACCCAGCTGGCTGTCCTGAACGACGAGTTCGCCTCCACGGGCCTGCACCAGGCTTTCCACCTGTTCGCGACCACTGCCGACGACCACCAGCTTTCGCTGGGGTGAAAGGCTCTCGATCGTACCGAGGAGATGATCGAGCATGGGCCGCCCGGCGATCGGATGGAGCACCTTGTGCACGTCCGATTTCATCCGCGTGCCCTTCCCCGCGGCAAGGATCACGGCTGCGAAGTCTCTTGTTCCGGTCATGGCGCCCCTGAAGTTCCGCGCCCCGATGGCATGGATATGACACCATTTCCATAGCGCTGCTTCGCATCCAGTCGGTCAGGTGCCGTTTCTTCGCCTGTCGCGCGACCCATGGAGAAAGGCCAGCCGAGCGCCGCGACGACGCCGCAATTTCGTTGCGGGAGAAAAACGGCTTCAGCCTCGTTTAACCTTCTGCCGAACGCCCTGAATCGCGAGCGGCCGTGAGCCGGCGCCGGCATAATTGGCGTCGCAAACAAGGAGGATATTCATGAAATCAGCTCTTTTCGCTGCCGCTTTATTGTTCGGAACCGCGGCCGTCGCCCAGCAGACCGTCGCGCCCGGAAACGATAGCCCCGAGCGCGATGCGCGCGGCATTCCAGTCGTGTCGGATCCCGCAACCGCCCCCGCCGGCACCAATGAAGTGGTCACCGTCCCGGCCGGCGCCACCGTCGTCGCCAACCCGAACCAGCGGGCGGCCTTCGCTGCTCGGCCAGCGGACCAGGAATATCCTGCCTGCTCGCGCACCGTCACGGATAATTGCGTGCAGACATACGAGCGCGGATCCCGCCGCCCCAACTGATTTGCGCAGCAACGGCCCGCTGACGCCGGACAAAGGTTCGGCGCAGCGGGACTTTGCCCGCATTGCCCTTTGCCCTACCCCGAGCCCGTTTAATGGCACTTGAGGGGTTTCGACGAACATGACGATCAGTTTCGAAGGCCGGGTGGCAATTGTCACCGGCGCCGGTGGCGGCCTTGGCCGAATCTATGCGATCGAGCTCGCCAAGCGCGGCGCGAAGGTCCTGGTCAACGACCTTGGCGGGGCTCGCGACGGTACCGGTCGCAGCGATGCTGCCGCCGAAGTGGTCCATGAAATCCGTGCCGCCGGAGGCATTGCCGTCGCCAACGGCGCCAACGTCACTGACCTCGCCCAGGTCGAGGCGATGGTCGAGCAGGCCAGGGCCGAGTTGGGCGATGTCCACATCCTCATCAACAATGCGGGAATCCTTCGCGACAAGAGCTTCGCCAAGATGGAGATGGACGATTTCCGGGCTGTCGTGGACGTGCACCTGATCGGCTCGGCCAATTGCACCAAGGCAGTATGGGACACGATGCGTGGGCAGGCCTACGGCCGAATCCTTGTGACCAGCTCATCGACGGGGCTGTACGGAAATTTCGGCCAGGCGAATTACGGCGCCGCAAAACTCGGGCTCGCCGGGCTCGCGAAGACCCTTGCCCTCGAAGGCGCCAAGTACAACGTCCGGGTCAACACCATCGCGCCGACCGCGGCGACCCGGATGACGGAGGACATCTTTCCGGCTGAGCTGCTCGAGCGCTTCCAGCCGGAGCAGGTCGCACCCGCAGCCCTTTTCCTGGTGTCGGAGGAGGCTCCGAACAACATGATCATCGGCGCCGGCGCCGGAGTCGTCCAGGCGGCCTTCGTCACGCTGACCCGTGGAGTCATGCTGCCCGAGCCGACCCCCGAGGCCGTCGCGGCCAACTGGGCGGCGATCACCAACCGCGACGGCGAGATTGTGCCCCAGTCGGGGGCCGAACAGGCGATGACGATCATGCAACGTCTTCAGGGCAACTAGATCCAGCAAACCTTGCTTCCACCTCGGAATCCCCCAAGGGCATGCGTCGTGGTGTATTGCATCACTAAAGCACTCGTGCTAGGCCGGAGACTCAGGGAGGAGAGGTTCATGTATAGTGAAAGCGATCTGGAAGCCGCGATCGCCGGCGGGGCGCTGACCCCGGACCAGGCGGCCCGGTTCAGGGACTTCGTGGCGAGCGGCCGGCACATGCCGGTCGTGGACGAGGAGCATTTTCGACTGCTGACCGGATTCAACGACATCTTCGTCGCGATCGCGGCGGCGATCCTGCTCGTCGCGATGGCCTGGATCGGCCATTATATCGGACCCCGCATCGACGGTGATGGCCCCTCGCCCATGTCTGGTCTGCTCGTTGCGGCGAGTGCCTGGGGTCTTGCAGAATTCTTCACCCGGCAGCGCCGGATGGCGCTTCCAAGCATCATCCTGCTGCTCGCCTTTACCGGTGGCGTCATGGCGGCGGCCACTTTCGGTCTCGCCGTGATCATCGGCCCCGATTATTTCGACCAGAACGCCTCCGCCTTCGCGCTCCTGCTCTCCGCTGGGGCTGCCATTGCCGTAGCGGCAACCTGGTTCCACTGGCGCCGATTCCGGGTTCCGATCACCGTCGCCGCGGGCGCGGCGGCGGTCGTTGCGCTTGTCCTTGCACTCATCGCTTCGTCCCTCGTCGGAGACGGCCAGAACATCAGCGACGAGCGCGGCGAACAGATCATGTCGATCCTGGAAGGCGTGGCGCTGCTTCTCGGCATCGGCACCTTTCTGTTCGCCATGCGCTGGGACGCTTCCGATCCGCGGCGGGAAACTCGACGCTCCGATGTGGCCTTCTGGCTTCACCTTCTGGCGGCACCCTTGATGGTTCACCCGATCTTCTCGTTGCTCGGGCTGACCGAGGGCGCGGCGTCGACACTCGATGGAATCGCTGTCGTCCTGCTCTACGTCGTGCTCGGCCTGATAGCGCTGGCGATCGACCGGCGCGCCCTTCTGGTGTCAGCGCTGGCTTACGTTCTCTATGCGCTGAACAGCCTGTTCGAAACCTACGGCGCGGTGGAGCTCAGCATAGCGCTTACCGCGCTCGTCATCGGATCGGCATTGCTGCTTCTGTCGGCCTTCTGGACCAATGCCCGGCGGGCCGTGGTCCAGCCGCTGCCTGAAGGATTGCGGGCCCGCCTGCCCGTCGTGGACCGGGTCTCGGTGGCGGCTCCGGCGTCGGCCTGACGATCACACTCCGATTACTGGCCCCTTCCGCTCGCGGGAGGGGCCTTTTTTTCAGCCTTCACCAACCAGCTTCAGAAGCCGCCGCTCGATCGGCGCGAGTACCGGCCCGAGTTCATGACCGCGGCGAAGTACCTGGCCCGATTCACCGATCAAGGCCCACATGCCCTGCTTGTGGCGATGGCCCGGCCGTTTCTCAATCTTGTATTCCGGCCGCTCCGCGGCGCGGCGGAAGGCCCAGAAAACGGCCGCATCCGGTCTGAATTCGATCGCATAATCCTTCCACAAGCCGGCGGCGACCATTCGGCCATAAAGATCGACGATCCGGTTCAGTTCGGAGCGGTCGAAACCCGTCTGTCCTGTGGTTTGCGGTCCTGGAAATGGCAGGACCGTTCCCATCAGGCTCGGCCCTGCTCTTTGAGATCACGCTCCTGGCTCACCGGGTCGCGCTCCGAGGCGGTACGGTCGCGCTCGGCGATCAGTTCGGCGACGCGTTTGCGCAATTGTTCAACCTCGCACTGGAGGAGTTCCAGCTTCTGCGAAGCCGGGTCGAAGATTTCGCTGCACGGCGTTCCATAAGGCAGGAAGCTGGTTGTGCTGCTTTCCCCGGCGTCCACCAGGGTGGATCTGGCCGGAATCCCAACCATGGTTGCCCCGGGCGGAACTTCCTTGTTGACGACCGAATTGGCGCCGATCCGCGCTCTCTCTCCGACGGTGATGGGCCCAAGGACCTGAGCACCCGAGCCGATGATGACTCCATCCTTGATGGTCGGGTGTCGTTTGCCGGCGAGACCGTCGGTCGGGTTGGTGCCGCCCAGAGTAACCTGCTGGTAGATGGTGACATCATCGCCGATCTCGGCGGTCTCACCGATCACAGTGAAACCGTGGTCGATGAAGAAGTTGCGGCCGATCACCGCCCCCGGATGAATGTCGATCGCTGTCAGCATCCGGGAAAGATGGTTCACCAGCCGGGCCAGAAAGTAAAGCTCGCCCCGGTAAAGCCAGTGCGCAATGCGGTGGAAACCTAGCGCCCAGACCCCGGGATAGAGCAGGACCTCCCAGCGCGAGCGAGGCGCGGGATCACGAGCCTTGACGGAGTCGAGATAGACCAGAAGGCCGAAAGCCATGGGAAGACTGCCCCTCGCCGTTAAGCTGGAGAGATAAGCGAGGCGGACACGGATTTCCAGACTTGGCGCTCAGACGCCTCAAGGGGGCACAGGAGTGTTGGGCTGTCCCGGCACTGGACAAAGCGCGTTCGCCGCTGGCAGCGTCGCCATTGATGTGAGAAGAGCTGAGCCGGCAATCGGGGCAAATCAGCGGCGGTGATCCAGAGGCAAGACATGCAGGGTGCCGCGACGGCGAACGACCATCCGTCGTTCGACCGGATCGTCGCCGATCATGGTGCGCTCGTCTCCCGAATCGCGATGTCCTACGAAGCCGACGCCACTTTGAGAGAAGATCTGACCCAGCAGATCTTCCTCGCCGTCTGGCAGGCTCTTCCCAGCTTTCGTGCCGATTCGTCGCTTCGCACGTTCATCGCTCGAATTGCCCAGAATCGATCCATCTCGTTCGTCGCGAAGCAGGTTCGACAGCCCCCCGTCGCCGAAGTTCCCCACGAACTGGCGACCAGCAGTCCGAGCCCGGAAGAAAGCGCGATCGAAGCCAGCGAGCACCGCTCGTTGCTCGAAGCGACGCGTCGTCTCCCATTGCCTCAGCGCGAGGTGGTCGTGCTCCTGCTGGAAGGCTTCGATTATGCCGAGATCGGCGAAATGCTGAACATAGCGCCCAATGCATTGGCGTTGCGCCTGACGCGAGCGAAAGCGGGTCTGAAGAAGATGCTGGAGCAGCAGCGATGACCGACCTCGATCTCGACCGTCTCGGCGATCTGTGGCGGCAGCGCCCGACGGCCGCCGAAATGGAATCGCTTCGGCGGACGGCCGAAGCGGTTCGGCGAAAGGCCAGATGGGGTCAATTCGTCGACGTCGCTGCGGCGGTCATCGTCGCCACTATCGTGGTGATTCTGGTTCTGACCAATCCCAGAACCGACACGATGCTGGTGGGGACCGCAGCCATATTGGTCATGCTGGCGGGTCAAACCCGCAGTCGGCGGCTACGCGCCGAAGAACTTCGAGGCCTGACCGGATCGAGCGAGGAAATGCTCGAACAATCGATCGTTCGAGCCCAGGCGACACTGAAGCGTACGCGCTTCCAGCTGATCGGGATCGTGCCCAGCTTCCTGCTTGGGTTGGGCATCGCCGCCCTGGTCGACCGAAGCTCCGGTCAGCTTTATGCCCGGATCGTCTCCGACCCCAGCCTCGGGCTTTGGATTACAGCCGGCGCGATCCTGCTGGTCGCGACGGTCGCCGTCGCCTTCACGCGTTCCTTGCGGGCTTCACGTCACGAGCTGGAGCATCTGCGCGCGCTCAGGGATGCCTTCAGGGCAGAATCCGCGCAGGTCTGACGGCACGACCCCGAGCGCCCTTAGCAAAGTGTCAATGTTTGAATGAGAGAAGCACCGCCTGAGCTCGTATCAGGAAGGGCGGACCATGACTCATTCTCGCAAGACGCTTCGGCTGGACGTCGACGCGCTCCCGGAACTCGACACAAAAGTCGCCGTTTCCGGATCGACCCGGCAGCAGGAAGTCGGTGGCGGCATCTGCCTCGGCATCGCGGCCGGAATCGCCGTCTATATCGGTACCAGCGGCCCCTCCTGATAACGACGATCCAGCGGCTTTTCCGTTGCCGGGGGGACGTCTCGAGCGGATTGAACCGGCAGAATCAAAATGATCTTCGGACAAGCCCTCAGCGAATGGACCTTCGACCGGCGCCGGCATCGGCAAACCGAGAAGGACATCGCCAATTTCGCTGACCAGTGGAATCTGAGTCCCACCCATCGGCGGATCGCGGCGGCCATGGCCGCCATCGCGAATCCTGACGCCGAGCAGGTGGCCGACGCGGTCCGTGAACTTTTCGATGACGATGGCTGGGCTGTATCATTGATCGATTCGCTCGCCGCAGAGATGCAGCGGGACCCATTTTTCGTACCCCCTTTCCGTCATCTCAACAGCGACGTTCATCAGGGCCTGATCGTCTACGAGGACGAGCTTGTCTCGATCGCGGCCGGAGTAAGCGGGGTGGCGCAACTCGCGACGAAGAAGAGCGCACCGCGCGGTGCGACCTCGATCGGCTTCTCCGGCCAAATCAGTCTGATCAAGTTCATAAGGGCCGGAGAGGCCCGCCTCTCCTTCTGGGAAGCACCCCGAATTGAGGCAGACTTCAGCGCGGCCGAAGCCGGTGCGTGTGCCAGGGTCGCAGAGCGTGTCATGACGAACGGCGAGACGATCCTCGTAGACGGCCGCTACGAGAGCTTCGTCATCGAGCATGCGAAGACCAATATCGTGCTTCTGCAGGCGACGTTGAAGTCGGATCAGGCCCCACTCAGCGTTGAATATGATTCGGCCAGCCACCGCTTCGTCGGCTGCAGCGCCGCCGACGACAGCGCCTCTCGGATACAGATGATCACGACCTTGCTGCGCAAGCTCGATTGCGATGCGGCCTTCCCGGTCATGGTGGCTTTTCTCGATAATCCGAACTTCTTCGTCCGCTGGCATGTCATGCGCGAACTCCTCGGCCTCGACCTCCTGGCCGCTCTGCCGCATCTGGAGCGGATGGCGACGAGTGACAGGCATAAAGAAAACCGGCGCCTCGCCCGCGAAGTGCTGGCCTCGATCAAGGCGGACCAGCCCGGTCTGTCGAGGGCCGCCTGATGGCACGGGTCATCAACTGTGCCGAAGACCAGGCCTTCGCTCTGGGCGACGTCGTCGCAGCCCTGAACGACAAACGCTTCGATCCTGCCGACGAGGATAGCCTGGCTGCGGCCGCGCCGTGGCTGAAGGGACTGGCGAATAACCGCGACTTCCTTGCCGACATCGCCGTCGCCGAGCTCAAGGACCGCTGTACGAGGCAGAGCCTGGAAAATCGCTACAGCTCGCAGGTCATCATGCTTCATCGCGCGTCGGAGAAATATTTCATCCGAGCCAATTTCTGGCCATCACCCCGAGACAGCGTATTCAAGGCGAGCGGCACCTCGCCCTTTTTCTATCACGTGCCCCACGATCACAATTTCTCGTTCCTCACGGTCGGCTATCTGGGGTCCGGCTATTGGAGCGAATATTACGAATATGATTATTCAGCGGTCACAGGCGTGCCGGGAGAAAAGGTCGATCTGAGATTCGTCGAAAAGGCCAGGCTCGAGCAGGGCAAAGTCATGCTCTACCGTGCGCACCGCGACGTCCACAACCAGTTGCCGGCAGACGATCTGTCGGTCTCGATCAACATCATGGAGGCGTCCCCTCGCCTTCCGTTCCTCGCCCAGTACGAGTTCGACGTAAAGAATTGCGAGATTGCCCGAATCCTCAATCGAAGCTCGACCGAGGCCTTGCTTGCCCTCGCCGCAAACCATGAGGGCGACAATGCTCGCGACCTGGTGGAAAGCTTTGCTGCAGCCCACCCTTGCGATCACATCCGATTTGCCGCCCTGCGCGAGCTTGCGGACGCGCAGGAAGACGTGGACGGCGGCCTCGAGATTCTGGCGCGTGGAACCAGTTCGCCCAGCCCTCTCGTTGCGCAGATGAGCAGCCTGGAGATAGCCAGGCGCAATTCTCACCGCGCCTGGATCGAAGGCTGATCCAAGCGCGTGGGCCATTGGCCCGCGACCCGAAACTTCCGCTTTCGGCCGATCGTTCGGCTTCGACTGGTGAACGACGGCTCTAGAGCGTCGCGTGCACCGTCGCGACCGCCTGCATGACGGCAGCGATACGTGCTGCGGCCTGGATCGTCTCTGCCTTCACATTGTGATTGGACAGAACGCGTTCGTGGCTGTCGATGCACATGCCGCAGCCATTCTGAGCACTGACCGCGAGGCTGAAAAGCTCGAAATCCGCCTTGTCGATGCCCGGATTGCCGATGACGTTCATCCGGAGCTTTGCCGGCAGAGTCCCGTAGACCGGGTTCGAGGCGAGGTGCACGAAGCGGTAATAGACGTTGTTCATCGCCATCATGGCGGCGGCTGCGCGCGCTGCGTTGGCATAAGTCTCGTCGAGCTTGCCTTCGACTTCCGCTTCGGCTGCAGCCACGATCGGACGATAGCCGGTGCCGTGGGCACAAGCGAGAATAAGCCCATATTTCTTCGCATCGCCGAGCATCTGGTCACCCAGCAGCGAACCCATGTTAAGCCGAAGGTCCTTCGCGAAATCGGGGAGGGTGTCGGCAAACTCCTTGAGAGACATCTTCTTTCCTTTCTTCGGCGTCCGGCTCGGTGCCGGATGAGAAGGTGCGAAAAAGGGGCGCGGCGGATCGCTCGCCGCGCCCCTCCCGTCGAAGCCTTCAGACCCGTTAGGGGCCTGGGGGATGATCAGGTGCGGTCAGTTTCACCTGCCCGCACATCACGCAAAAAGGGGGGCGCGTGACGGGCTGATCAAGCCGCCTGGGGCTGAAGGACCTCTTCTCCCGCGGTCCAGTTGCACGGACACAGTTCGTCCGTCTGAAGTGCGTCCAGTACGCGAAGCGTCTCCTGCGGATTACGACCCACGTTGAGGCCATTCACAGTGACGTGCTGAATGATGTTGTCGGGATCGACGATGAACGTCGCGCGATACGCCACGTGCTCGTTGCGGTCGACGATGCCGAGGGCGTCAGCGAGCTGCCGGCCATTGTCGGCAATCCACGGGAAGTCGGCATTCGCGAGCTGTTCATCGGATCGGCGCCAGGCGAAATGGACATGGGACGTGTCGGTCGAGGCGCCGATCAGGATGGCGTCACGATCCTCAAAATCCTGTTTCAGCTCGCCATAGCCGACGATTTCGGTCGGACAAACGAAGGTGAAATCCTTCGGCCAATAAAAGAGGATCTTCCACTTGCCGTTGGTCTCGGCGAGATTGATCGTCTCGCCGGCCGGAAGCGCGGACGTACCCTGCTGGACCGGGAGGGTCAGTTCGGGAAGCTTGTCACCAACGGTGAGCATTCAATTCTCCTGTTTTGGTTTTTTGCGTTGCAGCGGAAATCCGTGCGGCACTGCAGCATTTAGGGTGCTGGCATTGATCGTTCAAGCCCGTTATAGGACATGTATTGATTGGAATTATCGATCAGTATGACCGTTCATGTCCCGACGATAAAACAGCTCCAATATCTGGTGGCATTGCGCAGGCACGGCCATTTCGGAAAGGCTGCGGACGCCTGTTTCGTCACACAATCCACCCTGTCGGCCGGCCTCCGGGACCTGGAGACGTTACTCGCCGTGACCCTGGTCGAGCGCACCCGGCGGGTCGTGAGATTCACTGCTCTCGGCGAGAAGATCGCGGACAAGGCGATCCGGGTTCTCCAGGAGGCCGAGGAATTGGCAGAGATGGCGCGAGCCGAGGGCGAGCCGCTCCATGGCGAATTGAGAATGGGCGTGATCCCGACGATCGCTCCATTCCTTTTGCCGGCGATGCTGCCGAGGCTCAGAAACGAATGGCCTAAGCTCAAACTCTATCTGCGCGAGGAAACGAGCCAGGCCGCCTGCGACGCCCTTCATCGCGGCCGGCTCGATTGCGTGCTGCTAGCTTTGCCTTACGCCTGCGGCGATGTCGATTCGGCGACTTTGTTCGAGGATCCGCTGTACGTCGCCTTCCCGATGGGAGAGGCTCCCGATGGAGAAACGGTGGACGTCGATTCGATCGACGAGAAAAGAATGCTCCTGCTGGAGGACGGCCACTGCCTCAAGGACCATGCCTTGTCGGCCTGCAACCGCCCCGAGTTACGCGCGCAGGCCGCGATGATGGGGACCTCGCTTCATACGCTCGTCCAGATGGTGGACAATGGCCTGGGGATAACCTTCATCCCGTCGATGGCGATTGACGCGGGGATCCTCGACGGGACGCGGGTCGACGCCCGACCCCTGCGATCGGACCACGGATTTAGGCGGATCGCGTTGATCTGGCGCCGATCCAGTCCGCGCGAGAACGAATTCCAGCTGCTCGCGACAGCGCTTCGTCGGATCATGGCCGATCTCAGTCCAGCCCGAGCAGCCATCGGTCCAGGGCAACAGCGCGGACCTGGGCCCCGGGCAGTGCGCGGTTGAGCTGGGCGCGGTGACGCATGATCCAGCGCAGGCAGCTTAGCTGACTTCCAAAGGCGGCGAATTCGTCTCGGCTCGGGCGCAAGCTGTGGCGCTCGACGATGTAGCGCGCTCCGCGCCGACAGCCTGGCACAGCAGTCCAGTCACGGTGCGGAGCGACGACCGCAGGCACCCAATAGATACGGGTCGAGTCCAGCCGATCCACGTCTCGACAGCGCATATGTTCTCTCCAGCGCCGCGGCGCTTTCCTCGCGCCGCGGTCGCTCTTGCGCTCGATCCTACTTCGCCATGGCAGGCTCGGCGATGCCGATCGGCTCGTCAAGCTTGGCGCTCTGCGGGAGGTCGAAGCGATCGGCATTCATCACTTTCGTCCACGCGCTCACGAAATCGCGTACGAATTTCTCCTCGCAGCCACGTTCGGCATAGACCTCCGCGGTCGCGCGCATTTGGCTGTTGGAGCCGAAGATGAGGTCCGTGCGCGTCGCACGCCACTTCTCCTGCTTGCCGCCGCGATCATAGCCGATGAACTCCTCGTCACCACTCTCGTCGACGACCTTCCAGAAGGTGTCGTTGTCGAGCAGATTGACGAAGAAGTCATTGGTGAGTTGGCCCTTTCGAGCCGTAAACACGCCGTGTGGCCTGTCCTCGTGATTGGCGCCGAGAACACGAAGGCCGCCCACCAACACCGTCATTTCAGGCCCTGACAGGCCAAGCAAGGACGCGCGGTCCAGCAGCAGCTCTTCGGTTCTCACGGAATGCTTGCTCTTGAGGTAGTTACGGAATCCGTCCGCCACCGGCTCCATGACCTCGAAACTCTCGACATCGGTCCAGTCCTGGGTGGCGTCGCCCCGTCCTCCGGTGAACGGCACCTCCACGTCGAAGCCGGCGTCCCTGGCCGCCTTCTCGACGGCGGCAGTCCCCGCCAGGACAATCGCGTCCGCCATCGACAGCGAACCGCGCAGCTCGTCTATCCGGGCAAGCATTCGCGCAAGCTCGTCAGGCTCGTTGACCGCCCATCCCTTCTGGGGCGCGAGCCGGATACGGGCACCATTGGCGCCGCCGCGATGATCGGACCGGCGATACGTCGATGCGGACGCCCAGGCGACTTTCACAAGCTGCCCAACGCTGAAGCCCGCGTCGAGGATCTTGGATTTGAATTCGGCAACGTCAGCCGCGGACGGCATCGTGCCCGGCGGGACGGGATCCTGCCAGATCAGATCTTCGGCCGGCACCTCGGGTCCGAGATAGCGGGACTTGGGCCCCATGTCGCGATGGGTGAGCTTAAACCAGGCGCGCGCGAAAGCGTCCTTGAAAGCCTCGTGATCGTTGCGGAACCGCTCGGAAATTTCGCGGAATTCAGGATCGACCTTGAGGGCCATATCCGCCGTCGTCATCATCGTCGGGACCCGCTTGCTCGGGTCGTGGGCGGCCGGCGCCATGTCCTCCGGCTTCTGGTTGATAGGCTGCCATTGCTTGGCGCCAGCAGGGCTCCTGACCAGTTCATATTCATAATCGAGCAGCAGTCGGAAATAATTCTCGGACCATTGCGTGGGCGTATTCACCCAGGATCCCTCGATCCCGCTGGTGATCGTGTGCTCGCCGAAACCGCTCTCGTGCGCGCTCGCCCAGCCCAGACCCTGCAACGCAATGTCGGCGGCTTCCGGCGCCGCGTCCACGAGGCTCGGGTCACCCGCGCCGTGGGCCTTGCCAAAGGTGTGCCCTCCGGCCGTCAGGGCGACGGTCTCCTCGGAATTCATCGCCATCCGCTCGAACGTGATCTTGATGTCGCGGGCCGACTGCAGTGGGTCAGGTACTCCGCCCGGACCTTCCGGGTTGACGTAGATGAGTCCCATCTGGATTGCGGCCAGTGGATGTTCGAGCTCCAGCTCGCGATCGGGCTGAATACGTGTTTCCGCGCCGTCGCTGACCCACTTCTCCTCAGCGCCCCAATATATGTCGCGTTCGGGTTCGAAGACGTCCTGGCGCCCCCCCCCAAAGCCGAAGACGGGCCCGCCCATGGATTCGATGGCCACGTTGCCGGCCAGAATGAAGAGGTCCGCCCAGCTGATATTCTTGCCGTACTTGCGCTTGATCGGCCACAGCAAGCGCCGCGCCTTGTCGAGATTGCCGTTGTCAGGCCAGGAGTTGAGTGGGGCGAAACGCTGCTGGCCGCTATTTGCGCCGCCGCGCCCATCGGCAGTGCGATAGGTCCCGGCTGCGTGCCAGGCCATGCGAATGAAAAGCGGGCCGTAATGGCCATAATCGGCCGGCCACCAGGGCTGGCTGTCCGTCATCAGCGCTCTGAGGTCGGCCTTGAGGGCCTGGTAGTCGAGCTGCTTGAAAGCGTCGCCATAATTGAAGTCGCTTCCCATCGGATCTGCCGACAGGCCGCCCTGCTGAAGGATTTCGAGAGGGAGGGACTCGGGCCACCAGTCACGGTTCGTGCGCCCGAGAAGCGAGCGCACGGTGCTCGGCCGATCTACTGGACACCCCATCGATGCACCGGTCTTTGCGTCCATGTCTCTCTCCTGCTTCTTTCTTGATCGGCCAATCAGGCTACGCCGCCGGGCTCGACGACGGAAATGAGTTAAGCTCGTCAGTGAAAGTCGGAAAATCGATCAATCCATATGCTTAAGTCCGACGCGCAGATAATCCCACCCGGTGACCATAGTCAGTGCGGCCGCCGCCCACAGGCTGACGATCCCGACGACGTGAACCCATGGCCATTGCGGAATCGCTCCGGCGAGGATCAATGCGCCGAGCGCGACCAGCTGCAAGGTCGTCTTCCATTTGGCCATCTGGCTGACGGGTACCGAGACCTGAAGCCCGGCCAGAAATTCCCGAAGGCCCGAGACGATGATTTCGCGAAGCAGGATGATCAAAGCGGGGATGAGGTGCCAGTCGGCGATGATCGGCGGCGCGTCGATCGGCGGGCGCGCCACCAGCATGACAATCACCGCCGCAACCATGATCTTGTCGGCAATGGGATCGAGAAAAATGCCGAGCCGGGAAACCGTCCCCTGGGTGCGGGCGACATAACCATCGAAATAATCGGTGATGCCCACCAGGCAATAAAGGACGAACGTGATGGCATAATCCCACCAGCTCGGCTTCCAGAGCAGGAACACCAGAATCGGTACCGCCAGGATCCGGGACAGCGTCAGCAGGTTGGGTAGCGTCAGCATGAAGGGCCGCCTTAGGATTTGTGTCCGTCGCCCGCAACGCCTGCCGCTGAATTGACGGACGGCTCGACCTTCAGGATTGGCCGAGGCGTTCGACTCGGGCTTGTGCCGGGCAGAAGCCTCCGACTATGACCTTGCGACCTGGCCGGTAGCGACCGAGCGATAACGAGAAAACCGAATGGCGAGACCGAGACTGGCTGAAACGCCATCCAAAGATGACCAGGCCCGCCCGACAAGATGACCGACTCTCTTCATCTTCTTCGTACACGGCGCTTCCTGCCGCTTTTCACGACCCAGATGCTGGGCGCGTTCAATGACAATCTGTTCAAGAACGCGATGGTGCTCTTCGTCGTCTACCAGGTCTATAATGACGAGAGGTCGGAGACCTGGTTCAGCGCCCTCACGACGGGGGTGTTCATCCTTCCCTTCTTCCTTCTATCGGCGCTGTCGGGACAGCTTGCCGATGCGCGTGACAAGGCGCGGATCATTCGAATCGTAAAGTTCTTTGAGATCCTCATCATGCTCGTGGGCGCCGCAGGCCTGATGATGGCCTGGCTAGGCTTCGCAGTGTCCGCCTTCGCCATACCTCTATTGCTGCTCGCCTTGTTCGCCATGGGGGTTCATTCGACCTTCTTCGGGCCGATCAAATACGCGATCCTGCCGCAGCATCTTCGCTCCGACGAGGTGCTCGGCGGCACCGGGCTCGTCGAGGCAGGTACTTATGTGGCCATCCTCGGTGGAACCCTGCTCGCGGGGGTCATCTCCGTTCAGGCTGCCGCCGCGGCCGTGATCCTGCTGGCGCTGGCCGGCTATGCGTCGGGCCGACAGGTGCCGCCTGCGCCGGCGCTGGAGGAAGGCCATAGAATCGACTTCAATGTCTTCCGCTCCTCTTACCGGCTGATCGACGCCACGCTCCACATTCCGCGACTTTTTCTCGCGATCGTCTCGATCAGCTTCTTCTGGACGATCGGCGCCGTCCTGTTCATCCAGTTCCCGCCGCTGGTGAAAAATGTGCTGACGGCCGATCGCGCCGTCGCCAGCCTTTTCCTCGCCATCTTTTCGGTCGGAGTCGCGATTGGCTCGGTTCTCGTGAACCGGTTACTCAAGGGTGAGGTGTCGGCCCGTTACGCAGCACCCTCGGTGATCGTGATGGGCGTGTTCGTGGTCGCCTTCCACCTCGTTTCGGCGAACTGGACTGGCACCAGCGACGGAAGTTTCTACGACATAACCGATTTCATGCGCCACGACGGCAACTGGCTGCTTGTGGGTTCCCTGTTCGGGATCGCCATCTCAGGCGGCATGTTCGTGGTTCCGCTTTACGCCTTCCTGACAACCACGGTGCCCAAATCGCAGGCGGCGCGGACCGTCGCGGCAAACAACATCGTCAATTCGGGCGCGATGGTGGCTGGGTCGTTGATCGCCATCGGCCTTTCGCTGGCGGGGGTCGCGGTCGAGGATCAGCTTTTGCTGGCTGCGGCGATGTGCCTGGTCTCCGCCTGGCTCGCCTGGAAACTGCACAAGGCTTGCGACGACGTGGTTTGCACCGATACGGAAATCCTTCCCGCGGACGTCTAGACGCACGGTGGGTGTTCAGCCCAGATAGGTGCCGAAGAAGATCAGACCGCCGATCCAGCCCGTAGCAAACAGCTTAAGCTCATCGAGCCACCTGGCAGGTTCGGCCCCATGAAACGACGAGCGAGATTGCCAATCGACGGCAGCCACAGCGGCGCGAGGGCCAGTCCGGCCGGCCGTGAGGGCACCGGAACGACGGGCGATCATGGGTGACAGTCGGTTCATCACCGACATTAAGATTCTATTTACCAATTGGTTTCAAGCCGCGATCGAATATTGGCGTGACCTGTCCCGCAGCGGGACAAATCCCTCCCAAATCTTCAAGTCGCGGGAAGCAACGTCGGCCGAAGCACGTCCTGTGACCGGCCCGGTATCAGTCGGCGCTCGTGTCTCGACCGCGCCCGGGACGATTAAGGCTTTAGACCATCGCTCGAGGGTGGCTGAACACCTTTGCCACTTCAGGAGCGAAGCTTTCCAGTGGGTCTACCTGGAACTCCGGATCGAAGGCGGGCGCATCCCAGTCATCGACCAATTTCTCGGCGAATGCGTACCAGCTTTCGCCTTTGAACCGTTCTCGCCCTTCCGGATCCTTGCCGAGGTGCTGGAAATAATAGCGGCCCTGAAACTCCTGGTGCCAGTAGACCGCGTGGTAAATGTCCTCAGAGACATAGGGCTTGAGCATTTCGGCGGCGATCGGGCCGTGGTTCGGAATCGAAAATAGCTTGCCGAGATCGTGGCACAAGGCGGCGACTATTTCCTCTTCCGTACCGCCGGACCGCCGCGCGAGCGTGCCCGCCATCAACGAGTGGGTAAGCTGGTTGGCAGCGAAGCCCACCTCGATCTTCTCCAGCCGCGCCAGGCTTTCCATGATCTGGTTCGCAGCTTCGCTCGCCTGATGCTTGTAGTGCTCGGCGGCGATGTGGGCCCAGTCCGCGGGGGTGCCCTGCCTCATGTCGGTGAACATGGCGCGAGAGAATAACAGCAATGAGGGCAGAATTGAAGCATGGCTCCGCCCCGCTTAGGCTCGTCTTATGGCGGCGCAGACCACAGCAACACGGATTTTTCGTGAATCGTAAGCGCGCCTCATTGTCGCGGCGGGCAATCGAAGGCTGGTGGAGCCGAGGGGGATCGAACCCCTGACCTTCGCAATGCCATTGCGACGCTCTCCCAGCTGAGCTACGGCCCCGAACCATTTTTCCGGCTGCCCCTTCAGGGACATGGCGGTCTGGGCGACCGAACCGGTTTAACGCGCGCCGGATGTAAGTGAGGCTTCGCCCCGGCGCAAGGCTGTTGATCGACCCGAACCTTGATCGTTTAAGGCTCAACGCCCGAAACGAACCAGGGAAGGTACCGCTAGACTTCCTCGTCGTCGTCGCCGGCGCCCGCAACACCGATATCGTCGTCGCCGCCAAGATCGACTTCATCGTCAGGGTTCCGCTCGGCTTCTTCGTCCACGTCGAGATCGAGATCGGGCGCGGCGAGATCACTGTCGACCTTTTCCGCCTCGACCTCCGGTTTGGCGGCCTCGAACGGCATCGGCTGCTTGGATTTGAGAACCGGCTCCGGCTGCCAGTTGATCCCGCAGGCGATGCAGGTCACCGGATCTTCCTTGCCGAGATCATAGAATCGGGTGGCACATTTGGGGCAGGTGCGCTTGGTACCCCATTCCGCTTTCACCATGGGTGAAGAATCTCCGTATACGATTTGAAATCTGGGCGCTGCCATGAAGGGTCGGGCAGCGGGTCGGCGGGCGCCTTGCCACATGGTGGGGGCGCTGTCAAAAGCCAAGGCATGACGGCCTTCGCGCCGCGCGGGCCGCTTCTCGGAACCGCGCAGATCCCCGGCGACAAGAGCATTTCGCACCGCGCGCTGATGCTGGCTGCGCTTGCGGTCGGCGAGACCCGGATCGCCGGGCTCAGCGATGGCGCCGACGTGGAAGCCACGATTGCAGCTCTCGAGGCCATGGGCGCGAGAATTTCCTGCGATCCAGCCATGTGCAGGGTCCAGGGGGTGGGCGTCGGCTCATTGCTCCAGCCGGAAGGATCTTTGGCGCTCGGCAATTCCGGGACGTCGGCCCGCCTGCTGATGGGGCTGGCGGCGAGTCACCGCCTCAAGGCCGTCTTCACCGGCGATCCATCGCTGTCGCGGCGGCCCATGGACCGGATCGTGACGCCGTTGAGAAGGATCGGTGCCCGAATCGATACGGCCCCCGGCGGCCTGTTGCCGTTGACCGTCGAAGGGGTCGCGCCGGCCCTCCCCCGCCGCCACGTCCTCCAGATTCCATCCGCCCAGGTCAAATCCGCCTTGCTCCTCGCCGGACTCAACCAGCCCGGAACCACCATCGTTGAGGCGCCGCCGAGCCGCGATCATCTCGAGCGCCTGTTGCCTCTGTTTGGAGCCGAGCTGAACGCCGGCGACGGGGTGCTCCGGCTGCGCGGTGAAGTCGAGCTTCGCCCGGCCTCAATATCGGTCGCTGGCGATGCTTCCGCCGCCGCCTTCTTCACGGTCGCGGCCCTGATCGTGCCAGGCTCCGCAGTCCGGATCGAGAACGTCGGCATAAACCCCTTTCGAACAGGACTTTACGAACTGCTCGCTGCCATGGGAGGCGACCTGACGTTCAGTGGAAGAAGAACGGTGTCCGGCGAGCCCGTGGCCGATCTGGAGGTGCGCCACTCGCCGCTGCGAGGATGCGAAGTCCCGCTGGACCTGGTGCCCCGGATGATCGACGAGTTCCCGATCCTCTTCATTGCCGCCGCCTTCGCGGACGGGACAACTAGAACGCGCGGTCTCGCCGAGCTCCGGATCAAGGAATCCGACCGCCTCGCGACTATGGCCACGGGGCTCAGGGCCCTTGGCGTGCCAATGGAGGAGATCGAGGATGGCCTGGCTGTCCAGGGCAGCGGCGGCGAAATGCTACCGGGAGGCGCCAACATTGACGTTGCGCTGGACCATCGGATCGCGATGAGCTTCGCCGTGGCTGGTCTGCATAGCGCCGAGCCGGTACGGATCGACGACATGCGTACGATCGACACCAGCTTCCCGCGTTTCCTTCACACCCTCGAGGCGTTGACCCTGCGATGATCATTGCTGTCGACGGACCCGCGGCCAGCGGTAAGGGAACCATCGCGCGAGCGCTCGCTGCGCATTTCGGCCTGCCCCATATGGACACCGGTCTGCTCTACCGCGCCGCGGCGCTCAACCTGCTTGAAATGGGCGGTGACCCGGAGAGCGAATTCGCCGCCGCGCGCGCCTGCGATCTTTCCCAGATCGACTTCGCCGATCCCCAGCTGAAGACCGAAACGGTCGGTGGGATAGCGTCGCGAATTTCGACCTACAGGCTGGTTCGCGAGGCGCTTATCGAGCGCCAACGGCGCTTCGCCGCTCAGCCGCAGGGCGCGGTTCTCGATGGGCGCGATATCGGAACGGTCATCGCACCGCAGGCCGAGGTCAAACTCTTCGTGACGGCTAGTGCCGAAGCGCGTGCCGAGCGAAGGCTAGCGGAACTCAAGCGGCTGGGCCTCGACGTCCATTATCCCGACGTCCTGGCCGACATTCGCTCGCGCGACGAGCGCGACACGGGCCGTTCGGCGGCGCCCCTCAAGGCGGCCCCGGACGCGGAGACGATCGACACCAGCGGGCTAACGGCGGACGAAGCGATTGCCTCAGCGATCGCGGCGGCCGAGCGTCGGCTCGAGCGCGCCTGAGCAGGGCGCGGGGCGATGTTGCTGCAACTCACCTGCGCCGCCATCCTCACGATCCTTTGCGCGCTGATCCATGGCGGGGGCGTCGTGATCATTGCCCATTGGCTGGGACTGGACCGGCCGCGAACGAAAGCCGGGCGGCTCCACCCCCGCAATGCTGCAATCCTCAGCGCCGTGGCGCTCATGCTCTTCTCGATCCACCTGGTCGAAATCGGCGTGTTCGCGCTCTTCTATCTCCTCGTCGGCGCATTGCCAGATATCGAGCTGTCCCTGTTCTTCTCCGCTTCCGCCTATACGACGTTGGCGAGCCCGGAAGCCGATTTCCCCCATGCCTGGCGGCTGGTCGGCGCGCTCGAAGGGCTGGTGGGCTTTCTTCTGATTGGTTGGTCGACGGCCTTCTTCGTCACCGACATGAACAAGCTGCTGCGCCCGTAGAGGGTGTCCCAAAAGGAACCACTGCCGAACCTGGATGATTCGACCGGTCCCGGTATCCATGTTAGCAGCAGGCACCGTAGACGACTCGGGCCCCGGAAACCCTTTCCCGGGGCCCTGTTTTTTGCCGCGGAGCCGAGGGTCTAAGCCCGGAACGGTTGATCGGCCATCCAATAACCGGGACTAGCGGCAGCGAAGTTCCCCGCGATCGATTTCCCTGCCGAGCGGGGCGCCGGCGGCGCCGCCGATCAGGTTCCCGATCGTGCGTTCGCGATCGCCGCCAATGGCCCCGCAGGCGAGCGCGCCGACGGCGCCGCCGACAATGGTACCGCAGCGTCAGCGGCGGTAGTGACCCCGGACGCGATCGTCGTAATCGCTGTCAAAGCGGGGCTCCTCCCCTTCCCCATAAGAAGGCGCGCCTTCGATCTGCTCTGGGCCGGCGCTGACGACATAGCCGCCTTTTTCCGTATCATAGCTGAGCTCGTTCCACGGCAGCGGGTAATAGCGGCTGCTCGCGCCAAACAGACCGCCCGAGGCCAGAACGGCATATTCCACCTGGCCAGTGCGCTTCTCGACCATGAAGCTGTCGATCGTTCCCAGCTTCTCGCCCTTCGAGTCATAGACCTGGGTGCCTTCAACTTTCTTGGATGAGATCAGTCGCTCCGTTTCGTCCCGGGCGATGTTCACGGTGTCGCGATCCATTTCACTTCCTCTCGAACAATTCGGCTCAGCCAAAATCAAGCTGACCGGTGAAGGCAAGGATGGCCAGGATTGCGATGGCCGCGATCGCCACCCAAAGCAGCCAGCCCATGCCGCCGCCGCTCGTTTCCTCTGGCCGGGTCTCTCCCACGGCGCCCGGTCGCTCACCCGATGAAGTCTGGAACTGCAGCGACTTCCAGCCGGCGACCGTCTCGGCGCCGGTACGGTTCAGGTGAACATGTTCGTCGACCCGGTGAACCCACATATCGGGAACCGTTTCCTCACGGTCGCCGTCGCCCATTCGGCGCAACATGAAACCTTCGTTGGACGGACGGTCGACGGTCCCAAGCAATTCTCCGTCCGAGGTGAGCACCTGCATGCCGCGCGCAATCTCGCGATGTTCCATGGCCGTCTCCTGCGATGATCTGATTTAGAAACAAGCGAAGGCGCGCGCCGTTCCACCCCCGGAAGGATGACTGCCGCATCGCTGATGCAGTTGATCGGATAGTTATTGACCCAATGGGATCAGGCCGCGTCGCGCTGGTCTTTCTCGATTTCGCCCGGGACGAGCCAGCACAAGGCTTCGCCCTGATCGTCCCACTTCGCCTGCCGGGCCTTGACGGCGTCCGCGGCCGCCTCCCGCAGACTGAGGCGCCAAGGGCCCAGGATCGCGCAGGTACGATAGCGATACCGAGCCACGTGCGTTCCTCCCGCGCCCTTAGTCTTTCGTTAACGACCTTTCTGTCGCTGTCCGGAGGGTTTTTTCCTTATTGCTGGGCGGACACGGCTCGGAGTGCGCGTGCTGCTGCAGTGGGCTGCGGGGGACTGGAACCGTCCCCGCCGGGCCTAGATCAGGGCGACAGCCCCGAAACCGCCAATCAGAAGAAGCAGAACTATCGTTCCGATCAGATTCAGCCGCCGCTCGATGAAGCCCTTCATCCGTTCGCCGTAACGCTTGAGAAGCCAGGCGATCAGGAAAAAGCGGGCCCCACGGGTGATCGCGGCGAGTAGCACGAACAAAAGAAAATTGTAGGCGAAGAAGCCGCTGGCGATGGTCACCACCTTGAAAGGGATCGGCGTCAGTCCCTTGATCAGGATGACCGCCGCGCCCCAATGATCGTACCAGGCGCGGAATTCCGCGATCGCATCGTGAGCGCCGTAGAGGTTTACCAGCCAAAGCCCGACGCTGTCGTAGAGGAAATAGCCGATCGCGTAACCGAGCATGCCGCCCGCGACGGACGTGATCGTGCAGATCGCGGCAATTCGATAGGCCTGGTCGCGCCGCGCCAGGATCATCGGCACCAGCATGACATCGGGCGGGATCGGGAAAATGCTGCTCTCGGCGAAGGAGACGACCGCCATTGATCTTACCGCATGACGATGATGCGCCAGACGCAAGGTCCAGTCGTAAAGCGCGCGAAACATTCAGACCCCGCCGGTGAAAGGTGGCGGCGGACTTAGCCGGGAAAGCCGCAGTGCACCAGCCGGCGCCGTCACGGATTCGCTTCCGCCCGGCCAGGAACGGCCTTAGCTCTCCTCGCTCAGGTTTCATTGAAACGTCTCAGCCTTCACCTGCCGACCGCCGCCAGGCACTCACGCGATCAGAAATACGTCCGGATCGACCTGATGCGACGGCCGGCCACTCAATCCGAGGAGGTCCGCGACGGCTCGAGATAATGTGGGCCCGGTCCCTCGGCCGCGAGAGAGTCGCCGGGGTTGCGCAAGGGACAATTTGCGACCGACAGGCAGCCGCAGCCAATGCAGCTGTCGAGCCGGTCCCGAAGCAGGGTCAGTTGCTCTATGCGGCGATCGAGATCGGTTCGCCAGTCGGCCGCCATCCGCGCCCAGTCAGCCTGGCCCGGAGTGCGGTCGACGGGCAGAGCGGCAAGCCGGCGACCGATCTCCGCCAATGAGATGCCCAATTGCTGCGCCACCTTGACGATGGCGAGCCGTCGCAGAGCGGATCGCTCATAACGGCGCTGATTGCCGCCGGAGCGCCAGCCCGAAATAAGTCCCTTTCGCTCATAGAAATGAACGGCGGAAACCGCGACCCCGCTGCGACGCGCCAGTTCGCCTACGCTAAGCACCTTGGCCGGCCCCGAATCTCCGTTTCGATTCATCTTGACCTCAATCATTGTTGAGGTTTTATAGATCTTCTCCTCTAGGCCGATCAAGAGGAGATGCTCGATGAACGAACCTATGTTCACCCTTCAACGCGGGGCTCCTGGTGACGGGAGGCGAATTTTCGCGGACCAGATGGCGAGGGTGCGGCGCCAGCCGGCGTCGGCTGGAACACCTGAGCGCGTGTCGCCCGCTCCACTGGCCAATGCGATCCCGGCGGCTTAGCCGCGCCGACCCCGCAGGCGCTGAAGGAAGCCGCGCACCAGACGCCGGCGGGCGAACGGCTCGAATGGTTCGGCAGCGCTTTCCGGATCGGCAACCTCGGCCTTGGCCAGTGCCTTGCTCGGCGCACTGAATTCAGGTGGCTGATAGAGGCGCAGACTGCGGCGATCGCCTCGAAGCCGATCGACGGTGGCAATCAGCGAATTCGTCTCGTTGAAAGCGCGCGCGACTTTTGCCGGCGCAACCCCAAGATGTTCGGCCATCAGGTCGAACCGCAGCGCTTCGATTTTCTTGCGGCATCCCTCATTGGCCGGCCGCCGGGCATCGATCGTCACGTCGCACTCGCTGTCCAGCCCGAGCGAGCGGTTGTTCATGTTGGCCGAACCGACCTTCAGAACGACATCGTCAACGATCATGATCTTGGCGTGGACGTATATGTTCTCGCCCTGGGTTGTGACTGGGTAATAGATCCGAAAGCGGTCCTTGTGATCGGCTTTACGCAATATTTCGACAAGCTCGGCCCGGGCGGCGCCCATCATCTCTTCTTCGAGCCAGCCATCGGCATTGCAGGGATTGACGATCAAGACTTCGGGAGGATCGGCCTCCGAAAGCCGCTTTGCCATCGCTTCGGCAATGATCCGGGAGGCGAAATATTGCTGCTCGACATAGAGGAAACGCTCCGCGCTGTTGATCAGATCGACAAATAGGGCCTCGATTTCCCGGATCTCGGCGCCGTTCGCATCGCCGCGGGTCCGGGATATGGATATCTCGACTTCGTGGAAGTCGGGCGCCAGATCGTCCGGCCAGGGATCGCTTTTCACTGAAGGTGCCTTGACCACCTGGTTGCACGCTTCCTTCCAGCGCTGCCGCCCCAGATCGCCGAGGGCACGCGCCACTGCTCCGTCGACCGCCATCGTCGCGTCGTGCCAGGGGCCATAAGGCCGATGCGTGGTCGGCCGCTGCCGGCCGGGCTCATCGTCTTTATGATTGCGCGTGTCCCAGCGCGAGCCGGTCATGTCGATCCCGCCACAGAATGCGAGCGCATCGTCGATGACCAGGATCTTGTGGTGATGGCTGGCCGCCAGCGGCGGCGTGTGATCCAGCCTGAACGAGATGGTCTTGTTCAACATTCGCCAGACCGCCATCCGCGCCAGCGTGGTGCCGCGCCCAAGCAGGCTTAACAGTTCCCCGTTCCAGGCCAGGATATAGATTCGCAGCTCGGGCCGGCGTTTTGCCAGCCAAGCGAGGAAGGGACCGAGATGAACCGGAACATCGGCCTCGCCCGATTCATCCTGTTTCTCTCCAATCATCTTGATCCGGGTGTCCAGGTCCCAGCCAATCAGAAGGATCTGCGATTTGGCATTGAGCATGGCGTCACGCGCTAGCCGGAAATAATCGGCCGCGTCGACGACCAGAGCCGCCCGCTCGGCGCGCTCGATGCGCCAGCAATTGCGGCCAGGTTCAAGCAGCGAACTCTGGCCGGACGTGGAGGTTTTTGGCTTTCGGCTCACGGCCGCACAACCGCCGAACTCCAATTCGGTTTCGTTTCCGTAATCAAGATTCCAGCATGAAGGCCAGCAGCTCGTTCACCCGCCGTTCGGCGTCGGCGAGCGCCTGATCGATGGGCTTGGTCCCGGCGACGGCTGCCTCGAGTTCTTCACCGATCAGCCCCTGAATCGCGGACTGACGCTGGGCATGGTCCGGAAGCTGCGCCCCGGTCGCGGCCATCGCGGCAATGTCGCTTCGATGCGGGAGCGCCCGAAACTCGGGGGTTCCGAGCACCGCCTGGAAGGCGGGCAGATGCCCGGTTCGCGACCAATCGAAATTATGCGCCGCGAGAAACCGAAGGAAGCGGCCTATCGCCTCCCGCTCCTGCGCGGTCCGCTCGGCCCGGGGCATGGCCCAGGCGTGGCCGTCGACGAACGCGGCTTCCTCACCCCACAGCCTCGGGAAGGGCATGACAGCATAGTTTCCGTGGAGCGGCCGCCCCTCGATTTTCGCTTCCTCGTCATAAGGCCCGATCATCCAGGTGCCGGTTGGAAAAATTCCGCCGTCACCGTTCATGAACGCGGCCGTGGCGGCGGGAAAATCCTGGTTACGGGTGGTGAGACCTTCGGTGTTCAGGGTTCTGAAAAGCTGAACAATCCGCCGTGCTTCGGGGGTGTTGAGGCGGATGTGCCGCGGATCCGGGAAGATGACCGAGCCCTGGGCGAGCAAGTAGGTGTAAAGATTGGCTACATAATAATCGGGCGCATTGACCTGAGCCTGGATGAGATAAGGTTTGCCGGTCGCCTGCTTGAAGCGGCGGGCATGATCGAGCAGCTCTTCGGGCGAGCGAGGCAGGATGGGCCGGTCGCCGGCCATGAGACCCGCCTGCCGCATCAACGCCGTGTTGATGTGCCACAGCCTGCCAATCGTATCCCACGGAAGGGCGTAGGTACGTCCTCCCTTAATGACCCCGGCGCGGCCGGCCGCCGTGAAGGTATCGGGCCCGACACCGGCCTGACGCAGGAGGTCGTCCATCGGCTCGAGCAAGCCGCGTCCCGAATAATCGGAGACGACTGACTGGTGCATCGTGACGAGGTCAGGTGGGTCGCCGGCGGCAATCTGCGCCGAAAGCTGCGGATAACCCGGCCACGCGACGAGATTCACCTTCAGCCGGATGTCGGGGTTTTCGGCCTCGAACTTGTTGATGAGCACGGTGAGGATGCCGCACTCCCCCTCCGCTGAGCGAACGTCGGTGCTCCGGGCATAAAGAGCGCCGCATTCGCCGAAGAAACGCTGAACCACTATCTCGGTCCGGTCGTCCCCCCTGCCACAGCCGGCAAGGGCCAAGATCGCGGTCATGAAGACGGCAGCCCGCCTCACCTGACCGCGGCTCCGGCCATCGCCCGAACGATCTGCTTCTGGAAGATGATGTAGACGATGAGGATAGGGATCGAGGCGAATACCGCCTGCGCCATCAAAAATCCGAGGCCGCTCGTTTGGGCATAGTTCATCTGGGCGGAGGCGAGGCCTACCGTGAGGGTGAAACGATCGCTGGTCGTGGCGGAGATGAGCGGCCACCAATAATCGTTCCAGGCGCCCAGGAAGGTGAAAACGCCGAGCGTCGCCTGTGCCGGGATGGTGAGCGGCAGCAACACCTTCCAGAACAAGGTGAACTGGGAGGCCCCGTCGAGCAGGGCGGCTTCGTCCAGTTCGCGCGGGATCGCTCGAAAATACTGGGTCATGAAAAAGACCCCGAACGATCCCGTGAGCCCCGGCAGGATCAGACCTGTATAGCTGTTGTGAAGCCCGAGATCGGCGAAGAATTGGTGCCGCGGGAGGATCACGGCCTGCTCGGGAATTGCCAGCCCCAGAAGGACGAACACGAACAAGGTCCGTCGGAAGGGAAATTCCAGCCGGGCGAAGCCGTAACCCGCAAGCGAGCAGAGGATCAGCACGCCCACCGTAGTTCCAAGGGACACGATCACGCTGTTGAGCAGCCAGCGAGTCACGGGCGAACCCAGGATCGCCCGATAATTCTCGAGTGTGTAGGGTGCGGAGAAAGCGGTGGCGCTGTCTCGCATCAGTTCGGAATTACTCTTGAACGAAAGCAGCAGGGTCCAGACCAGGGGAGTGACCATGATGATCGCCGCGATCGTCACTGCGATCAGGGCCATGGTCGGCAATCGCGCCCGAGCGGGAGAGCCGCTCATCGCTCAGGCTCCTGGCGGGTGACCGCCCAATATTGGAGAAGGGTGACCGCCACGATCAGGAGGAACAGCATTTCAGCCGCCGCCACCGCAAGGCCAAGCTCCCAGCGGCCAAACGCTACTTCGTAAATATAGAGGACGACTGGCCTCGACGCCCCGCTCGGCCCGCCCGCTGTGAGCAGCTGTGCCTGGCCGAACAATTGCAGCTGGGCCGCGGTCTGAAGCATGATGACGAGGACGAAGGTGCGCCGGATCGACGGCAGGGTTATCCGCCAGAAGGTCGTCCAGCGGCTCGCCTGATCGAGAGCCGCCGCTTCGTACATGTCGGCCGGCACCTGCTGGAGCCCGGCCAGAAACAGCATGATCGGGAAACCGAGAGACCACCAGATGGTGGTGATGGCCAACGCCGGAATGACCAGGTCCGGATCACTGAGAAACGGCAGCGGCTCATAACCCAGCGCCGTCGCCGCTTCCGCGAGCAGGCCCGCGTCAGGCGTCAGGATGAAACGCCATATGAGGGTGACGATGGTAACCGACAGCACGGACGAACTGAAGAATATACCCCGAAAGACAGCGGCGGTTCGGGTCGCGCTATTGAGCGCCAGCGCGAGAAGCAGGGCAATCAGGGTAAGCGGCGGGACGATCAGCAAGGCCAATTGGAAGGTGTTGAGAACCGAGTGGTGGAAGACGGGATCCGCCACGAGGCGGGCATAATTTTCGAGGCCAACCCATTCGCGGGCGCCGAAAAGATCGGCGCGATTGAAGCTGATTCCTATCCCCAGAAGCAATGGATAGATCAGGATGAGGGCGTAGATCAGGAGAAACGGGCCGACAAAAAGGAATCCGTCGAGGCCGCGCCGGTGCATCAGGCGGCCTCGGCGTGGTGGCCGGTCCCGTCCGGGCTAAACAGATGGGCGGTCGCGCCATCGATCCTGAGGCCGATCGTGTCGCCCATTTTCACCCCGCTGGTGCCGACATCCTCCGCGGTGATGGACTGGCCGTCCTTCAGGGTAGCATAGACCAGGGTACGTTCGCCCAGGCGCTCCACCAGCAAGACCTCGGCGTCGGTCGTCCCCTCCCCGGCCGCGACGACCCGGACGCTTTCCGGGCGCAAGCCGAGCTCCAGCCTGCCATCGGGAAGCGGCGCTCGCGCTACTCGGGTTTCGACGACGGCGCCGTCACCAAGCCTGACCGCCGCACGATCATCCCCGCCCTCGACCAGTTCGGCCGGCAACAGCGTCATGGCCGGCGAGCCGACGAAGCGGGCAACGAAAGTATTGGCCGGACGGCTGTAGATTTCCATCGGCGGCCCGATCTGCTGAATCCGGCGGTCGTTCATGACGATGATCCGGTCCGCAAGCGTCATCGCCTCGGCCTGATCGTGGGTCACCATGATGACCGCGGCGTCGACCTTCTGTCTGAGCTGGGCCAGCTCGACCCGGGTGCGCATCCTGAGTGCGGCGTCGAGATTGGAGAGGGGCTCGTCGAGCAGGAACAGCCTCGGCTGCTTGACTATGGCGCGCCCGATCGCGACCCGCTGCCGCTGGCCACCGGACATCTGTCCAGGCTTCTTGTCGAGCTGCTCTTCGATCTCCAGAACCCTGGCCGCCTCGGCCACGCGCGCCTCGATCTCCTGCTTGGGCATGCCGGCGTTGCGCAGGCCGAACGCCATGTTCTCGCGAACCGTCATGTGCGGATAGAGTGCATAATGCTGGAACACCATCGCTACGCCGCGCCGGCCGGGCGGAAGCTGATCGATCCGTTCGCCCTCGAGACGGACCTCGCCACTGTCCAGCGTCTCCAGCCCGGCAATGATGCGCAGAAGCGTGGACTTGCCGCTTCCGGACGGGCCCAGGAAAGCGATGAATTCTCGCGCCTCCATGTCGAGCGAGACGTCGTCGAGCACCAGCGTATCGCCGAACGCCTTGCTGACATTGCTCAGTTCGAGACTGGCCAAGTCGTCCCCTTTTATATGATTATTCGGTGGGCGATGATTAGTCCCAGTGACGCCGTGGTCAACCGCTCATACCGCCCACTTGCCGACGACCAATGCTCCGGGACGGATTCCGTGCACGATCGACGCAAAAACGGGCAATTACCGCCATCCAGGGGCTTTACTTCCCCATCTCCGCCCACTAAATAGCGCACCTCACCACAGCCTTTCGGAACAGGGTACGCCGTCGCGCAGCGTGCTCAACGCATTGATTGGCTGAGGTTTCATAGGACGCTGGAGCTGCCGATTCCAAGGGGGAATCGCGCGGCTTTTTGCGTTTGAGCGCATATTTTCATGCAGCCGCCCGGGCCTCTGCCCGGTTGCGGCAACAGGCGAAGGCGAGAAGCACCCACATGGCGACCAAGGCAGCTCCGGCCCCCGAGACCCGGCCCACCGCGTCCAAGCGTATCCGCAAGATTTTCGGAAACATCCACGAAGTCTCCGAAATGCCGAACCTGATCGAGGTTCAGCGCGAAAGCTACGAGCAGTTCCTTCGGTCGCGGCCCCAGGACGGTTATGTCTCTGGCCTTGAAAAGACGCTGCGTTCGGTTTTCCCGATCCGCGATTTCGCCGGCACCGCCGAGCTCGATTTCGTCCATTACGAGCTCGAGGAACCGAAGTACGACACCGACGAGTGCCGCCAGCGTGGAATGACCTATGCGGCGCCGATGCGGGTCACCCTTCGTCTCATCGTTTTCGAAGTCGATCCCGATACGGAAACCCGCTCCGTCCTCGATATCAAGGAGCAGGACGTCTACATGGGCGACATGCCGCTGATGACGAAGAACGGCACGTTCATCGTCAACGGCACCGAGCGGGTCATCGTCAGCCAGATGCACCGTTCGCCAGGCGTCCTTTTCGACCATGACCGCGGCAAGACGCACGCGTCGGGCAAGTTCCTGTTCGCGGCCCGGGTCATCCCCTATCGCGGCTCCTGGCTCGACTTCGAATTCGACGCCAAGGACATCGTCAACGTCCGTATCGACCGCAAGCGCAAGCTTCCGGTGACGGCGCTCCTCCATGCGCTCGACATGAGCTCGGAGGAGATCCTCAACACTTTTTACGACCGCGTCACTTACGTGCGCGGTGCCAATGGCTGGCAGGTGCCGTTCGTGCCCGAGCAATGGCGCGGGCAGAAGCCGCAGTTCGACATCGTCAACGGGGACAGCGGCGAAGTCGTGTTCCCGGCCGGTCAGAAGATCAGTCCGCGCGCGGCCAACAAGGCGGCCAAGGACGGCCTCGCCAACCTCCTGATCCCGACCGAGGAGATCTTCGGC
The DNA here is from genome assembly GCA_035710145.1 of Allosphingosinicella sp. Lineage (GTDB taxonomy): Bacteria > Pseudomonadota > Alphaproteobacteria > Sphingomonadales > Sphingomonadaceae > Allosphingosinicella. The sequence continues at coordinate 47,196 of DASTDX010000005.1, forward strand.
CGCTACAGCGCCTTCGATCTCGTGAACGAGTCGACCGGCGAGATCTACATTGAGGCCGGCGACGAACTGAGCCCCGAAAATCTCGAGAAGCTGGACAAGGCCGGGATCGACCGGATCGAGCTGCTCGACATCGACCACGTCAACACCGGCGCCTGGATGCGCAACACGCTCAAGGCCGACAAGGCCGAGGATCGCGACCAGGCCCTTTCGGACATCTACCGGGTCATGCGCCCTGGCGAGCCGCCGACGCGCGAGACCGCCGAAGCCTTGTTCGCCGGCTTGTTCTTCGATCCCGAGCGCTACGACCTTTCCGCGGTCGGCCGCGTCAAGCTCAACATGCGTCTCGACCTCGACGCCGAAGACACGGTCACCACCCTTCGCAAGGAAGACATCGTCGCGGTCGTCAAGACCCTCGTCGACCTCAAGGACGGCAGGGGCGAGATCGACGATATCGACAATCTCGGCAACCGCCGGGTGCGGTCGGTCGGCGAGCTGCTCGAGAACCAGTATCGGGTCGGCCTGCTCCGCATGGAGCGGGCGGTGAAGGAGCGCATGTCGAGCGTCGACGTGTCCACCGTCATGCCCAACGATCTGATCAACGCCAAGCCTGCGGTAGCCGCGGTTCGCGAGTTCTTCGGATCCTCGCAGCTTTCGCAGTTCATGGATCAGACCAACCCGCTGTCGGAAGTGACCCACAAGCGCCGCGTTTCGGCGCTCGGGCCGGGCGGCCTTACCCGCGAGCGCGCGGGGTTCGAGGTTCGCGACGTCCACCCGACCCATTATGGCCGGATCTGCCCGATCGAGACTCCCGAAGGCCCGAATATCGGCCTGATCAACTCGCTCGCCAGCTTCAGCCGCGTCAACAAATACGGGTTCATCGAGACTCCGTATCGCAAGGTCATCGATCACAAGGTGACCGACGAGGTCGTCTATCTGTCGGCGATGGAAGAAGCGAAGCATACGATCGCGCAGGCCAATGCCGAGCTCGACAAGAGCAAGGGCTTCGTCGAGGAGATCGTCTCCTCGCGGCGGGCCGGCGACTTCCTGATGGCACCGCGCGACCAGATCACCCTGATGGACGTATCGCCCAAGCAGCTGGTCTCGGTCGCGGCTTCGCTCATCCCGTTCCTCGAGAATGACGACGCCAACCGCGCCCTCATGGGATCGAACATGCAGCGGCAGGCCGTCCCCCTGGTCCGCGCCGAGGCGCCGCTCGTCGGCACCGGTATGGAAGAGACGGTGGCGCGCGATTCCGGCGCGGCGATCGCCGCCCGTCGGACCGGCTATGTCGACCAGGTCGACGCCGCCCGAATCGTCGTTCGGGCGACCGAGGACGTCGAGGCCGGCAAGTCCGGGGTCGACATCTACACGTTGATGAAGTTCCAGCGTTCCAACCAGAACACCTGCATCAACCAGCGTCCGCTGGTGAAGAAGGGCGACTTCGTCCGGCAGGGTGACGTGATCGCCGACGGTCCCTCGACCGATCTCGGCGAGCTGGCGCTCGGCCGCAACGTGCTCGTCGCGTTCATGCCGTGGAACGGATACAATTTCGAGGATTCCATCCTCATCTCCGAGCGGATCGTGAAGGACGATGTCTTCACCTCGATCCACATCGAGGAGTTCGAGGTGATGGCCCGCGACACCAAGCTCGGGCCTGAGGACATCACCCGCGACATTCCCAACGTGGGCGAGGAAGCGCTTCGTAACCTCGACGAGGCCGGAATCGTCTATATCGGTGCCGAGGTCGAGCCGGGCGACATCCTGTGCGGCAAGATCACGCCGAAGGGAGAAAGCCCGATGACTCCGGAGGAGAAATTGCTCCGGGCCATTTTCGGCGAAAAGGCCTCGGACGTCCGCGACACTTCGCTCCGGCTCCCGCCTGGAGTTTCCGGCACCGTCGTCGAGGTCCGTGTCTTCAACCGGCACGGAATCGACATCGACGACCGCACCCGGGCGATCCAGACCGAGGAGAAGGACCGTCTGCGCAAGGACGCCGAAGACGAACGCGCCATCCTGAAGCGCTCTTCCTACGCCCGCCTTCGCGAGATGCTGCTTGGCCAGACCGCCACGGCGGCGCCCAAGGGCGTCAAGAAGGGCGCGACGATCGAGGCCGAGACCCTCGACAGTGTCGAGCCGTTCGAGTGGTGGAAATTCGCGGTGAAGGACGACAGCGTCCAGGCCGATCTCGAGGCCGTCCGTGCCCAGTATGACGAGGCCGAAGCGGTGATCCGCCGCCGCCTCGAGGATCGGATCGAGAAGCTGGAGCGTGGCGACGAGCTGCCTCCGGGCGTGCTCAAGATGGTCAAGGTGTTCGTGGCGGTGAAGCGCAAGCTTCAGCCGGGCGACAAGATGGCCGGCCGCCACGGCAACAAGGGCGTGATCAGCCGAATCCTTCCGGAAGAGGACATGCCGTTCCTGGAGGATGGCACACCCGCCGACATCGTGCTCAACCCGCTGGGCGTTCCTTCACGCATGAACGTCGGGCAGATCTTCGAGACCCATCTGGGCTGGGCCGCTCGTGGCCTCGGCCGCCAGGTTTCGGCCTTGCTCGAGGACATTCGGGACAAGGGCGAGAACCTTGCGAGCAGCGACGTCAAGAAGGTCCGTCAGACCCTGAGGGACATCTACGGCAAATCCTATCATGCCGAGATCGATGCCCGTGACGACGACCAGCTGATGGAACTCGCGTCCAACCTGACCAACGGCATCCCGATGGGAACGCCGGTTTTCGACGGCGCGAAGGAAGCGGACGTTTCCGAGATGCTGGAGAAAGCGGGTCTGGATCCGTCGGGTCAGGTGACCTTGTATGACGGTCGCACCGGCGACGCCTTCGACCGCAAGGTCACGGTGGGCTACATCTACATGCTGAAGCTCCACCACCTCGTCGACGACAAGATCCACGCCCGGTCGATCGGTCCGTACAGCCTCGTCACCCAGCAGCCGCTGGGCGGCAAGGCGCAGTTCGGCGGCCAGAGGTTCGGCGAGATGGAGGTCTGGGCCCTCCAGGCCTACGGCGCCGCCTACACGCTGCAGGAAATGCTGACGGTGAAGTCCGACGATGTCATCGGCCGGACGAAGGTCTACGAAGCGATCGTCAAAGGTGACGACACCTTCGAGGCCGGGATACCGGAAAGCTTCAACGTTCTGGTCAAGGAAATGCGCTCGCTCGGCCTCAACGTCGAGCTGGACAGCATTGTCGACGAAGACGACGGCTACGCCGAGGCGGCGGAATAAGGGAGCGGGCGGCGCCACTGACCTGCGGCGCCCCTCCCACTTCCGCCCATCGAAGAATTCCCCTGAAAGGGACTTGAGAAATGAATGAACTGACCAACTTCGCCAATCCGATCGCCAAGCCGGAAACCTTCGACCAGATCAAGATCGGTATCGCTTCGCCGGAGCGGATCCGCTCCTGGTCGTTCGGCGAGATCAAGAAGCCGGAGACGATCAACTACCGGACGTTCAAGCCCGAGCGTGACGGCCTGTTCTGCGCCCGCATCTTCGGCCCGATCAAGGACTATGAGTGCCTGTGCGGCAAGTACAAGCGCATGAAGTACAAGGGCATCGTCTGCGAGAAATGCGGCGTCGAGGTGACCGTCTCCAAGGTCCGGCGCGAGCGCATGGGCCATATCGAGCTCGCCGCTCCGGTCGCCCATATCTGGTTCCTGAAGTCGCTCCCGAGCCGGATCGGCCTGTTGCTCGACATGCAGCTGAAGCAGCTCGAGCGGGTCCTCTATTTCGAAGCCTATATCGTCACCGAGCCGGGCCTGACCCCGCTCGAGAAGTTTCAGCTCCTCACCGAGGACGAGCTGCTCGACGCCCAGGACGAATATGGCGAGGACGCCTTCACCGCCGGGATCGGCGCCGAGGCCGTCAAGCAGATGCTGATCGACCTCGACCTCGAGGGTGAGCGCGAGGCCCTGCTCGAGGAGCTGGCCACGACCAAGTCGGAGCTCAAGCCGAAGAAGATCATCAAGCGGCTCAAGGTCGTCGAGAGCTTTCTCGAGTCGGGCAACCGGCCGGAATGGATGATCCTGGACGTGGTTCCGGTGATTCCGCCGGAGCTTCGCCCGCTCGTGCCGCTGGACGGTGGCCGCTTCGCCACCTCCGATCTCAACGACCTCTACCGGCGGGTCATCAACCGCAACAACCGTCTGAAGCGGCTGATGGAGCTGCGCGCGCCCGACATCATCGTCCGCAACGAGAAGCGCATGCTTCAGGAAGCGGTCGACGCCTTGTTCGACAATGGCCGCCGCGGCCGCACCATCACCGGCGCCAACAAGCGCCCGCTGAAATCGCTTTCCGACATGCTCAAGGGCAAGCAGGGCCGATTCCGGCAGAACCTGCTCGGCAAGCGCGTCGATTATTCCGGCCGCTCGGTGATCGTCACCGGTCCGGAACTGAAGCTCCACCAGTGTGGCCTGCCCAAGAAGATGGCGCTCGAGCTGTTCAAGCCGTTCATCTACTCGCGGCTCGATGCCAAGGGTCTGTCGATGACCCTGAAGCAGGCCAAGAAGTGGGTCGAAAAAGAGCGCAAGGAAGTCTGGGACATCCTCGATGAAGTGATCCGCGAGCATCCGGTGCTACTCAACCGGGCCCCGACGCTTCACCGTCTCGGCATCCAGGCGTTCGAGCCGGTTCTGATCGAGGGCAAGGCGATCCAGCTCCACCCGCTCGTCTGCGCCGCGTTCAACGCCGACTTCGATGGCGATCAGATGGCCGTCCACGTGCCGCTGAGCCTCGAGGCGCAGCTGGAAGCGCGCGTGCTCATGATGTCGACCAACAACATCCTCTCGCCCGCCAACGGCAAGCCGATCATCGTCCCTTCGCAGGACATGGTTCTCGGCCTTTATTATCTGTCGATGGAGCGCGAAGGCGAGCCGGGCGAAGGTTCGATGCTCTCCGACATGCAGGAGGTGCACCACGCCCTCTTCACCAAGTCGGTGACGCTTCACACCAAGATCGTCAGCCGCGTTCCACAGACCGACGAGAACGGCGTCGTGACGATGAAGCGCTTCGAGACGACGCCTGGCCGAATGCTGCTGGGCGAGACTCTCCCGAAGAGCCACAAGGTACCCTTCGAGACGGTCAATCGGCTCCTCACCAAAAAGGAAATCGCCGACGTCATCGACATCGTCTATCGTCACACGGGCCAGAAGGAGACGGTGCTGTTCGCAGACGCGATCATGGCATTGGGCTTCCGCCACGCCTTCCAGGCCGGCATCAGCTTCGGCAAGGACGACATGATCATCCCGCATGAAAAGGTCGCGATGGTCGATGAGACCCGCTCGCTCGTGAAGGATTACGAGCAGCAATATCAGGACGGCCTGATCACTCAGCAGGAGAAGTACAACAAGGTGATCGACGCCTGGAGCCGCTGCGGCGATCAGGTCGCGAATGCCATGATGGACAAGATCAAGGCCCAGCCCAAGGACGAGAACGGGCGCATGTCGCAGATCAATTCGATCTACATGATGGCCCATTCCGGTGCCCGTGGCTCGCAGGCTCAGATGAAGCAGCTCGCCGGCATGCGTGGCCTGATGGCCAAGCCGTCGGGCGAGATCATCGAGACCCCGATTATCTCCAACTTCAAGGAAGGTCTGACCGTTCTTGAGTATTTCAATTCCACCCACGGCGCCCGCAAGGGCCTTGCGGACACGGCGTTGAAGACGGCGAATTCGGGCTACCTGACCCGCCGCCTGGTCGACGTTTCGCAGGATTGCGTCGTCGTCGAGGAGGATTGCGGCACCGAGAACACGCTCGACATGCGGGCGATCGTGCAGGGCGGCGCCGTAATCGCCTCGCTCGGCGAGCGCATCCTCGGCCGCACTCCGGCCGAAGACGTCGTCGATTCCAAGACCGGTGACATCATCGTCAAGGAAGGCAATCTGATCGACGAGGCCGCGGCCCTGAAGATCGACGAGCTGGGCGTCCAGTCCGTTCACATCCGCTCGCCACTCGTCTGCGAGAGCGAGCATGGCGTGTGCGGCAAGTGCTACGGCCGCGATCTGGCTCGCGGTACGCCGGTCAACATCGGCGAAGCCGTCGGAGTCATCGCCGCTCAGTCGATCGGCGAGCCGGGTACCCAGCTGACGATGCGGACCTTCCATATCGGCGGTGCCGCCCAGCTCAACGAAACGTCGAGCCTGGAAGCGCCGGTCGACGGTACGATCGAGCTTCGCGACCTTCCGACCATCGTCGATCCGCGCGGCCGCCGCGTGGCCATGGCCCGCAACGGCGAGCTTGCCATCGTCGACATGGACGGGCGCGAGCGCGCGGTTCACCGTATCCCCTATGGCGCCCATCTGATGGTCGACCATGGCCATATCGCCAGCAAGGGCGATCGCCTGGCCGAATGGGATCCGTTCATGATGCCGGTCATCACCGAGAAGGGCGGCATCGTGAAGTTCCAGGACCTGGTCGAGGGCAAGACGCTTACCGAGCAGACCGATGAAGCCACCGGTATCGCGCAGCGGGTCGTCACGGAGTTCCGTGGTTCCGCCCGTTCGAAGGAGGACCTTCGTCCGCGCATCACCTTGCTCGACGCGGAGAGCGGCGAGGCTGCACGCTACATGCTGTCGCCCGGGGCGATGCTTTCGGTCGAGGACGGCCAGAGGATCGAAGGCGGCGAAGTGCTCGCCCGCGTTTCGCGCGAAGCGGCGAAGACCCGCGACATCACCGGCGGTCTGCCGCGGGTGGCGGAGCTGTTCGAAGCGCGCAAGCCCAAGGAAAATGCGATCATCGCCAAGGTGTCCGGCCGGATCGCCTTCGGCAAGGACTACAAGGCCAAGCGCAAGATCGCGATCATTCCCGAAGAGGGCGGCGATCCGGTCGAGTATCTGGTGCCCAAGTCCAAGGTGATCGACGTTCAGGAAGGCGACTTCGTCAAGCGCGGCGACAACCTGATCGGCGGCAGCCCCGATCCGCACGACATCCTCGAGGTGCTCGGCGTCAAGGCGCTGGCGGAATATCTCGTGTCGGAGATCCAGGAAGTCTATCGACTTCAGGGCGTGAAGATCAACGACAAGCATATCGAGGTGATCGTCCGCCAGATGCTCCAGAAGGTGGAAATCACCGAGAGCGGCGACAGCACGTTCCTCGTCGGCGAACAGGTCGATCGGCAGGAGATGAACGAGATCAATGCCAAGCTGAAGGCCACCAAGAAGAAGCTGGCCGAAGGCAAGCCGGTTCTGCTCGGGATCACCAAGGCGAGCCTCCAGACGCGCAGCTTCATCTCGGCCGCGTCCTTCCAGGAGACGACCCGGGTCCTCACGGAGGCATCCGTGCAGGGCAAGATCGACAGCCTCGAAGGTCTCAAGGAGAATGTCATCGTCGGCCGCCTCATCCCGGCGGGTACCGGTGCCGGCATGAAGCGGATGCGGATCGCGGCCTCGTCGCGCGACGCCGCGCTTCGCGCCCAGCATCGGCGTATCCAGGAGTCGCTCATCGCTGCCAATACGGCGGAGGAAGAGCATGCCGCCGAACTGGCGCAGGGTCCGGAAGCGGCGATCAATGCCGATCCGCTCGCCGAGGTCGCAGCGAGCGGTCACGGCACCGACGCGGACGCCGGCGAATATCTGCAGGACTGATCTGCGGTCGATGTGAAATGAAGCGCCCCGCCGGCTCGTACGGCGGGGCGTTTTCGTTCAAACAGGTGTCATGAAAGAGCTTTTCGTCCTCTTCCTGCTGGCGCTCCTGATCCTTCCGCCGATCATCGGCATCCGCCGGGTTCGGCGGGTGCTTCGGCAACGGGAGCAAGAAGAGCGAGACGAAGGTTAACCGCTCATGGCGGACAAGGAACGAGATGCGCGGCTTCGCGAGACGGCGCGGCATCGAGGCTTCAGACTATTAAAGTCGCGGCGGCGCAAGCCGGGCGGCGACTTTGGGCGCTACGGCCTGAAAGCACTGGCAAGCGGCGACGAGTGCCTGGGATTCGGCAAGACCGGGCTCACCGCTACCGCTGACGAGATCGAAGCGTTTCTCCGCCAGCAGACGGCGTTGACCTGGAAAGAATCTCTGGGCGCGACCGAGAAGGTCTCCTCCAAACCAAAGAAGAACCCCGAGGGGCGGAATAAGGTTGCTCCCCCTCCTTCCGCTTCCCCCAAACGGTCGCCCAAGCCAACTTCGGTTTCAAAATCCCAGCCAAAGCCTGTGCCGAAGCCTCAGCTCAAGATCAGGGAAGCGGACTCGGTGGACGCTGAAGCACTAGCGAGCCTCGTCTCACTCTTTACGCCGACGACGGCCGCGGAGATTGAAGACCGCTTGCCGCTTCTGGGCCGGGCCGGAGAAAGACCGCTGGTCGCCCGGCTGGGCGATGAATTGGTCGGTCTGATCACCTGGCACGTGACCCCTGTGCTTCACCGCCCACAGCCCGTTGGGCGGATAACCTATCTGGCAGTGGCCGAAAAAGTTCGTAGACAGGGCGTCGGGCGACGGCTGGTGGAGGCAGCCGAAGCGCGCCTATACGAACAAGGTTGCGGCGATATCGAAGTCACCAGCAACATCAAGCTCACCACCGCGCACAAATTTTACCGGACCCTGGGTTTCGAGCGCACCAGCTACCGATTTAGAAAAGCGCTTTGTGCGGCCGTGAAGTCGTGAGCAAAAAGCTCGGTTTTAGTCCTTGCGGGAAGATTTCCCGGTACGGACGGGCAGCCGAAACACGTTGTCGTCGGAATAGACTGCATCGGCCAGCGCCTCGGCCAGGTCAGCCTGGTTGAACGGCTTGGCTAGCCGAGGCAGCCCCAGCGAATCGTTGGTCGAGCCGGTGTACCCGGTGATCAGAAGGATGGGCAGTCCCGGTCGAATGGCACGGATCCGGTCGGCAAGCTGGGCCCCGTCCATGCGCGGCATCTTGTAGTCGGTGACGACTGCGTCGATCGCCTGTTCCTCCAGCAGACTCAGCGCCTGTTGGCCGTTTGAGGCCTCGACGACTTCATGCCCCTGCTCGCGCAGCATCTCCGCGGTCCCGACCCGTACAAGCTCTTCATCGTCGACTAGCAACAACCGGAGTGGGCGTACCTGCCGTACACTGCCCGCGGGCTTCGCGCTGGGCTGAGCGGCTTTTTCTGCACCTGCGAGCGGAAGATAAAGATCGGCCCGAGTCCCCTTGTCGGGCGCACTGCTCAAGGCGAACGCCCCGCCGAGCTGAGCTGCGAGCCCGTGCACCATCGAAAGCCCCAGGCCGGTGCCACGGCCGGTCTCCTTGGTCGAGAAGAAGGGCTCCACCGCCCGGGCCAGGGTCTCCTGGTCCATGCCGCCGCCCGTGTCGATCACGGACAAGCGAACATAAAGCCCCGGCCGAAGATCGACATCGCGGCCTGGGTCGACAACCGCCTGTTGAGCGATGATGGTCAGCAAGCCGCCATTGGGCATGGCATCGCGGGCGTTGACGCAGAGGTTCAGGATCGAAAGCTCCAGCTGGTTCGGGTCGGCGAGAACAGGAGGCAGATCGGGCTCGTGGCGGATGCGAAGCTCCACGGTCGATCCGACCGAGCTGCCGATAAGGTCGCGCATGCCTTCGAGCAGCCTCGTGAGATCAACCGAACCGGTGGTGAGGGTCTGGCGCCGAGCGAAACCGAGCAGCCGCTGAACGAGCAATTTCGCTCGCTCTGCGGATTGAAGAGCATTGCCAATCAGCCGTTCGGTGCGCGAGTCCGAACCGACGACCTTTCGCTGCAGGAGATCGAGCGCTCCGACGATGGGCGTCAGGAGATTGTTGAAATCATGAGCGACACCGCCGGTAAGCTGGCCAAGCGTTTCGAGCTTCTGTGCCTCGTGAAGCTGGGCCAGCGCCCGCTGGCGCTCGGCCGTCCTCTCCTCGACCCGGCGCTCGAGATCGGCGGCCAAATCGTGCAGCTCCAATAGCCTTGCGCGGGCTTCATACTGGCGCCGCCGGGCGCGCAACGCCGACTGCGCAAGACTGATCAACGTCGTGGGGTGAAAGGGCCTTTCGAGGAAGGTGACATTCCCCAGCGTCCGAAGCAGCCGAACCGCGACCGGGTTTCGCTCGAGGCCGCCGCTTCGATGGGTCAGCAAGACAAAAGGGAAGTCGGACCATTCTGCCTGATCATCGAGCCATGCTGCCAGGGAGCGAAGGTCGGCCGAGGCCAAGGCCTCTTCCGTGATCAACGCGAATCCCGCGCCCGCCCGGATCTCGGAGACGAGATCGGTGACCTCATTGCAGATGAAATTGTCGATGCCTGCCTCGGCCAGCATCGCGGCTGCAACCTGGGCGTCGCGTCCCTGGGGCGCGAGAATGAGGGCGCGCTCGGAAACGTGGGTCAAAGAGCTTCGGGCTCCAGGAGCGGCTCACCTTCGCTGACCATCGTCGGCACCCCCCGAAGCACCCCATGAAAATTGGTCAAGGGCTTGCCGATAGTGAGCCCATTCTTACCGATCCGATATTCGCGAATCGTGTCCTCGTGCATTCCAGTCCTCTTCTTGACCACCGATATCGCGCGTCGGACCCGCCCAATCGCCTCGAAATAACGCAGCAGGATGACGGTATCCGCAAGGTAGGTAACGTCGACTGGCGACTTCATGTCGCCGACCAGTCCATGCTGGGCCACGGTCAGAAAGGTCGAAGCGCCCTGCCGGTTCAAATATTGCAGAAGCTCGTGCATGTGGAGAATCAGGGACTGCTCCTCGGGCATCGCCGCCTGGAAGCCGTTGAGGCTGTCGACCACGACGCTCTTCACGTCATGCTGCTCCACGCAAACCCTTACGCGCTGGGAGAATTCCCCCGGTGACATCTCCGCGGCATCGACCTGCTCGACGATCAGATCGCCTTTGTCGACCAGGGAGCGGAGATCGAATCCCAAAGCGTGGGCACGGTCGAACAGCAGCCCCAGCTCTTCATCGAATACGAACATGGCGGCACGCTCGCCTCGGCGAATAGCGCCGATGATGAAGGTCAGTGCCAGCAGCGACTTGCCGGTTCCCGCTGGACCCAGGATGAGGACACTCGATCCTCGTTCCACGCCTCCGCCGAGAAGCGCGTTCAATTCAACCAGTTCCGACTTCAATATCTCCCGATTGATCTCGCCTTTGTGCTCGGCGGAGACCAACCGCGGAAAGACCCGGATTCCACCGGTGTCGATGACGAAATCGTGATAGCCACCCCGATACCGCAGACCACGATATTTCTGGACCTTGAGCCGCCGCCGCTCGGAGCCATAATCGGGCGACAGCTCATACAGCCGGATGACCCCATGCGCGATGCTGTGCATCGTCCGATCGTCGCTTTCGGCGGTCAGATCGTCGAGCAAGAGAACCGTCGCCCCATGGCGCGCGAAAAAGTGCTTCAGCGCCAGGATCTGGCGGCGATAGCGAAGTGAACTCTGAGCAAGCAGGCGGATCTCAGACAGGCTGTCGAGAACGATCCGGTCGGGTTTCAAGCGCTCGACGGTGTCGAGAATGCGCTTGGTCGTCTCGCCAAGCTCGAGGTCCGAGGAATAAAGCAGGCTTTGTTGCTGATCCTCATCCAACAGGCTTTCCGGCGGGCTCAGTTCGAAGATCTCGAACCCATCGAGCGACCATCCATGCGACGCGGCACCGGCGCGAAGCTCGTCCTCGGTCTCCGACAAAGTGATGTAGAGACCGCGCTCGCCAGCCCGCGCGCCGGCGAGCAGGAAGTGGGTCGCGACGGTCGTCTTGCCCGTACCGGGGCTGCCCTCGAGGAGGAACAGCCGGCCTCGGGCAAGACCGCCTGACGTGATATCGTCCAATCCTTCAATTCCCAGCGCCGCCTTGTCCGTCAGCACTCTTTCCTCATCCGCCACTCAGGGCCCTTCCTAACCTAAGTTGAGCCATCCAGAACGCGCCGGGCGTCGAAGCGTTGCGCGCCCGGAATCATCATTGCGCCAGCAGGTTAACAGGTGTGGTCAAGACGCCGGTGCTCACCCGGGTTGCTCAGGCGTCGCTTAGGCCAACCTACCGGAGTGCCACTGGCGCAATTCTGACGTTTCTGGCAGCGTCATCGCACAGCGCAAGCAGAGGAAACGGCCCCATGGACTTTGACCTTACGGAACGCGAGCGATTTTATCGAGACCGCGTGCGCGAGTTCGTGGAGACTCGGATCCGACCGCGCAACAAGGATTACAAGACCCAACTCGAGACTGGCGACCGCTGGCAGCCGATCGAGGTGATCGAGGAACTCAAGCCGCAGGCGAAAGAGGCTGGCCTGTGGAACCTTTTCATGCCGCCCGGGCAGGCCCTGCGCCACGTCGACGACAGCTTCGCCTTCGAAGGAACCCAGCTTACCAACCTCGAATATGCCTTGTGCGCCGAAGAAATGGGCCGGATCGGCTGGGCGTCGGAAGTGTTCAACTGCTCGGCCCCCGACACCGGCAACATGGAGGTCCTGCACCGCTACGGCACGCGCGAGCAGAAGGATCAGTGGCTGAGGCCGCTCATGAACGGCGAGATCCGGTCCGCCTTCCTGATGACCGAGCCGGCCGTCGCTTCCTCCGATGCCACCAATATCCAGTGCGAAATCCGGCGCGACGGCAACGATTACGTGATCAACGGCCGCAAATGGTGGTCGAGCGGCGCCGGCGATCCGCGCTGCAAGGTCGCGATCGTCATGGGCAAGACCGATCCGGAAGGGCCCAAGCACCAGCAGCAGTCGATGGTCCTCATGCCGCTCGACGCGCCGGGGGTAACGATCGAGCGGGCGTTGAACGTCTTCGGTTATGACGACGCCCCACACGGCCATATGGAAGTCCAGCTCAAGGACGTGCGGATTCCGGTTTCCAACATGCTGCTGGGCGAAGGCCGCGGATTCGAGATCGCTCAAGGACGGCTGGGACCGGGCCGGATCCACCATTGCATGCGCACGGTCGGGGTTGCCGAAGAAGCGCTTGCGGCGATGGTGAGAAGGCTCCAGTCGCGGGTGGCCTTCGGCAAACCGCTTTCGGCTCATAGCATCTGGGAGCAGAGGATCGCGGCAGCGCGGATCGACATCGAATGCTCGCGCCTGCTTTGCCTCAAGGCGGCCGACATGATGGACAAAGCGGGCAACAAGGCGGCCGCGGGCGAGATCGCGATGATCAAGGTGCACGCGCCGAACATGGCGCTGAAGATCATCGACGACGCGATCCAGGCCCATGGCGGCGCTGGAGTCTGCCAGGATTTCGATCTGGCCAAGAATTATGCGGGAATCCGGACGCTGCGCCTGGCGGACGGACCCGACGAGGTCCACGCTCGGGCCATCGCCAGGCTGGAATATGCCAAGCATGTGCCGGCGTGAGCCATAGCGGAACGTTTCGACGCTACGCGCCACCCAATGACGGGCTAGAAAGATGAAAGCCGCAGTCCTGCATGCCCCGAAGACGGATCTCGTTGTCGAGGAAGTGAAGGTGGCCGCACCGGGTCCGCGCGAGGTGTTGATCCGAACCCGCGCCTGTGGCGCCTGCCATTCCGACCTGCATTTCGTCGACGGCACCTACCCGACGCCATTGCCGGCAATTCCGGGTCACGAGGCGGCAGGCGTCGTGGAAGCAGTGGGCAGCGACGTGACAGCGATGAAGCCGGGTGATCATGTCGTCACCTGCTTCTCCAATTTCTGCGGCCGCTGTGAATTCTGCCTGTCGGGAAGGCTGGCTTTGTGTGTGGATCCCTCGACGAAGCGCCGACCCGGGGAAAACGCGCGGCTGACGCTTGACGGCACATCCGTTCACCAGCTCCTCAACGTCGGCGGCTATGCCGAGCTTCTCCTCGTCCACGAGAACGGCGCCGTGGCCATCGATCCGGACATGCCCCTCGACCGCGCCGCCTTGTTGGGCTGCGCCGTCGTCACCGGTGCCGGAGCCATCTTCAACACGGCCGGGGTCCGGCCAGGCGAGGACGTCGTGGTCATCGGCTGCGGCGGCATCGGTCTCGCAGCGATCAATGCAGCCAGGATCGCCGGCGCCGGCCGCATCATCGCTATCGACCCGGTGGCGTCCAAACGCGCACTGGCCGAGCGGCTTGGCGCGACCGACAGCTTCGACTCCGCCGATGCCGAGCTGCGTGGAAAAATCCTCGAGCTCAGCAAGGGCGGAGTTGACCATGCCATCGAGGCGGTCGGACGAATCGCGAGTGGCGAGCTGGCGCTGGCCCTGCTTCGGCGCGGCGGCACGGCGACGATCGTCGGCATGATGCCGTTGAACGAGAAGATCGGCGTCCATGCGATGGACCTTCTGGCGGAAAAGAAGCTGCAGGGTTCGCTGATGGGATCCAACCGCTTCCCGATCGATATCCCGCGCCTGGCGGGTTTTTACCTCGCCGGCCGGCTCGACCTCGACAGCCTGGTGGCCGAAAGGATCGGCCTCGGCGAGGTCAACGAGGCGATGGAAAAATTGCGGACGGGCGAGAGTGCCCGATCCGTGATCATGTTCGACTAGTTACCTGTGAAGGAGAGGAAATGTCGCTGTTCGATCTGACCGGCAAGGTCGCGGTCATTACGGGGAGCTCGCGCGGAATCGGACGGGCAATTGCCGAGGCGATGGCGGACCAGGGCGCCAAGGTCGTCATCTCGTCGCGCAAGGCCGATGCCTGCGCGGAGGCGGCGGAGGCCATCAATGCCCGGCACGACCCCGGACGAGCCATTGTCGTCCCCGCCAACATCTCTTCGAAGGAGGAGCTCCAGAACCTCGTCGACGAGACGAGGCGCCAGTTGGGCCGGATCGACATCCTCGTCTGCAATGCCGCCTCCAACCCCTATTACGGTCCGATGAGCGGGATCAGCGACGAGCAGTTCCGCAAGATCCTCGAGAACAACGTCATCGCGAACCACTGGTTGATCCAGATGGCCGCGCCGGAGATGATCGAGCGCAAGCAGGGCTCGATCATCATCGTCAGCTCGATCGGAGGCCTCAAGGCTTCAGGCGTGATCGGCGCCTATAATATCTCCAAGGCCGCCGACTTCCAGCTCGCCCGCAACCTCGCTGCCGAGTTCGGGCCGCACCAGGTTCGGGTCAATTGCATTGCGCCGGGGCTGATCAGGACGGACTTCGCGCGCGCCTTGTGGGAGAATCCGCACACGCTTCAGATGGTGACGATGCACACGCCCATGCAGCGGATCGGCGAGCCAGAGGAAATCGCGGGCGCCGCGGTCTTCCTTGCCGCACCCGCCTCTACCTTCATGACGGGCCAGGCGATCATCGTTGATGGCGGGAGCACCGTCGGCGTCGGACTGTGAAAGGGCGGCCAAATCGGCGCCAGAGGGGAATGCAATGACTGGAAGGCTTGAGGGCAAGGTCGCCATCGTTACCGGCGCCGGATCGGGTATCGGCCGCGCCACCGCACAGAGGTTCGCCGCCGAAGGTGCCAAGGTGGTCATCGCCGATCTGACCGGCGCCGAGGAGACAGCCGACCTGATCGGCGAGAACGCTTACTGGGTGGCCGCGGATGCCGGGCTGGAGCAGGATGTGCAGGGTCTCGTCAGTGCCGCCACCGTCCATTTCGGCGGTCTCGACATCTTCTTCGCCAATGCCGGGATTTCCGGCGGTCTCGCCTCGATCTTCGAGCAGACTCCCGAAGACTGGCAAGAGATCTTGCGAGTCAATCTGATCGGGCCCTTTCTCGCCATCAAGCATGGCGCGCCCGCGATGCAGGAGCGCGGTGGCGGATCGATCATCTGCACGGCCTCGGTGGCGGGCCTTCGCGCCGGCGCCGGGGGGCCGGCTTATTCGGCGAGCAAGGCCGGCGTGATCCGGCTGGTCCAGGTGGCGGCGACGCAGTTGTGCGGGTCCAACACGCGGGTCAACGCGATCTGCCCCGGGCTGATCGAAACGGGGATGACCAAGCCGCTCTACGAAATGGCCCGGGCCGCCGGCAGGGAAGACCAGATCGGCCACCTCAACCCGATGAAGCGCGGCGGCGAACCCGACGAGGTCGCCAACGCCGCCTTGTTCCTGGCTTCCGACGAGTCGAGCTACGTCAACGGTCACGCGCTGGTGGTGGACGGCGGATTGTCATCGTCCCATCCCTTCTACCGGCAGGAATATGGGCGCACGTCCTTCTAGCGGACTGAGCCAGCCCGGTTGACGTTCACGTAAAGTCGCGTCATCCGCGACCGAAAGGGAGGCACCGAAAATGAGCCCGATTTCCACGAAGCGTCATGGCGACATCCTGATCGTCACCTCGAACAATCCTCCCGTCAACGCGCTTGGCCACGCGGTGCGCGAAGGGCTGGTCAAGGCGATCGAGGAAGCCGATTCGGACGCGGCGGTGAAGGCGGTCGTGATAGTCTGTCAGGGCCAGACTTTCTTCGCTGGTGCCGATATCACCGAATTCGGTAAGCCGATGCAGATGCCGATGCTGCCCATGGTCGTCGACATCATCGAGAATTGCACGAAGCCAGTCGTCGCAGCGATCCACGGCACCGCCTTCGGCGGCGGTCTCGAGGTCGCCCTCGCGAGCCATTACCGGGTGGCGGTGCCGTCGGCGAAGCTTGGCGTTCCGGAAGTGAAATTGGGCCTGTTGCCCGGCGCCGGCGGGACCCAGCGCCTGCCGCGCGCTGCCGGCGTCGCCAAGGCGTTGGAAATGGCCGCGACCGGCAATCCGATCTCGGCCAAGGAGGCGTTCGAGATCGGCCTCGTCGATCGCCTGATCGAGGGGGAACTCGAGCAGCACGCGGTCGCCTTCGCCAACGAGGTGAAGGAGATCCGGCCGATTCCCAAGACGAGCGAGCGCGACGACAAGCTGGCCGAAGCGCGCGCCAATCCTGGTATCTTCGACGAGTTCAGAAAAGCCAACGCCCGCAAGTTTCGTGGCTTCGACGCCCCCGAATATAATGTCCGGGCGATTGAGGCGGCGGTCGCCAAGCCTTACGCGCAGGGCGTTCAGGACGAACGCCGTCTGTTCATGGAGCTGATGAGCGGCACGCAGGCCCGAGCGCAGCAATATTTCTTCTTCGCCGAACGCAAGGCGGCGAAGATCGAGGGGCTGCCGGAAGACACGAAGCCACGCGAGATCCGCAAAGTCGGCGTGATCGGCGCAGGCACGATGGGCGGCGGGATATCGATGAACTTTCTGTCCGCCGGGGTTCCGGTGACGATCGTCGAGGCCGAGCAGGCCGCGCTCGACCGCGGCACCGGCGTGATGCGCTCCAATTACGAAGCGACCGCGGCCAAGGGCCGGATGACCGCCGAGCAGGTGCAGCAGGCGATGGGACTGCTGACGCCGAGCCTCAAACTCGAGGATCTGGCCGATTGCGACCTGATCATCGAGGCGGTGTTCGAAAATATGGACGTGAAGAAGGAGATCTTCGGCAAGCTGGACCGGATCGCCAAGCCCAATGCGATCCTCGCGTCAAACACCTCCTATCTCAACATCGACGAGATCGCGGCTGCCACCTCGCGGCCCCAGGACGTGCTCGGCCTCCATTTCTTCTCGCCGGCGAATGTCATGAAGCTGCTCGAGGTCGTCCGCGGCGCTAAGACGGCGCCCGACGCGCTGGTGACGGCGATGCAGACGGCGAAGCGGATCAAGAAAGTCGCCGTCGTCGCCGGGGTCTGCCACGGATTCATCGGCAATCGCATGCTGATGCCGCGTCAGATCCAGGCGAACCAGCTGCTGCTCGAAGGGGCGACGCCGGAGCAGATCGATCGAGTCCATGTCGATTTCGGAATGCCGATGGGGCCCTTCCAGATGGCCGACCTTGCCGGTGTCGACATTGGCTGGCACCGCGATCCCAGTCGGATCGAGAATATTCGCGACGCCCTTTGCGCGATCGATCGCTGGGGACAGAAGAAAGGCGCGGGCTTCTACGATTACGACGACAAACGCCGTCCCAGCCCCTCGCCGAAGGTGCAGGCGATCATCGACGACTTCCGCACGAAGGCAGGCATCGCGCCTCGCGAAATCTCCGACCAGGAGATCATCGAGCGGACGCTCTACACGATGGTCAACGAAGGCGCCAAGATCCTCGAGGAAGGGATGGCGCAGCGCGCCTCCGACATCGATGTGGTCTGGGTCTACGGCTACGGCTGGCCCGTCTATCGCGGCGGTCCCATGTTCTGGGCCGACACCGAAGGGCTGGCCAAGATCGTCGAGGGTCTCAAGCGCCAGCAGGACCGGCTCGGCCCCGACTTCAGCTTGTCCGATCTGCTCGTTCGCAAGGCCGAAGCAGGTGAGAAGCTGACCCGTTAGCGCCGCGAGGCCAGGCCCGGCCAGGCGGGGATCGTCTATTCGATCAGCGCCAAAGCCAGGTTCGGGTCGATCTTGTCGGCCTGAACCTTTTCGAGAGGCGCCACCAGGCGCTCTGCGCTCTGGACCTTCTGGCGGGCCTTGTGGGGCAGGCGCTCGACCGCGCTGTCACTCTGCGAATCCAGGCGAACGAGCAGGCGTTCGACCGTTCCTGGATCAGGCGCCGGCGGCTCCTCGCTCGAGCAGCCAACGACAAGGCCGGCGACGATCAGAATCAGGAGCGGTGACTTAGGCATCGAGTCTCAAACGATCCGGCGCTCGCGAAGATGCACCGCACGAAGCGGCTGGCCCGGAGGGCCTGACGCGGCTCGGAGCCGGTCATGGTGCCAGACTGCTCAGCAGGACGGCGTCGCGACCATAGACGTCGTCGCGGAAGACCAATCCCCGCTCGGACGGCGCGACCGTCAGATAGGTGATGAAAACGGGCACGGGCTCGGGCAGATTGACGCGTTGCTCAGGCGCCGCGGACGCCGAGCGGGGCTCGGTGCCGATCAGCCACCGGGATAGCCGATTGGCATCCTCGAGCCGGACACAACCGGAGCTCAGCTGCCGATCGGCGGCCCCGAACAGATCCCGGTCGGGCGTGTCATGGAGGTAAATGCCGAGCTCGTCGGACATCATGAACTTGACGTCGCCCATCATGTTGCCTGGACCGGGCAGCTGACGAACCCGCACTTCCGTACGACCGTCGGCGACCGCGCGCCAGTCGACGGTGGTCGGATCGATCGGCTCGGCGTCGACGCGCCAGCTGGACAAGACCTCGTAACCCCGGTCGCGAAGATAGCCGAGGCCCTGATCGAGGACGTTTGGCGCGATCCGGCGCTGAACCAGGTCCACCGGCACATTCCAGTAGGGGTTTACCACGGCGTACCGGACGTAAGCGGCAAGCATCGGCGTCTGCTCGGTCGGCTTGCCGACGATCACGCGCATCGAATCGACGGGCCGGCCATCCTCGTACATCCACAATTGCGCCGCCGCTGCATCGACCAGCAAATAGCGACCCTGGGCGGGAGGCGCCGGAAGCGCTCGGGCGCGCTCGAGATTCGCCTCGATCAGCCGCTCGTAATGAGAAGCGCCCCGCTTGAGGGCCTGAAGCGTCAGCCGGCCAGCCACACCGTCCGCTGGCAATCCATGCGCGGCCTGGAAAGCGCCGACCCTTTCCTCGAGCTCCGCGTCATAGCCGCCCTCAGGGGCGAGACCGAGACGCTCCCTCAATCGCTGGACCCGCTCGCCGGTGGCACCCGGCCGAAGGGGCGCACCGTCGGGGATATCGATCTGTGGAAGCCCGACCCAGGATTGCTGATAGTCTGCAAGGGCTTCCCGCAACTGGCGATAGATGGGATGCGAACCGCGGGCCGAGCGCGATACGCCGCCGTCGCCCCCACCCCCGGACTGGGGCGCGAGTTCGGAATCCACGTAGATCATGTCGATGCCGGCCCGAGGAGACGAGCCAAGACCGTCGGCGGCTATCGCCGGGGCGGCAACGGTAGTAAAAAACGCGGCGGCCAAGACCGTCCGCCACAATGGCAAGTGATGGAAAGGCGACCGCGTCGAATGCGCAGGACAAGGCGCATTGCGCGGCGAAGTAACGCCGGCACCCAGCATTTCGTCTACTCCTCTACGGGATTGCCGCCGCCAGAAGCGCGATCATCGCGCGCGCGTTGCTGGAAATCCCTTTGAGGTCAAAACGACAGGCTATTTCGTTCGTTCCAGATCTGGGCTGAACCGTTGGCAATCGGCGCGCGGGCTGGAAGATCGGTACCGCATTTTCTCAATGAAGCTTCAAACGCAAAGGTCCGGCCCCGGCTGGAAGCCGGACCGGACCTTTGGGTACGCCAGCTAAAAGTGTTAGCCGCGTTCGCCGCTTCTACGGACTGGCGGCTGCTGGGTCGACAAAGCCGTCCAGCGCGAGGTCGAGCCGCAATCGCTGGTGAGGGTCAGGCTCTGCCCGGTCTGGAACGCCATCTGGTAGGGCCAGCATTCGCGGCCCGTCCCGGTCTGCAGGCAAAGCTGCTGTCCCTGGACGAACCAGTTGGCATTGGCCGTCGAGCCACCCGGACCAGTGATCGTGGCCGTGCCGTCCGGGTTGAAGTTGACGTTGTTGACGACACCGTCGGCGAACTCGACCTGGGCGGCGGCGCCACGGAGCTCGGCCCCCGGGGGCCAATCCGCCGTCTGTGCGCTCGCACTACCCGATGCGATGACTGAGATGAAAAGGGCCCCGGCCGCGCCGGCAGCGAATCGAAACTTTCTCACGATGATATCCTCCTGTCCGCTGTTTCATGGTCGGATGCGCCTGAGGTACATCCAGGCACTACCGGCAGATCAGGGACTGACCGGTACATCATCCTCGTCGCCGTCATCGTCGAGGAAGAGGAAGTACAAGGCGGCGAGCGCGGCGGCGCCGAGCAGGATCGGAAGCCAACCGATGCCACCTCCGCCGTCATCCACGTCCGCATAAACCGGCGTCGACGTCGGCGTCGACGTCACCGGCGGCAACGGCGCGGGCGTCGTACCGACCGGCAGGACGCAGCCGGCCTGACCGGCCTGGCAGGCCGCGGCAGCGGGAACGGGTGCAGCCAGCAAGGCGGACACACAGAGCGAGACGCCCACCAGCAGACTGGTCGGGCGGTAACGGCTTTGCTTCTTTGGCATAATAGGCCCCTTTTCAGCTCGCCTAACGGCGAAACCGGAACGAACCCCGGGGACGGCGGGGTGCCGGCCCGGGACGCGCGACGCATGCCACCGAAATCACCTGGGAGACTTCCCACGTCTTGCGATGGACGAACTGTAACGCCACAAAAGTACAAGGGGTTCCATCAAGACGAAAACGGCCGCTCGGCGGCGTCGATCATGTCGGCGACAAAATGTCGGCCGAATTCATGGCCGTGAAGTGCGATGCCCTGCCTTCATTCCCATTCGATCGTGCCGGGAGGCTTCGATGTATAGTCGTAGACCACCCGGTTGATCCCCCTCACCTCGTTCACGATCCGGGTGGCGACGCGGCTGAGGAAGGCAGCGTCGAACGGGTAGATGTCCGCGGTCATGCCGTCCGTCGACGTGAC
The DNA here is from genome assembly GCA_035710145.1 of Allosphingosinicella sp. Classification (GTDB taxonomy): domain Bacteria; phylum Pseudomonadota; class Alphaproteobacteria; order Sphingomonadales; family Sphingomonadaceae; genus Allosphingosinicella. The sequence continues at coordinate 68,453 of DASTDX010000005.1, forward strand.
GGCGCGAAGCGCGCAGACATGGTCGTAGGTCCGGTGATCGCCCATCACGCCGACTGTCCGCACTGGTAGCAACACCGCGAAGGCCTGCCAGATCGCGTCGTAAAGGCCGGCGTTGCGAATTTCCTCGAGATAGATGGCGTCGGCCTTGCGAAGGACGTCGCATTTCTCCCGGGTCACTTCACCGGGGATCCGGATGGCGAGCCCTGGCCCGGGGAAAGGATGGCGCCCGACGAACGCGTCGGGGAGACCCAGCTCGCGGCCCAGCGCCCTGACCTCGTCCTTGAACAGCTCGCGAAGCGGCTCGACCAGCTTCATGTTCATCCGCTCCGGAAGGCCGCCGACATTGTGGTGGCTCTTGATCGTCACCGAAGGACCGCCGGTGAAGCTGACGCTTTCGATGACATCCGGGTAAAGCGTTCCCTGGGCTAGAAAATCCGCGCCGCCGATCCGGCCCGCTTCCTCCTCGAAGATGTCGATGAAGGTCTTGCCGATGAATTTGCGCTTGGCTTCGGGGTCGTCGAGCCCGGCGAGGCCGCCCAGGAACAGATCCTCCGCCTGCACATGGACCAAAGGGATGTTGTAGTGACCACGGAACAGGCTGACGACCTGATCGGCCTCGCTTTGCCGCATCAGGCCATGGTCGACGAAGACGCAGGTGAGCTGGTGGCCGATCGCCTCGTGGATGAGGACCGCAGCGACCGCGGAATCGACGCCTCCCGAAAGGCCGCAGATCACCCTGCCCTGCCCCACCTGCTCTCGGATCTCGGCGATCTTCGCCTGGCGGAACTCGGCCATCGTCCAGTCGCCGGCGAGACCACAGACGTGACGGACGAAATTGGCGAGAAGCTTGCCGCCGTCGGGGGTGTGAACCACCTCGGGATGGAACATCAGGCTGAAGAAGCGGCGCTTCTCGTCGGTCGCGACCGCATAAGGCGCGCCTTCGGAGCGGGCGACGACCTCGAAGCCTTCCGGAAGGGCTTCGACCCGGTCGCCATGGCTCATCCAGACCTGGTGAAGCTCGCCGGGCTTCCACAGCCCGTCGAACAATATGGAATCGCCGACGATTTCGATGAAGGCCCGGCCGAATTCGCGACTTTCCGACGGCGCTACCCGGCCGCCAAGCTGATGGGCCATCGTCTGCTGGCCGTAGCAGATGGCGAGGATCGGGATCCCGGCGGAGAAGAAATGCTGCGGTGCGCGGGGGCTGTCGTCCCACATGACCGAGGACGGCCCGCCGGACAGGATGATGCCCTTGGGCCGGATCCGCTCGAAAGCCTCGTCGGCGCGATTGAACGGCGCGATCTCGCTATAGACCCCCGCCTCCCGGACGCGCCGGGCGATGAGCTGGGTGACCTGGCTGCCGAAATCGACGATGAGAATGGAGTCGCTGGGCTGGATCGTCATGGCGGGCGATTAGGGTGTCCCTTCAGACTCCGCAACAATCGGGATCGCGGCCGGGCGAATCCCATTGCCGCGATGGTGCGCAGGCCGGAGCGAAACCCGCCCGAAGTTCACAAAGCTCACACCTCCCATGTCGTTTTTTCTCCTCTCACCAAAATCCTGCCATCGGCCGTACCGCCTGTCCGGCTGCAGTTTCCTGGTGCCTTGTTCATGTTATGTTCTACCACATCAGGAGGCAAAGTTCAACCACAGCCCGTGGTCCCTCTCCGAGATCGCGGGACGAAAATGACGATGGGCATGGGATCACAGCTGACACGAAAAATGCGCGCGGGACAAAGCCCGCGCGCATCCTTGTTCGTGCAGCCGTTGATCAGTAGCGGCGGCGGTCGATGTCGAAGTCGGTGATCCGCCCGTTGGCCCGGGCATCACACTCGAAAACGATACGCTGGTTGTATCGATTGTAGCGGTCGTAACGGTCGTAGCGGTCGTAGCGGTCGTAACCACCGTACCCGCCATAACCACCGTAGCCGCCATAACCGGAGTCAACGACACCGCGGACCCGATAGCTATTGCGTCCGCGACGATCGACGTCGGTAACGCTCACCCGGCCACCGCGCGCATAACGCTCGGCCTGATAGGCGCAGGCGTTGACCGCGTTGCGGTAATCGTCCCGGTACATGTACCGGTTGTTATAGCCGTAGCGACTGCCGTCATTGTTGAGCGCGCCGAGGATGGCGGCGATGCCGCCGACCACTGCAACGCCAGTGATGATGTCGCTCGCGTCGATCCCGCGATTGTCGCGATAATCGCGATACTGAGCCTGGGCAGGAGCCGCGGCCGTAGCGGTCAAGGCGGCGGCCGCAGCGGCGCCGGTGAGATATTTGGTCAGAGCCTTCATGGCATCCTCCTGTTCGAAAAAGACGCGGGATTTCCGAATCTTGAGAAGCCTTTTGCCTGATTCGCCATGACGCAGTTCTGAATTGGTTCGTAGGCTTCTGTTCAGCTTCGAAGGTCAGGCGATGAACGATTTTCTATAGAGGCAGTGGCGCGATCAGGAGAAAACCGTTGATCGTGAGCAGGCCGCCGCCCAGGCCGAGCAACGCGGAGAGGATCAGGATCGGGCGGTTGACTGCAAGGATGGCGACGGAGCCGAGCACCAGTGCGAGCTGGAGCAGGACTTCGGCCATGTCGAAGGCACTGTCCTTCTGCGACGCTTGCTCGCGCGCAGCCTCGAACGACTCGGCCTGGGCCCGAAGCTGCTTCTTGCCTTCGCCGCGCAAGGGATCATTCGGGGACTGGGCGTTGGGTTCGTCTTCGTAGCGCGCTATCGTCGCGCGATAATCCGCCAACCTCCGGGTCAGTCGAGCGCGCACCTCGGGACTCAAGCCGGGCGCCGAAAGGCTCGCTTCGATTTCGTCCGCGGCGATCTCGAAATTGGTCTGTCGGATGTTCTTGGCCTGGAAGAAGGCCCAGGTATCGCTCGCTCTGATGTTGGCGTCGATCATGTCGTCCGTGGCATTGCCCCCGCCGAGGCCACCGATCGCCAGTACGGCCGCGAGCAAGGCAATGAGCAAGGCGGCACGATTGCGGAACCGATCCGCCTGTTCACTGTCGGCCCGGTCCTCGTGAATCTCCGCAATCAGATCGGCCGCGTCGCTGCTGTCCATGTGTTCCCCCGGTCACAAACAGGGGCGCCGATTAGCCGCTTTTGGCCCCAAGTCCAGCCACTTGCGACGGAGGTCATTGATTTGTCCCACGACTGTGCCATGGCGACGCGGTCACCTTGCTGGGGGTCATCATGAAGCTGAAGTTCGCCGTTGCCCTGCTCACATGCGCCTTCGCGGCGCCCGCCGTCGGGGCTCAGCCCCCGGCCAATGCGCCGAAGCTGATCGTCGCCATTTCGGTCGATCAGTTCTCGTCGGATCTGTTCGCCCAGTACCGACAGCATTTCACCGGCGGACTCGCCCGGCTGGCGCGAGGCGTCGTCTTTCCGGCCGGCTATCAGGGCCATGCGGCGACCGAGACCTGTCCTGGACATTCGACGATCCTCACCGGCTCCCGCCCGGCGCGCACCGGAATCGTCGCCAACAACTGGTTCGATCTCGGCGCGGGCCGCGAGGACAAGAACATCTACTGCTCCGAAGATGAGCGGATCGAGGGCAGCAGCTCCCAAAGCTACACCGTCTCTCCCTGGCATCTGCGGGTCCCTACCCTCGGCGACCATATGCGCGGCGCCAATCCTCGGAGCCGATCCGTCGCGATCGCCGGAAAGGACCGGGCCGCGATCATGATGGGCGGGCATGAACCCAATGCACGCTGGTGGTGGGGCGGGCGCGACTTCGTCACCCATGCCGGCGCCGCCCCTTCCGCGGCGGTGACCAGGATCAACGATCACGTCACCCAGCAGCTTGCCCAGGCCCGGGCACCGATGCCGATGCAGCCCTTGTGCGAGCCGCACAGCCGGGCGATCCCGATCGAAGGTGGCGGTCCTCCTGCGGGAGCGGGCCGCTTCGCCCGCGAGGCCGGCAACCGCAACGCCTTCCGGGCCTCACCTGATTTCGACGGCGCCGTGCTGGCCCTTGCCGTGGCGCTCCAGCAGGAGATGCAACTCGGCCAGGGTCCGGCGCCCGATCTGCTCGCGATAGGCCTTTCCGCCAGCGATTATGTCGGCCACACCTTCGGTACAGGTGGCAGCGAGATGTGCCACCAGGTGCTGGCTCTGGACCAGGCCCTGGGCGACTTCTTCGAATATCTCGACGGAACGGGTATCGATTATGTCGTCATGCTGACCGCCGATCATGGCGGGCTCGACATCCCGGAACGCCAGCGCCAGCAGGCTCAGCCGGAAGCCGAGCGAGCGCTGGCCGCGCTGTCGGTCGCTGCCGTCGACGAGTCTTTACGCCAGCGTTTCGGGCTTCAGAACCGGGTACTTTACGGCGAATTCGTCGGCGGCGACATGTACATCGACCGTGCCCTTGCGCCGGAGCTTCGCCAGCAGGTGCTCGACGAAGCGATCCGAACCTACCGATCCAGCCCCCAAGTGGCGCGAGTGTTCACTCGGGCCGAGATCGAGTCGGCCGCCACACCGGCGGGTCCGCCCGACACCTGGAGCCTTCTTCAGCGCGCTGCCGCCTCCTTCGATCGCCATCGCTCGGGCGATTTCCTGGTTCTTCTCGAGCCACGCATCACGCCGATCTACGACACGTCCCGCGGCTATATCGCCACCCATGGGAGCCCCTGGGATTATGACCGCCGGGTGCCGATCCTCTTCTGGCGGCGCGGCCTGACCCCCTTCGAGCAGCCGCTCGCGGTCGAGACGGCGGATATCCTGCCTTCGCTCGCGCCCCTGGTCGGCGTGGAGATTCCGGAAGGCTCGATCGACGGCCGATGCCTGGATCTGTTGTCAGGCCCGGAATCTTCCTGTCCGGGCGAATAGTTAGGCAAGTGCCGAACTTTTGACTTGCCGAGCCGCGCCGCGCCGCGATAGTTAAGCATATGCCTAACGATTCGGCCGCGCTCGACCTCGCCTTCCAAGCTCTCGCAGATCCTGCGCGGCGCCAGATGGTGGCCCGGCTTTCGCGCGGGCCTGCTTCGGTCAGCGAACTGGCCAGCCCGCTACCGATGAGCCTCCCGGCGGTCCTCCAGCATCTTCAAATGCTTGAGGCGAGCGGTCTCGTTCAATCGGAAAAGAAAGGCCGCGTCCGGACGTGCCGGATCGCGCCGAAAGCGCTGTCCGCAGCCGAAGCCTGGATCACCGAGCATCGCGCTATGTGGGAGGGCCGCCTCGATCGGCTCGAAGAGTTCCTCGCCGACATTCAGGACAAGGAGAAAGCGAATGGCTGACAGTTTGGACCTGGTGCTGGAACGGACCCTGAATGCGCCTCGAGACCTGGTCTGGAAGGCGTGGACCGATCCAGAGCTCCTGAAGCGCTGGTTCGCGCCGAGACCCTATGAGATCAGCGAGGTCGAACTCGACCTCCAGCCCGGCGGGGTTTTCCGGATCCGGATGGTCGGGCCCGACGGGTTCGATACCGGCCACGGCAATGCCGGGTGCATCCTGGAAGTATTGGAGGGCGAGAAGCTGGTCTGGACCAGCGCTCTCGGCCCCCAATACCGCCCGGCCGAAATGGCGACGGAAGGCTGCGAGGCCTTTCCGATGACCGCAGTCGTCACCCTCGCCGATGCGGGCGACGGCAGAACATTGTATCGCGCCGTTGCGCTCCACGCCAACGCCGCCGACCGAGACGCGCATGACGGCATGGGCTTCCAGGATGGCTGGGGCAAATGCGCCGATCAGCTCGAGGAACTGGCCAGTGAAATAATGCGGGAGCCCGCGTGATGCGGCGGGTCGTCGTCGGGGGCTTCGTCAGCCTCGACGGAGTCATGCAGGCGCCCGGCGGTCCGGAGGAGGATCCGACGGGCGGCTTCGAGCATGGCGGCTGGACCTTTCCTTTCTGGGACGGGGTCATGGACGAGGCGATGGGCGAGAGCTTCGCCAGACCCTTCGACCTCCTGCTCGGTCGAAGGACCTACGAGATCTTCGCCGGCTACTGGCCCTTCACCGCGGGTGAGATTGCCGACCCCTTCAATGCCGCGACCAAATATGTCGCGACCTCGTCGACGGCGCCTTTGTCCTGGCAAAACAGCGTGAAGCTGGAAGGGGACGTCCCCCAGGCCGTGGCGCGCTTGAAGCAGGAAGAGGGACCGGATCTGCTCACCCAGGGCAGCTCGGTCCTGGTCCAGTCCCTGCTCGCCGCCGGTCTGGTCGACGAATTGTTTCTGTTGACCATGCCGCTGCTCCTCGGGCGCGGCAAGAAGCTGATCGGTGACGGGTCCCAGCCGGGCGAGTGGCAACTTGTCGACAACCGGACCTCGACGACGGGGGTGCTCATCGCCCGTTACCGGCCGAAAGGCCCGGTCCGGACGGGCTCGTTCGCACAGGAGGCGCCGAGCGAAGCCGAGCTGGCGCGCCGTGAGAGGATGCAAAGGGACGACGACTGGTGACGGGTCCGGTGAGGGTCGAGGTGTCGCAGCGGCTGGAGGCGACCCCGCAAGCTGCCTTTGACGCCTGGATTCAACTGAAGAGCGCTCGGCACCCGCCCGTACGCCTGGCTCCCCTCACCCTTGTCCTCTCCCGGTGGGAGTGAGGGCTTTCAGCAGCTGCGATCGATTTCGCTGCCCACGAGCGCGCCGACCGCGCCACCGACGAGCGCGCCGACCGTTCCGTTACCGCCGCGACGATAACTGCGCCGGCTGTAGCGACCGCCGTCGCGCGCGATTTCCCGGCCAAGGAGTGCGCCCGCGGCGCCGCCGACGATCGCGCCGGTGGTGCCGTCGCCGCAGCGACGGCGATAATTGTTCTGGTAACCGCGACGGGCATAATCGCGGCCATAATAACCACTCTGATAGCCGCGTCCGTCATAGCCCTGGCCGTAATAATCGCCGCGCCGGTACCGGCGGTAGCCGTCGCGGTAGGAGGAATCCCGGTAGTAACGATCGTCGTAGCCGCGATCATAATAGCCGCGGTCGTCATAATAACGGTCGCGATGGTCGGCCTGAGCCGCAGCGGGCAATGCGACCAGGGCCGTCAGCGAAGCAGCGGCGCCGAGGATGAATTTGTTGAGCATCGAACGGGCTCCCGAAAGAAACGCTGCGGCCTGCTCGCCGCCACCGCGAAGGCTGCGCTCAAGTCCCTGACCGGCCGATGAACGGATTGGCTAATCTGGCCGGCGACGCATCAATGCACCGCCCGAGCTTCCCTTTCGGCCTTCGTCGCCAGCGAGAATCTCGGCTCCGCGACCGAGAGAGCGCCAAGAAGGAGTTGCGCGGCATAACGGCCGACCGCCGGGCCATGCTTGAAGCCGTGGCCCGAACCCGCACCAACCAGCATGACGTTGCGGAAATTCGGATGGCGATCGATCAGCAAGTCGCCATTCGAGCTGTTTTCATACTGGCAGACGCGCGCCTCGCTGAGCGGCCGTTCGGCAAGGTCCGGGAAACGACGGCTGATGAAGCCCCGGACGTCGGCCAAGGCGGCATCGGACGGCGTTCGGTCACCCTGATCGGGGTCGATCCGGGGGCCGTGCGCGTCGTGAGCGATCTTGAAGCCGCGACCTTCCAGGCTGGGAAAGCCGTAATAGACATCGCCATTGTTGAAGTCGGCCCAGCCTGGCAGCTGCCCCACTTCGAAGCGGGAATCGCCCGGCGCCGGAGCAAAGAAGAACACCTCCTGCCGGGTGGGAAAGATCCGGGTCGCGAGCAGGTCCGGAAACAGCCGCCCAAGCCACGGTCCGCAGGCGAAGACGAAATCGTCGGCGGCGAACCGGTCACCGCGTTCGGTGACCAGGGCTTCGACACGGCCGCCTCCGACCGGTGGCGCCACCGCCGCCTGAAGATAGGTCCCGCCGGCCCGAACGAACTCGGCGACGAGGGTCTGCACTGCGCGTCTCGCCATCAATGCTCCGAAGCCAGGCTCGAACAGGCCCTGATCCTCGGCGTTCACCGCCATCGCCGGAATCCGGCGTCGAAGCGCCTCGCCGCTGAGCAATGACGTCGCGAGACCGAGCGAGCGGTGAACCCGAAGCGTGTCTTCCAGAAACGGATCCGGGCGAGGAAAGACGAAGAGGACCCCGGTGCGGTGAAACAGAGGAAGGTCGGCCCGATCGGAGAGCGCCTGCCACTCCGGCAGCGATTGGAGCGCCATCCGGGTGTAGACCTCGTCGGCGCCATAGGACCCGCGAGTCATTCGCGACTCGCCGCCGGACGAGGCACGCGCATGGGCCGGACCCCAGGCGTCGATCAGAAGGACCCGCTTGCCGGAATCGAGCAGTTGTCGGGCCGTCCAGGCACCGAACACACCCGCCCCAACCACCGCCACGTCCCACCGCGGCTGCGTCACGCTTCGGGCCCGGGCCGGCACGGCCGCCGAAACTGCCGCGGCAGCGCCGGCGACCAGCACTGCGCGGCGGCTCGGATGCCTCACGGTTCCAGCCGTGGCCTCAGGACCCGAAGCGCTTCCGGAGCGTCACGCCGATCACCCTCGGCTGGCTGACATTGTAACCCAGGCGGGCGCGGCCGCCGCGCTCGCGATCGAAGGACAACAGGGCATTCTCGTCCAGCAGGTTGTTGACGTAGACCATCACGCCGAGGCCGTTGGTCCATTCGATCCCGGCATTCAGGTTGATCATCTGGTAGCTGGGCAGACGCAGATCGACGATCGTCGCGTTGTTTCCGGAAGCACCTCCGAACGGCAGCCCGGAGACGAAGCTGCGCGGATTATTCTCCTGGTCGCTCGGCTGGGAATAACGGCTGCCGACATGCTGGAAAGTCGCCCCGAACGAGGCCTCCGCATCGGCGGAGACCGGAACGGTGTAGTATGCACTTGCCGCTAGCTGGAGGTTCGGAACCGACGGCAGCCGATTGCCGTCGCGGATCCCGGCGATGACGTCCCCGGCGGTGGTGGTCACGCTGGAATCGAACTTCGCCTCGATCAGGCTGCCCGCGAACGACAGCTCCAGTTCCGGCGTCGGATAGACGCTGAACTCGACCTCGACGCCCATCGTATGGGCTTCGGGCACGTTGAAGACGACGCGCGAGGAACAGGTGCCGGCGTCGGCCGTGACCTGAAGGTTGCTGATGTCTGTGTAGAAGGCGGCCGCCGAGAAGCTGACGTTGCGGTTCTGGCTGCGGACGCCGAGCTCATAGTTCCACAAGGTCTCGTCCTCGTAGGTAGGACGATTGCCGTAGGTCAAAGCGTCCACTCCGTTCGGCCCGCCGGTGCAAAGCGGGATGTTCAGCGGATCGTTGACGCCGCCGAGCCGGAAGCCCTTCGACGCCTGGGCGTTGATCCGGAGATCGTCGGTCGGCTCGTAAGTCAGGATCACGCGCGGGCTGATCCCGTCAGAGGAGGTGCGGTCGACATTGTTGTCGCCATTGGAGAAGAGACCGCCCGAGTTGAACTCGCGCTCCTCCTCGAAATCGTAATATCGCGCTCCGGCCGTCAGCATCAGCTGGCCGAAATCGTAGCTGGCCTCGCCGAACACCGCCGTCTGCCGGATATCGTAGGGCAGGTCCGCATTGTAGGGCGAATTGAGCGGGAAACCGTTGGCCACGGCCACTGACGTCCCGGCCCCGAAGCGGGCGTCGGTGAAGGCGTCGTAACCGGGCGTCGGAAGCCGCTGGCGATAGAAACGATCGGTGTCGGAGTAGAAGGCCCCAAGCACCCATTGCAACGGCCCTTCTGTCGTCGAGCCCAGGCGCAGTTCCTGGGCGAACGTCTTGAGATCGGTGGTATCCACCAGGTTCGACGGAAGCAGCACCCCCGCGGCAGGAAAGCCGAGATCCACGGAGACGCTGCCGGTGAGGGCGCTGGCGTCGCGACTGACGAGGATGTCGCGGTCGATGTAGGTCGAGATCGAGGTCAAGGCGACTCCACCGAACTCGAAGGTCGCGTTGAGGTCGGCGATCATTGTGTCGTCGGCGAATTCCTCGTCGAGCAGGAGGAATTGCTCGCGCTCGTCGAAGGTGACCGCCGGGCGGGTCGTCGTGAAGGGGTTGGCGTAGAGGTTGTAAACCTCCTGCCGATTGAAGCCGTCCGCGCGGATCTCCTGATACAGGAATCGCGGCGTGATGGAGATGTTCGGAGCTGGCTCCCAGCGAAGCGAGATCCGACCGCCGACGCGGGTGCCGTCGTTCACGTCCTCGTCGACTCCGCCCCCTTCGCGAAGCGCATCGATGAATCCGCCGAAGCGGGTGAAGTAGGCAACCGCGCGGATCGCGGCCGTGTCGCCCAACGGCACGTTGACCGCACCCTTTAGATGGCCACCGATATCGTCGCCATCGACCAGGTTCAGATTGGCTTCGGCGAGGCCTTCGACGACGCCCAACCGAGGCTGATTGGTGATGTATCGCAAGGTGCCGCCGACGGAACCGGCGCCGAACAGGGTTCCCTGCGGGCCGCGCAAGGTTTCGACGCGATTGAGATCGAACAGGTCGATGTCCGGCGTGAACAGCGACAGCGAGATGAC
>DASTDX010000006.1:0-2961 GCA_035710145.1 Allosphingosinicella sp.
CCCGGGTTACACCTTGACCGATGCGGAGGCGGACCGGATCCGGACCGCTCGTCTCGTCGTGGAATCGCCGGCGCTCGGCACTGCCGCGAATCGAGCTCCGGATCTTCTCATTCGCAACCTATCGCTGTCCGCGCTTCGCACGGGTCAGGTCGACATCCTGACTTCCGGCATCGCCCAGGTCGAGGGCGAGCTGAAGCTTGCGGACGCCGGCGCCGCCAACGGCCTTCTCCTCCAGGCCACGCAGCGTCTTCAGATCGCGACTCCAGGCGCGGTGCGCGTTCAGGACGCATCGGGGATGACGGACGGCTCCATCGAGATAAGGTCTAACAATGTCTGGTCCGCCAGCCCCGCGGTGCTCCAGCAGCTTGCCGCGGATTCGAACTTTGCCGGCCGAGACGCCGCCTTGCTGGTCAATGATGGAACGGTGAATCCCCGCGGGTCGATCGAGGCGGGGGATGTCACGCTCCGGGTCGGCGAAACCCTGTTCGTTCAGAACAGCGGCTCCGTCCTCGGCTTCGCCGGCATCACCGTTCGCGAGAACACGCTGACGATCGTGCCCACCGGATCGCAGCCGATCCAGGTCTATGCATTCGGCCGTCGGATCAACCCCGACGGCAGCTTCGTCACCAACAACGACTTCTTCAGAGAGGTCGCTTTCGTCAATCGCGGGACCGGCTACACGAGCAACGCCCAGTTCAACCTGTGCTTCATCAACAGCGGCGCGTGCCGTCTGCCCTCGCCGAGGGATCCGATCCCAGGCGGCGGGCAAGACATCGTCGAAGAGCCCATCTTCAACGAGGAGCCGACGACCACGTCCGATACGGGTGTCCTGCCCCCACCTGGGGCCGACAGCGACACTTTGGTCGACACCTCGTTCGGTTCCGATCCGCTCATCGAGGAGCCGGTCACCAGCGGCGGCGACAGCAGCCTGTGGGACGGCGATTGCGACCGCGACGATGACGGCGACTGCGATTTGGAGGACTTGAGATGACCGGGCTTCGCCTCATCGGCGTGGCGCTCGCCGCCACCCTGGCTCAGCCGTCCGCGGCTCAGCCGGTCAGCGTCCAGGACAGTTTCCGCATCGGCACGGGCGCCAGTCTCTTGTGCACCGCTCAGTCGTTGGTCGTCGATCGCGCGCTCGAGGACATGTTCGATCGTGGTTATGCGATCATCTGCCGGGACGCCGCCGTTCCGATCGGCCATGTCTACGCCTTGAAAACCCGCGGCAGCGATCCGGCGGCGCGATTGGCCGCCATCCGTTCGGATCGCGTCACCTGTCAGCCGGGCGCGAATGAGCCGCTGGACGATCTCGGTCAGGTCCAGACCCTGTCCTGCCGCCTCGACGATGCGGACATCGGCTACAATGTCTACCTCGTCAGGCGAGGCGACACGCTCTACGTGGCCGAGGGTTTGGGTGGCTACGACAGCGCGCTGCGGCTGGCGCTTCGTAGCGTCGCCACCGATCGGGTCGCGCAGGGCGAAGTCTCGATCGCCACCACCGGCGCCGGCGACCCGGCTGCCTTCGCCCGGGCCCAGGCCGGCTCGCTGGACCCGGAACGCGCCCTCGCCGAGGCCTATCGCCGCAACAATGCCGGCAATTATGCCGAGGCGGCCGAGTTCTTCGGCGCCGTTTTGTCGAGCGAGGGGGGCGAGCAGAACCGGGCCGAAGCCCTCGTCAATGAAGCGCTTCAGAAGTCGAATCTCGGCCGCTTCGGGGAGGCGGAAAGCCTCTTCGCCAGTGCCGCCGCTTTGGCCGGCGCCGATCCCGTCACGGCCCGACGGCTTCGCAATTACCGGGCCATGCATCTCCTCAACCAGGGACTGCCCGATCTGGCCCTGGAGGAGCTTGCCAGACCCATTCCGGAGGCGGCTGTCGCAGGATCGGTGCGCTCGCTCGTCATCGATCGGCCGACGGCGGGCCGTCTGTCGGCCGAGGGACCGGGAGGGCGTCGACTGGGCGGCGCGGAAGGACTGACGCCGGAAGACAAGGCACAGATCCTCGATGGCCAGGCGCTGCAGCTGCGGGGCACCATCCTTCGACTTCAGGGGCAGCCGGCGCAGGCGGTGGAACCGCTCAACCGGGCGCTCGACGAACTGCTCGCCATTCGTGGCGGCCGCATCGCAGCGACCGTCTGGATGCGGGCCCAGATTCGCGGCGAGCTGGCCGACATCGCCGAAGCCGCGGGCAATCTCACGGAAGCGGAGCGCGAGCATCGGTCCGCCGTTGGCCTGCTCGAGACCGATTATCCCGGATCCGCGGCCTTGCTCAGCGCCAAGGGGCGCCTGGCCGCCTATCTGGCCCGGCACGGCCGAAGCGGCGAAGCTTCGGTGCTGTTCCGGGAGATCGTCACGGCCAATGCCGAAAGCGGCAGCAGCTCACCCACACTTCGCGGCGTCCTCGCACCTTATTTCGCCTTGCTGGCCGAGCGCGGCCAGGATCCCGCGGCGGTCGCCGAATTGTTTACCGCCAGCCAGGTGCTCGTTCGGCCCGGCGTCGCCCAGACCCAGGCCGTGCTGGCGAGGGAATTGTCCGGCGGGAGCGACGAAGCCGCGCGCCTGTTCCGTCAGTCGGTGACTCTTACCCGTGACGTCGAGCGCAGCCGGGTCGATCTGGCGCGGCTGGAAACGCTCGAGGCGCCCTCGGCGGCCGAGCGCGCGCGGGCTCAGGCGCTTCGCGGTTCGCTCGGCCAGATGCAGCAGGATCAGGCCGCTACCCAGGCCCGCCTTGCCGCCTTTCCGCGTTATCGGGTCGTTGCCGGGGGCGCGATGCCGCTCGCCGAGATGCAGGCGCTGCTTCGTGAGGGCGAGGCCTATTACAAGCTGACCGTGCTGGACGAAGATGTTTATGCCATCTTCGCGACGCGGACGACCGCCCGCGCCTTCCGCGTGGCTTCGTCTCCGGACGAACTGGAGCGTCAGGTCGGCGCGCTCAGAGATACCATCTCGGTCGTCGAGGACGGT
>DASTDX010000007.1:0-7292 GCA_035710145.1 Allosphingosinicella sp.
AGGAGAAGGCCTTTTCGCCAGGCACGCCGCTGCTTCAACGAGAGTGTCCGGGTGGAGGATATGGAAGCCGTCATCTCAAGCTCCATGGCCAGAGGCGGGTGGTGAGACTGATCAACAGGCGCGGGGTTCGCTCGGATCTCAGCAGGGTCCGGTCGAGCGGCAAGGCCAGGGAAGCCTCGATCCGCAACCGGTCACCCCAGGCGGCCCGGATCCCCCCGCCGACGGAGGTCAGTTCCTGGCGGCCGACGGCCAGGATGACGTCTTCGTTCCAGACCCAGGCCTGATCGGCGAACACGAAGGGTTGAATGGCCCATTCGCGCGGACCACGCGGATAAGCGGAGCCGAAGCGAAGCTCGGCCGACAGCCCAAGCCCGCTGTCGCCGAGAATGGTGCCCGGATCATAGCCGCGCCCGATGGTATAATTGCCGGCCGCGAACTCCTCGAAACTGAACAGGGGATCGCCGCTATATTGTCCGCGTGCGCTGGTCGCGATGCTGAAATCCGCAAGTGGCCTGAACTCCCCTTCGAGCGCTCCGCGCAAGACGGTGGCGGTGGGATTGCCCTCGATCCGGGTCGGGGGAACGGCGCCCGGAAGCAGGCAGTCGGTGACCGGCTCGCAACGCTCGCTCGCGCCGAGAATGTCGAGGCCCTGGCGGATCTCGACGAGGCTAGCGATGCGCCAGGCGGGCTCGGCAGGGCTGAATCGCGGATCGCCCAATGGAAGGCCAATCTCGTCGAAGGCCAGGCGCGCGAAGGCGACGCGGAGACGGTCGCGGTTGAACGCGAAATCGTTGAAGTCGACATCCTGATCGATGACGTCGAGCCCGATCGAGCCCCGCAGCGTCCGTTGCTGGCGGCGGATGAAGGGATAGCTCGCGTCGAGGGTGCCGAACAACGTCCGCGATCGGATATCGACCAGAGGGTCACCGAGATCGGGACGAGCCCAGGCATAAGTGACCTGACCGCCGATCGCGAGGCCATCGCTGCCCAGCCGGAAATCATGCGCGAGCTGGACCGTCTGCTGTTCCTCGAAGTCGAGGGTGCTGAACAGGGCCAGGGTCGTCCGGTCGCCGAGCCCGGTGAGCCCGAAGACCTGGCCGCGCAGCAATCCCCCCCAGCGGCCGAGCTCCTTCGAGCCGAGATTCTGGACCGTGAAATCGACCAGGGCCGGCGTGCGCAGGACCGTGACTTCACCGATCACCTCGCCGCGCGCCGCGCCCGCGGAACGGAGGGCGAGCCGAACGTCGTAGCCGGGCAGATCCCCGGCGAGCAACAGATAGCGTTCCGCGTCGTAGCGATTGAAGACTTCCTGCTCGGTCAGCCGCTCCAGGTACCCGGCGATCGTGCGCTCCGCACCGCCGGCGTCGCCACGAACCCTCAGCCCGACCAGCTTGGCCATCAGCACCTGGAACCGGACGTTCCCGTCGGCGATCCGCTGCTCGGGCACTTCGACGGAGGCGACATATCCTGCCTCGCGAAGGATGGTCGCAGCCCGGTCGCGTATCTCGCAGATCACCGAAACCGGCTGCTCCCGGCCGACGAACGGGGCGTAAGCCGGACGAAGCGCATCGGCCGAAAGCCCGCGCAGATCGTCGAATTGAACCGTGGCGAGGGTGAAGCGGATGTCGCGATACTCGGGCCGGTCAAGCGCGCACGGTGCCCTTTCCACGCCGCCCTCTACGGTGAGACGTGACCTGGGCGGTTGAACCTGTCCCTGAGGCGGCCGTTCAATCTCTTCGCGGGTCGGCGCCACGGGCTGCTGCGGCGGAGGCACCTGCGCGAGCAGCGGGCTCGACGCGAGCGAGGCAGCCGCAAAGGCTGCGAGTCGCGCCTTTTTTCCAAGGCCGAGTCGACACTCGGCGTCGGTCGGCTTCTCTCTCTTGCAAGGAGCCCAAATTGGTAACTTTTTGGTCACGCCTTCGAGCTCCCCCCTGGAGTTCCGGCCTGCCTCTGCATAACAGATTTCGATGCCCGACCAACAGCATGACGTGACTAGTTAATTCCGAGTTGGGGATTCAGGGCCCGGATATGTTGAAGATAGGATCGCGGACGCTTCATCAGCCGCCGCGGGAACTCGACCCTGAGCCCGATCGCCTGTGCGATCTCACCGACGAAATGGACGCAATTGCGCCGGTTCATGTTGTAGGAAGGCTGCCTGCGATTACGCCAGCGTTCGACGACCGCGAGGGCGGCTCCATATTGCTCGTCAGTGAGGGTGACGGCGAATTGGCGGTCGCTGCGCTCGATCTGGTTCTGACCTTCGACGACGACTTCGCCGCCAACCGAGCCAAGGAGTATCGCCGGAGTGATCGCCTTGGCGGTAAAGCCGAAGCTGGCGTCCACGGCCGCGCCGGTGGCGTCGACGGTGCCACGAAAGGCAACGAAGGCGTGCGGGAAATTGTCCCCCTGCATCTCACGCGAATAGAAGCTGATCTCGACGGCGGCTGCGGCCGGACCCTGCGCACCGAGCAAGAGGAGCGCCAACAGGCAAAAGCGCGACCAGACACGAAGCGAAAGCACGGACGCAAACCTCACAAGCTCTCCCCGGGCGAAGCAACGGGCGGCACCGGCCGAGGCAGGAAGCCCGGCATCGGCCGAACGCCGGCCGCCTCGGCGGACCGTATTGCCCTGATTTCCTCTTCGAACAATGCGATTCGGCGGCGCCAGCTGGGATGGGTCGGGCTCTTGAGGAAATTGAGCCCGCGACGCCCGAAATGCGTCCAGAAACGAACCGCTGCCTCGGGATCGAAGCCGGCGCGGTGGAGCAGGTAGACGCTGAGTCGCTCCGCTTCGACCTCGGTCTCGCGGATCAGGATCGCGTTGCGCCCGAAATTGCCGGAAGCACCGCGCCTGACCTGGAGGGCGTCGAGCCGCGCCTTGTGACGAAGGACGTTGTGCGCGAATTCGTGGGCGATGACCGCGGCGAGCTCGGAATCGTCGCGGACATATCGGGCCAGGCCGTCATGAAGCTGCACGTAGCGGCCGTCGGCTCGGGCGTCCGGGCTCTGTGCCGGAATCACCTGAAAACGCGTGGCGCAGCCGAGCTCGGCGGGAACCTCGAGCCTCAAAGTCTGGCCCCCACGCAACACGTCGAGGGTTGCGGCGCCATCCGAATAAGCCCGCTCGAAAGCGTCGAGCAGTGGCTCCATCGCCTCGAACGAGCGGTTCGCCGGTGCTGGGAGAGGAACGCCGTCCACCGCAAGGAGGATGTCGTCAGGACGAAGTCCGGCGCGCTCTCCCGGCCCTCCGGCCGCCAGTGCGAGAACGCCCGGTCCGCGGTCGAGACCGAAGGCGCGCACAGCCGCCTCGCGGGAGGCACCGGAATATTGCGAGAGGTGATGGAGGACGACACCCGGCCGCCACTGTCGCTCGGGGCACAGGTCCAGGCTCGCGACTGCCAGTCGATGACCGATCGTCGCCACCCGCGAGTCGAACGCGCGAAGTGCGAGCATGGGGTCGGCCGCAGAGTCACGCTGTGCCTGAACCGGAGTCGAAGGCAGCATGAGCGTAGCGGCGAGCAGGAGTGTTGCAAAAAAGCGGCTGGTCAAAAACTTCTCACATCCAGACCGTCGGAGTCTCGGCCATCAGGAACTTTTAACGGCTCATGAGGATATAGTCCAAGTCGGAACGGCCGATCTTCCGGTTGGCCTGCCGAACTTGCGGCAATCCTGCTACAGGGATTGGCAGTCGGGATGGCGGGACCAATTTGGGGGTTGTCAACCATGTATCACTGTGGCAGTGGCTTCGGTGAACAGCTCAACAGGGAGTTCGAGATGAGTCTACGGAAGGCATCTTTGGCTGCGGCACTCGCAGTCTCTATGGTCGGAGCGCCAGTCATGGCGCAGACCCAGGCGGCGCCGGTACAGCGCAGCGGCGCAGCTATGGAGGACGCCAACGAGCTCCGTGGCGGTTTCATTATTCCTCTGATTGCAATCATCGCCATCATTCTCGGCATTCTCGCCGCGACCGGCGGCGACGACGATCGTCCGACCAGCCCGTAAGGCTGCCGGTACTGGAAAAGGATAGCGGCCTCCGGGCCGCTATTTTTTTGCCTGCTGCCGCTGGGTGTTCGGAGGCTCGGCCAGGCTTCCGCTCGTGACCTCATGAGGCTGAGCTAGCCTGCCGAACCTCGGGGGCCGACCCCCTGGTTGGCCCTAGCCCACGAGAATCATGTCGAAGCTGGCGAGCCGCTCGCCCCCACACCAGATTTCGCCCCGCGGGTAAGCCGGTACGCCGGTCCGCTCGTAGCGCAACACGTCGCTGACCCCGGCATTGGCCTCGGGGACGAGAGCGAGATCGAGTGCCAGAGTACCGGATCCGCCGGCACGAGGACTGAGCTGCGGCTTGAAACCGGCCATCATCAGGTCGACCCGCCCGGTGACCAGCAGCCGGCCGCCCTCGATCGACCCCTTGAGCTCGTGAATCTCCTGGAACGGGCAGGACGGCAGCGCAGCCTTCGCCTCCACTCGATTCACCGACGGGTCAATAGTCGCGTTGCCCTCGTCCGCCGACGGTTGCGAGCCGCACGCGCCGAGCGCCAAAGCGGCCGCCGCCGCAATCATCCGCGCAAAACCCATCTTCAATCCTCCAGGCTCTCGAATCGCAACGGTCGACCGGCCGGCGGTCCGTTCAATTCCGAATCCCACATGACCCTCCGGCCACGAATGATGGTTCCGACCGGCCGGCCGCGCAGCCGCATGCCCTCGAACGGTGACCAGCCGCATTTCGAGGCCAGCCAGTCGCGCTCGACCGTCCATTCGGACTTGAGATCGACGACGGTAAAGTCTGCGTCCCAACCGACCGCGATCCGGCCCTTGCCGATCAGGCCGAAGACCCTTTGTGCTCCCGCCGAGGTGAGATCGACCAACCGCGCCAGGCTGGTGCGGCCGTTCGCGACATGGTCGAGAAGCAAAGGCAGCAAGGTCTGGACCCCGGGCATTCCGCTCGGGCTGGCGGGATAAGACTGCGCCTTTTCCTCGCGGCTGTGGGGCGCATGATCCGAGCCGATCACGTCCGGCACGCCCTGGTTGAGCCAGCGCCAGAGGCCGTCACGATGCGCGGCCGATCGGATCGGGGGGTTCATCTGGGCGAAGGTACCGAGCCGCGGATAGGCCTCCTCGGCCGCCAGGGTCAGATGCTGGGGGGTGACCTCGCAGGTAGCGATATCCTTGTGCTGGGCGATCAGCTCGAGTTCGGCCGGGGTAGTGACGTGGAGGATGTGAATCCGCCTACCGGTTTCGCGGGCGAGTTTCAGGATCCGGCGGGTGGCGAGAAGCGCACTTTCGTCGTCACGCCAGACAGGATGACTCGAAGGATCGCCCTCAACCCTCTCGTCCAGCCGGGCATTCATCCGCATCTCGTCTTCGGCGTGAATGGCGACCCGGCGCCGCCCTGAGGCCAATACCCGCCGAAGATCGGAATCGCCGGCGACGAGCAGGCTCCCGGTCGACGCGCCCATGAAGATCTTGACTCCGGCGCAGCCGGGATGACGCTCGAGCACGCCGAGATGGTCGGCGTTCTCGGCGGTGGCACCGACATAGAAAGCGTGGTCGCACCACATCCGCCCGTCTGCCCTGGCCAATTTGTCGTCGAGGGCCTCGGCGCTGTCGGTGTTCGGCTTCGTGTTCGGCATCTCGAACACGGCGGTCACGCCGCCAAGGACGGCGGCGCGGCTTCCGCTCTCCAGATCTTCCTTATGTTCGAGCCCCGGCTCCCGGAAATGGACCTGGGTGTCGATCACTCCGGGCAGGATGTTCAGGCCCGTGCAGTCGACCGACTCGCCGGAGTCGCCGGCGGCGCCGATCGCCGCGATCTTTCCGTCTCGGATCGCGACGTCGACGGTCTCTGGGCCGCCCGGAGTCCAGACGGTGCCGTTGCGCAGGATGAGATCGAAGCTTGCCATTCGCCGCTTCCTTTCGAGTGATCGCGTCCCTAACTCAGCTATATGGCCACGACCACCCTGAACGACCGTGCCTTGCTCCGGCTTTCCGGAGAGGATGTGCGTGGCTTTCTCCAGGGCCTCGTCACCAACGACCTCGCCTTGCTCGCCCCGGACCGTCCACTGTGGGCGGCCATTCTCAGCCCGCAGGGCAAGGCCTTGTTCGACTTCATCCTCTGGGCCGAGGGCGAGGACGTGCTCGTCGATTGCGAACGCGAAGCGGTGGATGCGCTCTTGCGGCGGCTGACCCTTTACCGGCTGCGCCGGGCGATCGATATCAAGCGGGAGGAAAGGCTCGCGGTTCACTGGTCGCGCGATGGCGAGGGGTCGCCGGATCCACGGCTTCCGGAACTGGGTCGGCGCTGGCTCGCGGCTCCGGACGACCCGATCGACGCAGACTGGCTTCGGCATCGGCTGTCGCTGGGCGTGACGGAGGGCCAAACCGAGCTCGGGATGGACAAGACGCTCTGGCTGGAATGCAACGCGACCGAGCTCAACGGGGTCAGCTTCAGCAAGGGCTGTTATGTCGGCCAGGAGAATACGGCCCGGATGAACTGGCGAAACAAGGTCAACCGTCGGCTCGTCGTCGTCCCGACCGATTCCGCGGGGGACCGAACTCGAATTCATTATCCGGATCTGGGCCTGGCGGTGGAGCATCGCCGGGTCGACGATCTCGGCAATGCGATCATTCCCGATTGGTTGAAGGGCGCTTTGACCTGATTACGAGCCGCCAGCGGCACGGCAACGATAATAAAAGCTGCCCCTAGCCGCCCACGAAGCTTGTGGTGAGCTCCCTCAGGAGCCTTCCGCGATGGTTGCGCGCCTCCCGATCGAGCGTGAGGCGGTAGAGCGTCCTGAGGAACACGGCGTCGTGCTGCGTGAACTCCCGGGTCGTGTTGTCCCGCTCGAACAGGCCGAGGATCGAGTTCGATGGCGCCGAGACCCCGGACTGGATTTCGGCAAAGGCCACCATCGCCGCATAAGCGGCGATCGAGTCCAGCGACCGACCGGCCACCATATCGGCATCGACGATCACCGTGGCCGTCGTCAGGAACCGATGCGCCTGAGTGCTGATCATGCTTGAATCGTAATGCATGATGCTCGGAACATTGGCCGGGATGCCCGAACCCCCTGTGCCCCCGTCGATCTTCGCGAAGTCCGGAGGGATTCCTCGGCCAAGCGTGCCATGCCGGCTGCGTGTGTCCGTCGTATACCACCAGCGGACCGGCGCCGAGCCGTTGAGCAGGAAGTCGTGCACTTCGCGCGATACTTCGTTGAACCGGGTTGGAGACCGTTCGGCGATGTCTCGCACCGTCGCCCCCGCATCCGCGGCGAAATGGACAATGAGATTGGT
>DASTDX010000008.1:0-3597 GCA_035710145.1 Allosphingosinicella sp.
CCGTCTCGCCGTGCTCGGGATCAACACGGCGCGATCGCTGACGATCAAGGACGGACGGATCAACGAGGATCAGATGGCGCTGATCCGGGCGCGGTTCAGCGACGTGGCCAGCGAAAAGACCCGGATCCTGGTCACTCATCACCCCTTGTTCGCGATGCCGATCGGCAAGGGCACGGAACTCTCCGAGGCGGTCGGGCGCCATCAGGACGCAGTGAAGGCGGTGTGCGAAGCCGGAGTCCACATCGCCCTGGCAGGACATTTTCATCGGACTTATGCCGAGGCCGCCCGAAAGATGGTTCACAATGCCGGCGGCGCCCTCGTCATTCAGGCGGGGACGGCGACCTCGTTGAGGCTTCGCAACAACGAGCTGCAAAGCTTCAACTGGATCGAGACGAGAAACAATCGCGAGGTTCATCTCCAGGTCGTCGCCTGGGATGGCGCGAGGTTTTCCCGTGGCCACCCCGCGCATTATCTCTACGATGGGGAGAACTGGCACCGGCAGTCGACCGGCTAGTCGGCGGTTTCGAATTCTCCAAGCCGCTCTTCCGAGCCGGTCCAGCCTTCGGTTCGCTGGTCCATGACGCGATAATCTTCTTCATGCTCGGCGAGAAAGGCCCGGAAATCCTCCCGGTCTCGCCACACGTCCACGGTGACGTAAATGCCGTCGGCGCCGCGCAGTAATTGCGTACCCTGAAATCCCCGGCCCCGCTCGAACAGTCTGGCCCAGTCGCCGGACGGGCCATAAGTGGCTTCAAAGTCGGCGCGATGGACGTCGTGGACCTGGTAGCGCCACAGGATCGCGAACATGAACTGGCCCTCCCGCGAGCCTTATGGCGCAAATGCCGCCGGAGCGCATCGGCGTCGTTCCCCCGCTCGATGCCGGCAGACCGGGCGCGGCCGCGAACGCCTCAGTCGCGCTCGACGCACAAGGCGATGCCCATGCCGCCGCCGATGCACAAGGTGGCGAGGCCCTTCTTCGAGTCGCGCCGGCCCATCTCGTAGAGCAGGGTGGTGAGAACCCGGGCGCCGCTGGCACCGATCGGATGGCCGATGGCGATGGCGCCGCCGTTGACGTTCACCTTGTCCGGGTCCCAGCCAAGCTCCTTGCCGACCGCGAGCGCCTGGGCGGCGAACGCCTCGTTGGCCTCGATC
Source organism: Allosphingosinicella sp. (assembly GCA_035710145.1). Taxonomy (GTDB): domain Bacteria; phylum Pseudomonadota; class Alphaproteobacteria; order Sphingomonadales; family Sphingomonadaceae; genus Allosphingosinicella. The sequence continues at coordinate 1,153 of DASTDX010000008.1, forward strand.
AGGTCGAGCTCGGCGATCGTCCAGCCAGCTTTCTCCAACGCCCGCTTGCTCGCCGGGACCGGGCCGATGCCCATGATCGACGGGTCCACCCCGGCCGAGGCCCAGCTGGCGACCCGGGCGAGGATCGGCGCGCCGCGGCGCTCGGCTTCCTCGCGGCTCATGAGCACCAAGGCGGCGGCGCCGTCATTGAGGCCCGAGGCATTGCCGGCGGTGACGCTGCCATTCGTCTTGAAGGCCGCGCGAAGGCTGCCCAAAGCGGAGGCCTCGACGCCGTCCCTGATATATTCGTCGTTGTCGACGACGACTTCGCCCTTGCGCGACTTGACGTTGACGGGGGCGATCTCGTCCCTGAAACGCCCTTCGGCGCGGGCCCGGCTCGCCTTGTTCTGCGATGCGGCGGCGAAAGCGTCCTGATCGTCGCGAGTCACCTGATATTGCTCGGCCAGGTTCTCGGCGGTGATGCCCATGTGATAGTTGTTGAAAGCGTCGGTCAGCCCGTCCTTGATCATCGTGTCGACCAACTCGAGCGAGCCCATCTTGGTCCCGGCGCGGATCGCCTGGGCGTGGGTCGAAAGGCTCATGCTTTCCTGGCCGCCAGCGACGACGATCCGGGCATCGCCGGTCTGGATCGCCTGAGTGGCGAGAGCGACCGCGCGGAGGCCGGAGCCGCACACCTGGTTGACGCCCCAGGCCGGGACCTCCTTCGGGATTCCGGCGGCCATCGAGGCCTGGCGGGCGGGATTCTGCCCCTGTGCGGCGGTCAGCACCTGGCCGAGGATCACCTCGGAAACCTCGTCGGCGCCGACCCCCGCCTGAATCAGCGCAGCCTCGATCGCCACCCGGCCAAGCTCGTGCGCGGGAATATTGGCGAAGGCACCGAGAAAGGCGCCGACAGGGGTGCGCTTGGCGGCGGTGATGACAACGTCGGTCATGGCGGGCTCCTTGAACTTCCACTCCCGCAAGGAGAGGATATTGCGCGGCGGCCTAGCAGTTTGCTGCGGTGCGGGAAAGCCAGTCGGAAAGCGCCTTCCACAAACGCTCGCGGGCCGAACCGACGACCATGCCGACATGACCCTGGCTCAGCTCGATATGGTCTCCGGCGCGGATCGCGGTCGAGGAAGGCACGATCCGATCCGTGGCCGAGACGATGTTGAGGAGCGGGACGTCCAGGCCGGAGGGATCGATCGTCTGGCCGCCCACCCGCCAAAGGCCGCGGCCCGGACGATCCGCCGCGAAGAAATCCTCGAACATTTCCCGGGCTGCCGCTTCGCTCAAAGGCGGCCCGTCATTCGCCCAGTCCTCCAGGGTAACGAAGGCCCGGGCCTCGTCGCCTTCGAGATCGGCGAAGCTTTCGAACTTGGCGATCGTGCGGGCCGGATCGAGATTCCAGAAGGCGCTCTGGAGCGCTTCCATGGGCAGCAGCCCGAGTGTCTCGACGCTGGGCTGGACCTGGCTCCACAGACGCTGGAGATCGGCGCGGGCCGGTTCCGGATAGGCCGAGAAATGCCACGGGGTCGCGATCGTGACCAGGCTTCGGACCGGGGTGAGCTGCGCGGCCGCGGCGGCCATCGTTCCGCCGAGGCAGTAGCCGACGAGATCGGGCGGCTCCGGCAGGCCGGCGATCAACGGCACTGCAATCCGCTCGACGTGGGCAGCGACATCCATCGGCTTGCGCCCATCGTCGGGCCAGCCCCAGTCCAGCAGGAGGACCCGCCGTCCTTCGCGCGCGAGCCGGCGAAGCAAGGACCGTTCCTCGCTCAGGTCCAGGATATTGGGCGGGTTGATCAGCGACGGGACGAAAAGGACCGGAAGCCCGTCGCCGCCATAATCGCGAAGCGCCGCATTGTGGCAGGTGGCAAGCACCGGCTTCGGTGGCGGCGGGTCGCTCCTCGGCGCCTCCTGATACTTGCGCAGACCCGCCAAAGCGCGAGTCATCCGGGCCGGATTTGCTGCGGTCTGTTCGCGCAGCATGGCCAGGAACAAAGGCAGTGGTCGTGGCCCGTGTTGCAGTGCCGCAAACTTAGGTGCTAGGCTCGTTTTTTCTGGCCCCCAGGAGTCCGGCATGGCGGCACCCCGCTCAGACGATGATGTGGTCATCATCAAGAAATATGCGAACCGGCGCCTCTACGATACCGAAAGCTCGTCCTACATCACGCTCGAGAAGCTTGCGCAGATGGTCCGCCAGAAACGCCAGTTCAAAGTCGTCGACGCCAAGAGCAACGAGGACATCACCCGCTCCGTCCTCGCCCAGATCATCATGGAGGAGGAATCGCGCGGCACGAACATGCTGCCGGTCAATTTCCTTCGCCAGCTGATCGGCCTCTACGGCGATTCGATGCAGGGCATGGTGCCGCATTATCTCGAGGCCTCGCTCGAGCAGCTGCAGCGCAACCAGAGCCAGCTTCGCGAGGCGATGGCCGGCGCTCTCGCCGCCAACCCGTTCGC
>DASTDX010000009.1:0-2833 GCA_035710145.1 Allosphingosinicella sp.
GGGTTCGACTGGGCCTGCTTGAGGCCGAGCGAAATGCGGCGCTTTTCGCCATCGACCTCGAGGATCTTGACTTCGACTTCCTGGGAAGTGGAGACGATCTTGCCCGGGTGGACGTTCTTCTTGGTCCAGCTCATCTCGCTGACGTGGACCAGGCCTTCGATGCCGGGCTCCAGCTCGACGAAGGCACCATATTCGGTGATATTGGTGACCCGCCCGGTGAAGGTGCCGTCGACCGGGTACTTGGCGGCCGCGCCTTCCCACGGATCGTTCTCGAGCTGCTTCATGCCGAGGCTGATGCGCTGGGTGTCGCGGTTGATGCGGATGATCTGCACCTTGACCGTGTCGCCGATGTTGATGACCTCGCTCGGGTGCTGGACGCGCTTGTAGCTGATGTCGGTGACGTGCAGCAGGCCGTCGATGCCGCCGAGGTCGACGAAGGCGCCATAGTCGGTGATGTTCTTGACCACGCCGTCGATCACCTGGCCCTCTTCGAGGCTCTGGATCAGGCCCGAACGCTGCTCGGCGCGGGTTTCTTCGAGGATGGCGCGGCGCGACACGACGATGTTGCCGCGGCGACGGTCCATCTTCAGGATCTGGAACGGCTGCGGCAGGTCCATCAGCGGCTGGACGTCGCGAACCGGGCGGATGTCGACCTGGCTGCCCGGCAGGAAGGCGACGGCTCCGCCGAGGTCGACCGTGAAGCCTCCCTTGACCCGGCCGAAGATCACGCCGTCAACGCGGTTGCCGGCCTCGAATTCGGTCTCAAGCTTGTCCCATGCGGCCTCGCGGCGCGCGCGGTCGCGGCTCAGCATGGCCTCGCCCTGCGCATTCTCGACGCGGTCAACGAACACCTCGACCTCGTCGCCGACCTTCAGCTCGGACTTCTGGCCCGGAGCGGCGAATTCGCGCAGCGGAACACGGCCTTCGCTCTTCAGCCCGACGTCGATGACGGCAAGGTCGTTTTCAATGGCGGTGATGGTGCCCTTGACGACGCGGCCTTCGAAGGCCTCATTTTCGCCGCCCAGGCTTTCGTTGAGGAGCGCCGCGAAATCGTCGCGGCTCGGGAATGCCGTAGTGGCCATGCAATGATAACTTTCGAACTTCGGACTTTCATGCCGCCGCCGACCCCATTGGTCGGACTACCATCAGGCGGACCTGGAAACCCAACATGCCGCCCCGCCACCCCCATGGTGGTGAGGCGTCCGTTGGGTGCTTGAAGTTCGCGGCACTCCCATGACGAAAAGCGCGTCAGGGGCGGGAATTCTTCCCTACCCTACGCGCTCGCCATGAGACGATTAGCTGGCGCAGGGCATCCGGGGGATGGCCAAGCAAGCTAATGCCGCGAGCGATACTTCACCCGCCGGACGGGGGCGCCTTTAGACTAGAGGGGCGTAGAGGGCAAGGATGCGGCTACCGCCAGCTGACGTTTCGCCGGTCTTCGTCCGGTCGGCGGACGCTAAACGTCCGAATAGGTTGGAACATCGAGGTTAGACTGGCTGAAGGCTCCGCTGACAGTTCCTGAGCGCCGTCACTCATCCGCTCACTACGTAGCATTGCTGATTCATATTAGTGCCGGCCCCACTAGCGTTGGTCGCCTCGATAGGAGAACGACCATGGGTAGGTCTGTATGCATCGGCCTTTCGGCTCTTATGCTCGCAAGCGCCGCAACGATGACCACTTCCGCTCTTGCCTTGGGGCAAGGGCAAACCGTGCAGGCACAGGATCAGGAGGTTGTAGTCAGAGGGAGGCTTCCGGACCGGGATAGCATGACCAGATCAGTATACATCGGCGATCTCGACCTTGCGACAGCGCAAGGCGTGGCCGATATGGAAAAGCGGGTCGCCAAGGCCGTTGACTGGATCTGTGAGATTCCGGCGGTCATTGGGTATTATAAGCAGGCCGCTGAACGGCCGTGCACCGATGAGGGTTGGGCCAGCGCACGTCCGCAAATGGATCGAGCTGTGCAGCTTGCTCGCAATGGCGGGAATTCTCGTTAGGTTCCCAGCTGCCGGTTCGTTTTTCACAAGAGAACGGAGGTGGGCGCTGCCTTAAAGTTGGCAATTGGTCGAAAGCGGCCACAAGCCGTTTTTCAGCCAAAGCTTGACTAGTAGGAACTCATTCCGTTCCTGCCAGGGATGGCACGCGGTCTTCAATCCATCGCCCATCCCGTCCCTCCAATGCGCCTTCGCTCCGACCCAGGCTTCAGCAGAGGTGCGACGTTGGCGATTTGACATGAGTTGCCCCGCGCGTGTTGTCAGTGTGAACATTGTGAACATTTGGCCACCGCTGATTAGGTTTCGATCCTCGCTCTTATGGTCACGCTCACCGCCCAAAATGGTCCATGACTCCGTGACTTTTGCGACTTTGGCGGGCGCCTCTCCGCCACGTCTCGACGCTCTCGCCTGCCGGTCGTAGAAGGCGCTGCATGTCGGTCGTAGCCGCCTATCTTTATCGTGACGGGCACCGGGTTCGGGAAGTGTCGATCCACGAGAAGGTCGATTGCGCCGATCGCAAGGGCGAATTCGTGTGGATCGGCATCGCCGATCCGACCGAGGAGGAGATGCACGCCCTTGCCAGCTGTTATGGCCTTCACCCGCTCGCCGTGGAGGATGCGATCAAGGCGAGCCAGCTGCCGAAGATCGACGTCTATGACGATCAACTGTTCGTGGTGGCCCGCACGGCGCATTTGCAGAAGGACCATATCGAATATGGCGAAACCGCCATCTTCGTCGGGCACAGCCACATCATCAGCGTCCGTCACGGCTCGACCCGGGCACATACCGCCCTGCGCGAGCAGCTGGAGCAGTCGCCCCGCCTGCTGATGCAGGGGGTC
>DASTDX010000010.1:0-2595 GCA_035710145.1 Allosphingosinicella sp.
GCCAAGGGCCTGATCGAGGCCGGATTCGCCCGGCCCGGACGGATCGCCATTCAGGGCGGTTCCGCCGGCGGCAAGTTGATGGGCGTGGTCGCCAACAGCGATCCGCATCTGTGGGGCGCGATCGTCGCCGACGTCCCATTCGTCGATGTGCTCGCGACCATGCTCGACGACACCCTGCCCCTGACCCCGGGCGAATGGCCGGAATGGGGCAATCCGATCCTCGACCGCGAGGCCTTCGAACGGATCCGATCCTACAGCCCGTACGACAATGTGAAGGCCCAGGATTATCCGCCGATGCTCATCACCGGCGGACTCAACGATCCACGGGTCACCTATTGGGAACCGGCCAAATGGGCGGCGAAGTTACGCGCCACCAAGACCGACGACAATCTCCTGCTCCTGAAGATCAATATGGGCGCGGGCCATGGCGGTAAATCGGGCCGCTGGGACAGCCTCAAGGAGGTCGCCGAAGCCTTCGCCTTCATCCTCACGCAGATCGGAGATCGATAATTTGGGCCGCCTGCTTGCTGTCCTGATGACCTTTCTTCTGGCGGCGTGCGCGAGTTCGGGCCGCCCGCCGCCAATGGCAGGCGCGGCGACCCCAGCCGTCGAAGTGAGCGTGGTACGGGACGGCCATTCCTGGACCGCCGATTACCGGTTCCAGCAGCCAGCGCCGGTCTGGGTCTTTCGGCGTTCATCCCTGGACCGCGACGATCAGCGACCCTGGCGGCCACAGAGCTGGACGGTGGAGACGCCCGGGGTCCGGCTTGCCCGGCTCGGACAATATGACGTTCTGATCGCCGATACCGGGGTCGTTCCAGACCGGGTTCGTATCCGCTTCACGCCCTTCGCAAGGGACCTGCTCGCCGACTACGACCCGGCTTTGGTCTTCACCGACGGCAGCGTCGCGCTCTATGACCAGCATTTCGAAGTCTTCCCGGTCGCCTCTCCAGACGAAGCCGGGCACCTGCCCATCGACCTCACCGACCATCCGGAGACCGAGTCCACCACCCGAATCGGCTTTCAGGATCGATCGGGGCCGGTACTGCATGCGGGAAGAAGGCACGAACGTCTGACCCTCGAAAGTTCGGGAACCTACGTTCTGTTCGGTCCGGCCGAGCCGCTCGTGACCGATGCCATGGCGACCTTGATCGACCCCCAGCTTCCGGACTGGCTGCGTTCAGCCCTCGCCGCCGACACGCCTGCCATCCTGGCAGAATATGCTGAGCGGCTCGGCCCCGCTCCTGGGGGAAAGCCGACGTTCCTGATCAGCTGGGCAGGTCCCACCGATGGGGTACAAAGCATGGGCGGCAGCGTCCTTCCCAGCCTGGTCGTCATGCGCTTCGAAGGCGAGGGCGTGCTTCAGGAAAATGCGCAGGTGAGGAACTCTGCCCGCTGGTTCATCGCTCACGAAGCGGCGCACTTCTGGCTCGGGCAGGCCGTGCGCTATCAATATTCGCGCGATGCCTGGATCACAGAAGGCGGCGCCGACCTGTTGGCGGTGCGAATGGTCGCGTCGATCGATCCGAGCTACGACGCACGGGCCGCGCTTCAGGCTTCACTCGATGATTGCATTCGATTCGCGGCCGGTCGCTCGATCGCCGGCGCCGAGGAGCGCAACGAGCACGATGCCTACTATAAATGCGGAGCGATGTTCGGTCTCGCCGCGGAAGCCGTCGCCCGCCGTTCGGGCGGCGATTTCTTCACCTTCGTCAGCGGTTTGATCCAGGCCAATCGCGAGGACGCAGTCCTGACGAAGGCAGAATGGCTTGCCGAACTTGGCCGGCTGTCGGGCGATCAGGCTTTGGAACGGGAGATCAGGGCGATGGTCGAGACCGGCGTAGCCGACCCCGCTGCCACCCTCGAATCCTTGTTCCGTCTGGCCGGCGTGCCGCACCGTCGGGACGAGCAGCGCAATCTGCGTCTCCTGTGATAATTTTCGAAAAGCAGATCACAGCCCAAGCCGAGGACATCGACGAGCTCGGCCACGTCAACAATGCCGCCTGGGTTCGCTGGATCCAGGACTTGGCCACCGCCCACTGGAATGCGGCGGCGCCGCCCGAGCATCGCGACGCCTATGTCTGGGTCGTGGTCCGCCACGAGATCGATTATCTGCGCTCGGCCGGTCCTGACGAGACGGTGACGGGCCGTACCTGGGTCGGCGAAGCACCCAGGGGCGCACGCTTCGATCGCCACGTCGAGTTCGTCGGCGAAGACGGCAAGCCGAAGGTCAGGGCCAGGACGACCTGGGCGATCCTGGACAAAACGACCGGCCGGCCGCTTCGAGTGCCGCCGGACGTGGCAGAACCTTTCCTCGGATCCTCCGCTTAGGCGTCGGCGGACTAGAAGCTGCGGATGGCTTCGACGATTCTCGGATAGGCCCGGCCGCTGACCGCGAAGGCCATGTGGCCGCAATCCAGCTCGATCTGGGCGTCGCTCTCGTGCGGCTCCCCCCGAGCGCAGCAGGCCGCGACGATACCGTCCCTGCGCGACCACAAGGCCAAGGTCGGCACCGGCGGTTTCTCTTCGAGCACGGAGGATATGGGTGGGTCGTCGACCGGGTGACCGGCGACCCACTCGTAGAGTCGCCAGACA
>DASTDX010000011.1:0-3295 GCA_035710145.1 Allosphingosinicella sp.
GTTCCTCTGGCGCCCGCCGCCTTTGCCCAGGCCCCGGCGATCGCGCCGCTCCAGTATCAGTCCCGGACTCTGGCCAACGGGCTTAGGGTCTATTCGCTGCGCGATCCGGACAGTGCCAATGTCTCGGTCCAGGTCTGGTACGATGTCGGGTCCAAGGACGATCCGCGCGGCCGATCCGGCTTCGCCCATCTGTTCGAGCATCTCATGTTCAAATCGACCCGCAACATGGTCCCCGAACAGTTCGACCGGCTGACGGAGGACGTGGGAGGGTTCAACAACGCCTCCACCGCCGACGATTACACCAATTATTACGAGGTGGTCCCGGCCAACCATCTCGAGCGCCTCCTGTGGGCCGAAGCCGACCGGATGCGATCCCTGGTCATCGAACCGGGTTTCTTCGCCTCCGAGCGCGACGTCGTGAAGGAAGAGCTTCGAAGCCGGGTTCTCGCGGCGCCCTACGGCAAGCTCTTCTATCTGTATCTGCCCCAGATCTCCTACGACGTTCACCCTTATGCCCGTCCCGGGATCGGCAGCATCGAGGATCTGGACGCGGCGACGATCGAGGACGTGCGCGCCTTCCACGCGACGTATTACCGGCCGGACAATGCCGTTCTCGTCGTCTCCGGGAATTTCGACCAGGCCCGGCTCGATAGCTGGATCGATCTTTATTTCGGCCCGATCGAGCGGCCGACCACGCCGATCCCCCGGGTGACGGCGGTCGAACCCGACCGGAACGCGGCTCGAACCTTTACCGTCTACGAGCCCAACACGCCGCTCCCGGCGGTACTGCTCGCTTATCCGGCGCCGCCCGCCAGCGACGCAGATGCGGCGGCGATGGAAGTTCTCGACGGGATCCTTTCTACCGGCGAGAGCTCGCGGCTTCACCAGAGCCTCGTCTATCGCGACCGAATCGCAAGCCAGGCGGGCTCCTTCCTCGATATCAAGCAGGGGCGCGGCAATCTCGCCGCCTTCGCCATCCTGTCGCCCGGGCAAGGCGCCGAAGCCGGAGAGGCGGCGCTTCGCAGAGAGATCGCTCGCTTCCGGGACGAACCGGTCTCGGATGCGGAGCTGGCCGAGGCGAAGACCGAACTTCTTACCGGCGCTCTTCGCGAGCGCGAGACCGTCGAGGGCCGTGCCGACGCCCTTGCCGAGGCAGTGATTGTCGATGGCGATCCCGCCGCCGCCGACCGTCGTCTCACCGCGATTGCGGCGGTGACCCCCGCGGACATACAGCGCGTCGCCTCCGTCTGGCTCGGCGACGGCCGAAGCGCCGCCGTCCGTTATCTGCCCGAGACGGAGCAGAACGGCGCTCCGGAGAACCAGATCGGGACCGCGGCCACGGTCCAGACCGCCGCCTTGGCGCCCCCGTCCAACATCCGCATCTGGGAGCCCGCGCCTGAGGGCGAGCGGCAAATGCCGCCGAGCCCGGGGCCGGAAATCGTGCCCGAAATACCGGCACCGAACATCCAGCGCCTGGCCAACGGCCTCACGGTCATCACCGTGGAGAAAAGAGATCTCCCATTGGTCAGCATGAGTCTGCTCGCCCGCGGCGGATCGGCGGCCGATCCGCAGGGCCGGGCCGGCACTGCAAGCCTCGCGGCTTCGGTGATGACCGAAGGCACGGCCACCCGCTCGGCCACCGAAATAGACCGCGCCGTCGAGGCGCTGGGCGCGTCGCTCGGCGCCGGCGCCAGCTGGGACGGCGCCCAGATCGGCCTCACGGTCCAGACGGCCCAGGCCGATTCCGCGCTCGCCATCATTGCCGACGTGGCCCGCAACGCGGCCTTGTCGGACGAGGAGATCGAGCGGCAGCGCGCGATTGCGGCCGACGCGATCAGGGTGGCGATGAGCGATCCGGGGTCGGTCGCCCAGATGGCCGCGATGCGGGCGCTCTACGGCGCTGCGCCTTATGGCAATCCGGCCGAAGGCACCGCCTCGAGCCTTGCCGCCATCACCCGAGCCGACATCCAGGCCGCTCACAATGCCACCTGGGCGCCCGGGTCCGCGACCCTGGTCGTGGCAGGCGACATGAATCCGGCGGAAGCCCGGACCCTCGCCGAGCGGCATTTCGGCGACTGGACGGCGGCCGGACGTACCGCTTCGGCGACCCCGACGTCGCCGGCGGTCGGACGCGACGACATCCTCGTCGTCGACATGCCCGGCGCCGGTCAGGCGGCGGTGGCCGTGGTCCGGAGTACCTTGTCGCGCGGCGATCCGCGCTTCTATCGCGCGCTCGTCGCCAATGCCGTCCTTGGTGGCGGCTACAGCGCCCGGCTCAATCAGGAAATCCGGATCCGGCGGGGCCTTTCCTACGGCAGTGGCAGCGGCATCGACGCGCGTCGCGAACCGGGGCCGTTCGTCGCCATGACCCAGACCCGCAACGATGCCGCCGCTCAGGTGCTGGAAGTCACTTTGGCCGAGATGCGCCGGCTCGGCGCCGAGCCGATCCCGGTCGCCGAGCTCGACGCCCGGCGGACGTCGCTGACCGGCAGTTTCGGCCGGAGCGCCGAGACGACATCCGGCATCGCCGGTCTGCTCGCCAATTACATCCTGCGCGGGGTCGGACCGGAAGAGATCGACCGCTATCTGCCGGCCGTGCTCGCGGTCGGGCCTGCCGACGCGCAGGCCGCCGCGGCGGAATTGCTGTCGCCGGAGGGCGCGACCCTGGTGATCGTCGGCGAGGCCGCACAGTTCGCCGAAGCGCTCCGGGCCACCGGACGGCCGGTGACCATCATCCCGCTCTCGGAATTGAACCTGGACCGGCCGGCGCTCCGCTGAGCGCGGCCGGCGCAGTGTCGGTCAGGGCTGAAGCCCGTATTGCTTCAGCAGATCGTAGAGCGTGGGCCTGCTGATCCCCAGCAGCTTGGCCGCGCCGGAAATATTGTTGTCCGTCTGCGCCAGGGCCTTGCGGATGGCGCGCCGGTCCGCTTCCTCGCGCGCCGACTTGAGGTTCACCGGCAGCGTTTGTTGCTCGGGAGCGGCAAGGTCGAGATCCTCGGCCGAGACATATTTGCCCTCGGCCATGATCACCGCCCGCTTGAGCCGGTTTTCGAGCTCGCGGATATTCCCAGGCCAGGGCCATTGCTCGATCGCGGCAAGCGCCCCCGGGGCGAAGCCTTTGACCTGGGGGTTCATCTCGCGGGCGAAGCGGGCCAGGAAATGCTTCGCGAGCAGGGGCGCGTCGCCGTGGCGCTCGGCGAGCGAGGGGATCCGGACGACGATCTCGGCCAAGCGATAGTAGAGGTCTTCGCGGAAGCTGCCGGCGGCGATCATCGCCTCCAGGTTCTGGTGGGTC
>DASTDX010000012.1:0-79117 GCA_035710145.1 Allosphingosinicella sp.
TTGAACTCGGCGTAACGGCCGCGATACTCCAGTTGCCTGGCGCGGTCTTCGGGTGTGAACTGAGTTTCCATCCGGCGCCGAACGATCCGGGGAAAGACGTCCAGGAAGGCTTCGCCGACATCCCGGGTGAAGGCGAAATTCTCGTCGAAGGACGCGCCTTCGCCGGGCGCCGAGCATTCGAGATGGTCGTAGAAAATTCCCCCGACGCCTCGATTAACGTTGCGATGCGGGATGAAGAAATATTCTTCGGCCCAGCGTGAGAAGCGGTCGTAGTAGGTCTGGTCGTGGGCGGCGCAGGCGGCCCGGAGCCGGGCATGAAATTCGGCCGTATCCTGCTCGTAGGGGATCGGCGGGTTGAGGTCGGCGCCACCCCCGAACCAGCGCCGCGTCGTCGTCAGGAAACGCGTGTTCATGTGAACGGCCGGCACATGGGGATTGGTCATGTGCGCGACCAGGCTGATCCCGGTCGCGAAGAATCGCGGATCCTCGGCGGCGCCGTGGATCGTCGCGGCGAATTCCGGGCTGAAGCGGCCAGCGACGGTCGAAACATTGACTCCGACCTTCTCGAAAACCTTGCCTTTCATCAGCCCGCGGACTCCACCGCCTCCCGGAGCGCCGTCGGGATCCGTGCGCTCCCAGGGCGAATATTCGAAGCAAGCTTCGCTCCCCGCCTCGGCTTCGATCTTTTCGAACTCGGCGCAGATCCGGTCGCGCAAGGCTTCGAACCACGTCCGCGCCGCCTGCTGCTCGGAGTCCATTTCGATCATTGCGGCCACCTCTTCGTCTGCCTCAGCGCTTCCGCAAGGCCGATGGCCCCGGCGACGGCGATATTCAAGGATCGGGTGCCGGGCGCCTGCGGTATCCGGACCCGAAGCCCCGCCAGATCGTGCGCCGCCTGTGGAGCGCCGACACTTTCGGAGCCGAGCAAGAGGATGTCCGACGGCTGGAACAGCGCCTGGTCGATTCGCGTCCCGCCTTGCGTGGTCAGCAAGACGAGGCGCCCCGAAAGGCTCGCGGCGAAACTTGCCCAGTCCAGGTGGCGAGTGACGTTCGCGATTTCCGCATAGTCCATGCCGGCGCGCCTCAGCGCTTTGTCGCCCCACGGGAAACCGCAAGGTTCGATGATGTCGACCGGTACGCCGAGACAGGCGGCGAGGCGAAGAATCGTGCCGACATTGCCGGCCTGGTCCGGCTGATAGAGCGCAAGCCGCATGCGCCGTCATTGCGGCCAGGCGGGCGGCGACGCAATCCGGCTTTATGACGGCAGGATCATTGCGCGTCCGAGCGAAGGAATCGCGCGCCGGCGCCACTTCGGCAAAATGGCTGTTGGCAAATCGGCGCGTGCGCGGCTATCAGGCGCCGCGAGCCGCCGCCGGCCTTCGGGTCGGGGTCCCCATGGCGGTGTCTTGCTTGTCCGTTTCAAGATCGCTGAAGGGCTTTATGGCGACGGTTGAACATACCGAAGGATCGGCCGCAGAGGCCAGTGACGGCGTCCGCCGCCGCGACTTCATCAACATCGCCGCGGTGAGCGCGGCAGGAGTAGGGGCTGTCGCCTTGCTCTATCCGCTCGTCAACCAGATGAACCCATCTGCCGACGTGCTCGCTCTGGCCTCGATCGATGTCGACATTTCGTCGATCCAGCCGGGGCAGGCGGTCAAGACGATGTGGCGCAAGCAGCCGATCTTCATCCGCAATCTGACGCCGCAGGAAATGGCCGCCGCGAATGCCGTGCCGGCCGGCGACCTTCGCGATCCCCAGACGCTCGCGGACCGGACCGCCGAGGGCAAGCCGAACTGGCTGATCACCCTGGGCGTCTGCACCCACCTGGGCTGCGTCCCCCTGGGGGCGGCCGAGGGCGAGAATCGCGGCGAGTTCGGGGGCTATTTCTGCCCCTGCCACGGCTCCCACTACGACACGGCCGGCCGAATCCGCAAAGGCCCGGCGCCGCTCAATCTCGAAGTGCCGGAATATGTCTTCACGTCCGACACAGTCGTTCGAATCGGCTGAGGTAGAAAAAGATGAGCTTTCCCTGGGCTGACGAATATAAGCCAAAGCATCCGTTCATGCGCTGGCTCGACGAGCGCCTGCCTTTGCCGCGCCTGGTCTACGGCTCGGTCGGCGGCGGCTATCCCGTGCCGCGCAATCTCAATCACTTCTGGAACTTCGGCGTCCTCGCGGGGCTCGCTCTGGGCATCCAGATCATCACCGGGATCGTCCTGGCGATGCATTTCGAGCCCTCGGGTGCCGGCGCCTTCAATTCGGTCGAGCATATCATGCGCGACGTGAACCAGGGCTGGTTCCTTCGCTACGCCCACGCCAACGGGGCGAGCTTCTTCTTCATCGTCACCTACATCCACATCTTCCGGGGCCTTTATTACGGCTCCTACAAGGCGCCGCGCGAAATGGTGTGGATGCTCGGCCTCGTCATCTTCCTGTTGATGATGGCGACCGCCTTCATGGGCTACGTCCTGCCCTGGGGCCAGATGAGCTTCTGGGGTGCGAAGGTGATCACCGGACTGTTCGGCGCCATTCCGGTCGTCGGCGAGCCGATCCAGACCTGGCTGATCGGCGGCTTCGCTCCGGACCAGCCGACCCTGACCCGGTTCTTCTCGCTCCATTATCTGCTGCCGTTCGTGATCGCCGGCGTGATCATCCTCCACATCTGGGCGCTTCACATTCCCGGTTCGGGCAATCCCACCGGCGTCGACGTGAAGAGCCCGCAGGACACGCTGCCGTTTCACCCATATTATACGGCGAAGGACGGCGTCGGCGTCGGCATCTTCTTCATCGCCTTCGCGATCATGTTGTTCTTCCTGCCCAACTATCTCGGGCACCCGGATAATTACATTCCGGCCAACCCGCTCTCGACGCCGGCGCACATCACGCCCGAATGGTATTTCTGGCCCTTCTACGCAATCCTTCGTGCCTTCACCGTCGATTTCATCCTGCCGGCGAAGCTGTGGGGCGTGCTGGCGATGTTCGCCTCGATCCTCCTATTGTTCTTCCTGCCGTGGCTCGACAAGTCGCCGGTCCGTTCCGGCAGCTACCGGCCGACGTTCAAGATCTTCTTCGTGATCCTGATCATCGACGTGCTGGTGCTCGGCTGGTGCGGCGGCCTTCCGGCCGAAGAGCCCTACGTGATGATCAGCCAGATCGCGACGATGTACTATTTCGCGCACTTCCTGATCATCCTGCCGATCCTGTCGCTGGTCGAGCGGACCTTGCCGCTCCCCAACTCCATCTCGGAGAGCGTTCTTCACGGCGAGAAGGCGGAAGCGGCCCCGATGGGCCAAACGGGCGGAACCGCGCCCACGACGACTGTGGCTTAAGGGGACGAGACGATCATGGTTCGCATTCTGGGCTTTCTGGTCGGGCTCGGCTTCGTCGGCGTCGCCGCATGGTCGCTGCTTTGGGGCGTCGTCGCTTATGTCGGCGAGCCTCCCGAGGAAACCGTGGAAAGCCGCTTTCTGGAACATCCCCACGACGTCGCGTTCAGTTTCGACGGGCCGCTGGGGCGTTTCGACCGGCAACAGCTTCAGCGCGGCTTCCAAGTCTACAAGGAAGTCTGCGCCGCCTGCCATGGCCTGAACCTGGTCGCCTTCCGCGATCTGGAGCAGCTCGGCTACACCGAAGCCGAGGTTCGGGCGATCGCCGATCAGTGGCAGATCCAGGTCCCGTCGATCAATCCGGACACGGGCGAAGCGGCGACACGCAAGGCGTTGCCGGCCGACCGTTTCCCGAACCCTTATGCGAACGAGGTCGCCGCGCGCGCCGCGAACAACAATGCGTTGCCGCCCGATCTGTCGCTGATCGTCAAGGCCCGCCACGGCGGGGCGCCTTACATCGCCTCGCTTCTGACCGGCTATCAGGACCCGGCGACCTACCGCAATCATGACGGCGAGGCGCTTCCGGCCGAGAACCGGCCTGGCGAGGGGCTTTACTTCAATCCCTATTTCGCGAACCTCAACATCGCCATGCCGCCGCCGATCACGGCCGACGGGCAGGTGACCTATGCCGATGGCACCACCGCGACGCGCACGCAGATGTCGGAGGACGTTGCGGCCTTCCTGACCTGGGCCGCCGAGCCCAACCTGGAGCGTCGTCACGCGGCCGGAGTGGTCGCCCTGGTGTTCCTGATCTTCGCGACGATCCTTGCGTACATGGCCTATCAGAACGTCTGGGCGAACGCGAAGCGCACGGTCCGGGTGACCGGCCCACTCGACCCGGAGAATATGGCCAAGAGCGAGGCGGCCAGCCGGGACGCCGGCGTCATCGGCTGAATCGGGGCGGAGGGCCTGGATCCGGCACCGGAGGCGCCCTGATGATCGGTGACAATGACGATCTGAAGGCCCTGGTTCGGACCATTTCGGACTTCCCCAAGCCCGGGATCCAGTTCCGCGACATCACGACCCTGTTGCTCGACGCGCAGGGCTTTGCGGCGGCGATCGAACGTCTGGCCTTTCGGATTGAGGAAAAACCGGACCTCGTCGCCGGAATCGAGGCGCGGGGGTTCGTCGTCGCTGCGGCGCTGGCGCAGCGTTTGGGGTCGGGAATCCTCCTGATCCGAAAGCATGGCAAGCTGCCCGGCAAGACGATCGCAGAAGACTATGCGCTCGAATATGGCAGCGATCGCCTCGCCATGCATGTCGACGCCTGCGCGCCTGGCGCGCGCGTGCTGATTGCCGACGATCTCATCGCGACCGGCGGCAGCGCCCTCGCCGCGACCCGGCTGATCCGACGGGCAGGCGCAGAAGTCGCCGGCGCAAGCTTCATCATCGATCTTCCCGATCTGGGCGGGTCCGCGCGGCTTCGCGACGAGGGTTTCCCGGTGCACGCGTTGATGGAGTTCGAAGGCGACTGAATCCACCTTCCCGCCGGCGCGGCATTAAGCTATTGTTCGTCAAGGATAATTGCGAGTCCCCGGGAGAAGAGTATATGCGTAACTTCCGCCTGCCAGCCTTGGCTCTCGTTGCCGCCGCTTTGGGCGGCTGCTCCACTTATGGCGATTATGGCTATAGCGGCGTCTCCGTCGGCCTTGGCTACGGCAGCGGCTATGGCTACCGCTACGGCTACGATCCGTATTACGATTATTATGCGAGCAGCCCTTATTGGGGCTGGTACGACGATTATTATTATCCCGGCACCGGCATATACGTCTACGATCGCTACCAGCGGCGCTACCGCTGGGACGATCGGCAGCGTGTCTACTGGACCCAGCGCCGCGATTACTGGAGCGGCCGCGGCGATACCCGCGAGGACCGGCGCGAGCTTCGCGAAAATTGGCGCGACTTCCGGCAGGACCGCCGGACCGACGACCGCGCCTTCCGTCAGGATCGCCGCCAGGATCGTCGCGACCTCCGCCAAGGCGAGGTCACGCGTGACGAGTTCCGCACCGAAAGGCGCGAGGACCGCCGTGAATATCGCCGCGAATATCGGCAGGATCGGCGCCAGCTACGGCGCGAAAATCGCCGCGACCGACGCGACTAGGAAAGGTCGGCCGCCGGTCGGCGCCTGATCAGGACGATGGAGGTGAAACGCATCACCGGCACGTCGTCCTGATTGGTGACCGTCGTCTCGGTCCGGAACGAGCCGATCTCCGGCTTGCTGCGCGACGGCGTCTTCTCGATGATCTTGCCGCGCACGTGGAGCGTGTCACCGGGATAAACGGGCTTCAGCCAGCGAAGCTCGTCGACCCCCGGCGAGCCAAGGCCCGCTTGCTCCTCGTCGACGACCTTGCGGGCGATCACCGCCATCGTCATCGCGCAGGTGTGCCAGCCGCTGGCTGCAAGCCGACCGAAATGGGTCTTGGCCGCTTCCTCGTCGGACAGGTGAAAGGGCTGGGGATCATATTTGCGGGCGAAGTCGATCACTTCGTCGCGGGTCACTTCGTAATGGCCGAAATAGGTTTCGCTGCCGATCGCGATGTCTTCGAAATAGCGCACGTTGATCCCCTGAAGTTTCGCCTACCGGCCGCTGCCGCCTAGCCGGCGGTGCGGCCTTCCGCCATGGCTCTCAGACCTGTCTCAACTCCGGCCGGCCGTGTCCGGTCGCCCAGGTGGCCCGCTTGCTGATCGCGCCGTCGGGCGAAGTCACCCGGTCCAGCACCATGAAATTGGTGCGCCATTCCTCCGGTGTCACCTCGCAGGTGACGTAGCCGCGCTGGTCGTTGATGAACTTGAGCTGCGGATTGTTGGCCAGGATCCGGTCGCTTCCAGGCCTGAGGTCCTGGCCGTTGCCGCCGCTGCTGATCGACGTCGCCACGAACTCGACGGCGACCGGTTCGTCGCGATGGTGAAGAAGGCCGGCGTAATTCTGATGCTCGTCGCCGGTGAGGACGACGACATTGTCGAGGCCACGCAGTCGGCCGAGCAGCCGCTGCCTCGCCGTTTCGTAGCCGGCCCAGCTGTCGAGGTTGACGAACTTCTCCGGTTCCTCGCGGGTCCGGCGATCGAGCGACATCATCATGACCTGTTGGGCGAGGACGTTCCAGCGCGCCTGGCTCTGTGTGAGGTTGCGGGCCAGCCAGGCCTCCTGTTCCGCACCGAGAACATCGCGGCCGGAAGCGTTGATGTCCGGACAAGGCGTCGACCAGCGGTCGTTGCAGACCTGGTCGCTTCGAAACTGGCGGGTGTCGAGCAGGTTGATCGAGGCGAGATTGCCCCAGCGCAGATGGTCGTGGAGGGTGATCCCGTCCGCCCTCGGCAGCGATGTCCGGCGGACGGGCATATGCTCGTACCAGGCCTGGAACGCCTGTGCCCTGCGGAGCCGGAAGATCTCGGGCGGGGTGTCGTCCTGGGGAAGGATGCCGACCCAGTTATTCTCCACCTCGTGATCGTCCATCGTCACGAGGAAGGGGTGGGCGGCATGGGCACGCTGGA
Source organism: Allosphingosinicella sp. (assembly GCA_035710145.1). Lineage (GTDB taxonomy): Bacteria > Pseudomonadota > Alphaproteobacteria > Sphingomonadales > Sphingomonadaceae > Allosphingosinicella. The sequence continues at coordinate 6,879 of DASTDX010000012.1, forward strand.
GGTCGGCGTCCATCTTGGTCTGGGCGTAACGTTGCCGATAGTCGGTGATGTCGTAGAGCATCCGCCCTTCATATTGACGTACCGGCTGGATCAGATCGCCGCCGAAGCTGGGCCGGAGCGCGTCGCCGCCATATTCGTAGATGTAGTCGCCATAATGATAGACGAAGGCGAGATCCTCGCGGGCGAGGTGCCGGAAGGCCGAATAATAGCCTTCCTCGTAATGCTGGCAGCCGGCGACGCCGAAGCGGAGCGCTTGCGGCGAGTCACCGGGCAGCGGCAGGGTCCGGGCACGGCCCCGAATCGATCGTTCACTCTGGATCTCGAACCGATACCAGTAAGGCCGGTCCGGCTGCAGGCCGGTGACTTCGACATGGACGCTGTGGGCCAGTTCGGGCCGGGCCAGGGCTTCGCCGCTGGCGACGATCTGCGTGAAGCGGTCGTCGGCCGCCACTTCCCATTTTACCGGCGCGACGCCGATTCCCATGCCGCCGTCCGGAGCGAGCGGCTCCGGCGCGATCCGGGTCCAGATCACGAAGCCGTCCGGGGCAGGGTCCCCCGAAGCGATTCCGAGGCTGAACGGATAATTGCGCCATAACGACTGGGCACGAAGGATGGCGGGCGCAAGCGCTGTCGCGGCGGCTCCGGCGATGAAGTGGCGGCGGCTGAACATGACCCGATCCCTAACAAGGATTTGCCGAGCGTCCGAGTCCTCAGTCGACCTGGTGGCTAGACGTTGAACCGGAACAGCAGGACGTCGCCGTCCTGGACGACATATTCCTTGCCTTCCGCCCTCATCTTGCCGGCTTCCTTGGCCCCGGCCTCGCCGCCACATGCGACGAAATCGTCGAACGCGATCGTCTCGGCGCGAATGAAGCCCCGCTCGAAATCGGTGTGGATGACGCCCGCCGCCTGCGGCGCCTTCGCGCCTTTCTCGACGGTCCAGGCGCGCGCTTCCTTGGGCCCCGCGGTGAAGAAGGTGATCAGGTGGAGCAGGTCGTAACCGGCGCGGATGACCTGGGCCAGGCCGGTTTCCTTCAGCCCCAGGTCGGCGAGGAATTCGGGCCGGTCGGCAGGATCCATCGTCGCGATCTCGGCCTCGATCGCGGCCGAGATGACCACTGCTCCGGCGCCCTCCGAGGCCGCCTTCTCGAACACGCGGGCGCTGTGGGCGTTGCCCTTCGCCGCATCGCTCTCGTCGACGTTGCAGGCGTAGAGAACCGGCTTGGCGGTCAGCAATTGCGCCCGCTCGAGCGCCAGTTTCTCCTCGGCGTCCTTCGGCTGAGTCAGGCGCGCCGGCTTGGAGTCGCGGAGCAGCTCAAGCGCCTGGCCCAGGACATTGGCCTGTACCTTCGCTTCCTTGTCGCCCTGTTGCGCCTTCTTGACCAGGTTGGGCACCCGTTTCTCGAGGCTTTCGAGGTCGGCGAGCATCAATTCGGTCTCGACCGTCTCGGCATCCGCCACGGGATCGACCCGGCCTTCGACGTGAGTGACGTCGCCACCTTCGAAACAGCGGAGCACATGGACGATCGCGTCCACTTCGCGGATGTTGGCGAGGAACTGGTTGCCGAGGCCTTCGCCTTTGGAGGCGCCTCGGACCAGGCCGGCGATGTCGACGAATTCGAGCTGGGTCTCGATCTCGCTCGCGGACTTCGCGATCTGAGCGATGCGGTCGAGCCGCGGATCGGGCACCGCCACGCGGCCGACGTTGGGCTCGATCGTGCAGAAGGGATAATTCGCCGCCTGCGCCGCCGCCGTCTCCGTCAGGGCATTGAACAAGGTGGATTTGCCGACATTCGGCAGACCGACGATTCCGCAGCGAAAACCCATTTGCGTCCTTACGATGATCAGGGAGGAAGCCGGTGGTCCGGCGTTCCCGCAGGCCGTTAGACGCTCCCACCTGGAAACGCCAGTGCGGTGCTCGACAGGCCGTGCCGGGCTGCTAGTCTCGTCCGCCTCGAAGGGGGAATATTCCGATGAATCGCCGACCTGCCCGGATCCTGATGACGATCGCGCTCGCTTTGCTTCCGGCGCCCGCGCTGGCGCTGGCGACGCCGCAGGAGGTGCTTCAGAACACGGTTCGCCAGGACGGGCTCCTGCCGGTCCATGTCGATCGCAACAACGGCCGGGTCATATTGTCGCTGCCGGCGCCCGATGCCGAGGGAATCGCCGGCCGGTTCATCTACGTTGCTTCGCTGGAAACCGGACTTGGATCGGCGGCGCTGGGGCTGGATCGGGCCTTGTCGCGTGGCTCGCGGCTGCTCGTCTTCCGGCGGGTCGGCAAGAAGATCGTCGCCGAAATCGAAAATCCCCGCTTCCGCGCCAGCGGGGCGCCGCCGCAGGAGCAGGAGGGCGTTCGCCGTTCCTTCGCTTATTCGACGATCTGGATGAACGACATCGCCGCCGAGACCAGTGACGGCCGTTTGCTCGTCGACATTTCCGGCCTGCTCACCCGCGACGACATGGACATCGCAAGGGCACTGCGGGAGCAGGACAATGGCGATTATCGGCTGGTGCCTGAACTGAGCGTCGCCGACGTGAATTTCGTTCGGGTCTTCCCGCGCAACATCGAGCTTCGCGGGCGGATCACCTTCGCCAGCGCGAGACCGGGGCCGGAGGTGAGCAATATCGTCCCGGTCAACGGCAACGCCAGTTTCATCGTTCGCCACTCCTTGATCGCGCTTCCGGACGCGGGCTATCAGCCTCGCCGGTTCGATCCTCGCGCCGGCACGTTCGGTTCCCAGGTGGTGGATTTCGCAGCGCCGCTCGGCAGCTCGGTCGTCTACGAGATGGCAAACCGGTTCCGGCTCGAGAAGGTCGACCCCGGAGCGACGCGCTCGCGCGTGCGCAATCCGATCACTTTCTATATCGACACCGCCGCGCCGGAGCCGATCCGGACGGCCCTGCTGGAAGGCACCGGCTGGTGGCGCGAAGCCTTCGAAGCGGCCGGTTACATCGACGCCTTCCGGGTCGAGATGCTCCCCGAAGGCGTGGACCCGCTCGATATACGCTACAACGTCGTCAACTGGGTCAACCGGGCAACCCGCGGCTGGTCCTACGGCCAGGTGATCGAGGACCCCCGCACCGGCGAGATCATCAAGGGCCAGGTGCTGCTCGGGTCACTCAGGGTCCGCCAGGACATGCTGATCTTCCAGGGCCTGGTCGGTGCCGGGCTGACCGGTAGCGGCGGTCCGAACGATCCGGTCGCCGCGGCTCTCGCCCGGATCCGGCAGTTGGCCGCGCACGAGGTAGGCCATGCGCTCGGCCTCTCTCACAATTTCGCGGCCAGCATCCAGGGCCGCTATTCGGTGATGGATTATCCGGCACCGCGTATCCGTCTGGTCGATGGCGCTCTCGATCTCGGTGACGCTTATGGAATCGGGATCGGCCCGTGGGACCGGTTCGCCGTGAACTGGCTGTACGGTGCCCGGACCGACATCGAGGCGCAGCCGATCATGGCGGCGGGGATCGCGGAGGGCCTTCGCTTCGTCGGCGACGACGATGCCAGGCCGGCCGACGCCGCTCACCCGATCGGAAGTCTGTGGGACGATTTCGCCGATCCTGTCGCCGAGCTCAGGCGGATGATGGAAGTTCGTGCGGCCGCGGTCGCCGGCTTCGGGCCCGGCGCCATCAGCGCCGGCGAGCCATTGTCGGGCCTTCGCCGTGCCTTCGTCCCGATCTGGCTGCTGCACCGCTACCAGCTGGCGGCGGCGGCCAAGCTCGTCGGCGGGCTCGATTATTCTTATGCCGTTGCGGGCGACGCGACCGGCCGAGCCAGCCCGGTGCCGCCGGCGGCTCAAAGGCAGGCAATCGATGCACTGATCGACACTTTGAGCCCCGAGGCACTGACGGTCCCGGCCGGCCTGGTTCCCCACCTCTCCGCCGGCTGGTCCGGCAATAATGACCGTCAGACCGAGATCGAGATCTTCCCGACCGCCGGCGGCCCGGTCTTCGATCCGCTCGCCGCGACCGAGATCGGAGCGATGGTGACTCTGGCGGAGTTGCTCGCGCCGGAAAGGCTCAACCGGCTCGAGCTTCAGAATCAGGCGGAGGACTCATCGCCCGGGGCCCACGAACTGGTCGACGCATTGATCGAGCGGGTCTTCGCCTTCAATGGCCTCAATTCTTCGACCGCGGCGGTGAAGCGTCGGATCGCCACGACGACGGCCCTGGCGATGGCGCGGGCGCAACGCGATCCGACGCTCTCGCCGACGCTTTCATTGACCTTGTCCGAGCGGATCAGGCGCCTGGCGGACGATCTGTCCGGTCCCTCCGGAAACACTATGCATTCCGACTGGAGCCGCGGCCTCGGTCGCCTTCTCAACGACGACGAAGCCCTGCAGCGGGTCCTCGGTGATCAGCGCCGTCTGCCGCGCATCCCGCCCGGCATGCCGATCGGCGCCGGCGAAGGCGAGGGGCCGGGTTTCTAGGGCTGGGTGCTTTCCCCGATCTGGAAGCTCATTGCGGCGCGGTGCCGGGGCCGCGAAGAAAGGCCCGGGTCAGGCGCAGGAATTCAGCCGTCCGGTCGCCATAGATCGGGACGTGGTCGCCGTTCGGCACGATCCACAGCTGGGACCCGGTAATGGACCGATACATGTCGACCGGGATCGACACCGGAAAGAATTCGTCGCGATCGCCATGAACGATCAGGGTGCGCGCGCGGATCGATCCGAGCATCTCCGGCGTGAAGGCCATGTCGCCTTCATTGTCCTTGAGAGCGCCGAACTGCCGGACCAACTCCCGCGCCTGGGCGTCGCCGCGGCTGGCGCAGCTGCGATACATGTCCTGCAGGAAAGGCGGCAGATTTTCCCATCGGGACTGCCGCATGATGTCGATCGTCTGCTGGGGGAAATGGGTCGAGGCACCGATCAGGACCAGGGTCTCGATCCGATCCGGCTCACGGGTCGCCAGGTGGAGGAGGTTCATTCCGCCGGCGCTGATCCCCATGGCCTTCACCCGCTGCAGACCAAGGTGATCGAGCAGGGCCGCAATGTCTTCGCTCGATTGCCGCATCGTGAAGCGATCGGAAGGATTGGTCGACCAACCATGACCGCGCAGGTCCGGGATGATGACACGATAATCCTCGGCGAGTACGTCGGCGACCTCGGCCCAGTCGGCACCGCAGGCGCCGAAGCCGTGCAGAAGCAAAAGCGGCTCACCGGTGCCGCGAACCTGGTAATGCATGCGGATTCCGTTGAGTTCGACCATCTGTCCTGGTGGTCCCGACTGGGCGAAAGCCGGCAGAGGACAAAGGCCGATCAGGAAGGCGACAAGCAAGCGAGCGACGACAGGCTTCATTCCAGCTCTCCTTCAGCTGGGTGCAGACTAAGCAGAGGTGCGCGCGTTTGACAGCCCGGACCGGAGCCAGGCTAATCCTGCATCCGGAGGGCGACGTCGCTCATGAAACGGGCGTCGTCACCCTTGGCCAGCCAGTCGGCTTCGGCGGCGATCGCCGCCAGCAGATCGCTGAGGCGCTCGGTCTCCGCCTTGGCGTAATTGCCGAGCACGTGTTTGGTGACCCGATCCTTGTGGCCGGGATGGCCGATCCCGATTCGGACCCGGCGAAAGGCATTGCCGATATGGGCGTCGAGCGAGCGGATGCCGTTATGTCCGGCCGTGCCTCCGCCCACTTTCACCTTGACCTTGAACGGAGCGAGGTCGAGCTCGTCGTAGAAGACGGTGACGTCGCCGGCCTCTTTCTTGAAGAAGTCCATGGCCGCCCGGACTGACCGGCCGCTTTCGTTCATGAACGTCGCTGGCTTCAAAAGGAGAATTCGCTGGCCGCCGATCCGGCCCTGCCGGGTCCAGCCTGAAAAGGCCTTCTTCGTCGGCTCGAAGTCGTGCACTTCGGCAATGCTGTCCGCGGCCATGAAGCCGACATTGTGCCGGTGCATCGCATATTGCGTGCCGGGATTGCCGAGGCCGACCCAGATCTGCACGGGTGTGAAATCCCCCCAGTCTTCGGCTGCAGGGGCGTCCGCCGGCTGGCCCGGCATCTCCACGCGTCGAGGCGCGAAGAGCGAGGCCAGCCAGCGGAACGACAATTAGCCTTCCTCGGACTCGGCGGCTTCTTCCTCGCCGACCAGAGGCACTTCGGCGGAGGGCTCTTCCTCGCCGGCCTCGGCCGCAGCGGCTTCGGCAGCTTCGGCCTTGATCCCCGACGGGGCGACGATCGTCGCGATCGTGAAATCGCGATCGGTGATCGCCGAGCTGGTGCCTTCGGGCAGGCTGACATGGCTGATGTGGATCGAATCGCCGATATCGGTTCCGGCGAGATCGATGACGATCTCTTCAGGGATCTCGGCGGCGTCGCAAACCAGCTCGAGCTCGTGGCGAACGGAGTTGAGCACGCCCCCACGCTTGAGGCCCTTCGATTCCTCCTCGTTGACGAAGCGGATCGGCACCGCGACGGTCACCGTCGCATGCTCGGCGATCCGCAGGAAATCGACATGCACCGGGCGGTCGGTCACCGGGTGGAACTGGACGTCCTTCGGCAGAGTGCGGGTGGTCGCGCCGCCCGCATCGATCATCACGACCGAGTTCATGAAGTGGCCCGTGGACAAGGCTTTGATCAGCGCCTTCTCCTCGAGGTGGATCGAAAGGGGTTCCTTCTTCTCGCCGTAGACGACGGCGGGGACTCGGCCTTGGTTGCGCAGTGCACGGGAGGCTCCCTTGCCAGCCCGTTCGCGCGTCTCGGCCGACAGCGTCAGCTGTTCGCTCATTGCATGTCTCCAAAATGCGGGTTGCTTTGATAATTCCCGCCCACGCCTCCAGGGATGAATATGGGCAGGAAGCGGCGGCCTATAAGGGAGCAAGGCGGGAAATGCAAACCGTGCCGGGAACCACGAACCCACCATTTCCCCGGCTTTTACCTCGTTCGGACAGGCCGCTTCGGACCGCCTTGCGAGGTCAGGATCCCGATCGGGCCGGACGCTCGGCATTTTCGACCCGGTCGGCCTCGAAGCCATAGGCGCCGAGCAGGGTCTGAACGCTGTGCGGGCCGGCAAGATGGCCTGCGCCGACCGCAATGAAGACCTTGCCCGGGCGCTGCATTCGCTGGCTGATGAGATTCGCCCATCGCGCGTTGCGACGGGTGAACAGCCATTGGTGAAGCTCCGGAGATTCCCGCATCGATCCGTGCATCGTCGCGACAAGCCCTTCGACGTCGCCGGTGGACCAGGCCGCAAGCATCGGCGCCATCTGTTCGTCCATTTGATCGAGCTGTTGGATCGTCTGACTGAGCTGGGTAAGTTGCTGTTCCTCCGGCAAGGAGTCGAACAGGCGGAGCTGCCATTCGACCCCCTCCAGCTCCGACACCGGCATTCGCCGTTCCCGCGCGGCCCGGGAAAGGGTCGCCTCAGGCCCGTGTTCGGGACGGACGCCGAGCCGCTGGGCGGCGGCATTGACCATAGTCATCGAGACGAACCAGGGCTCGAGCGGATCGAAGGCGGCGGCGGGAATGCCGATCGACGACAGGGCCTCGCCGAGCGCCGTGTTTTGCTCCACCGACAGCCGTGCGGACAGCTTGCGGCCGTTGGGATCGACGGCGTAGCGCATCACCAGAGGCTGAAGCTCGGCGAGATTCTCCGGGATGATCGCCTCGAGCATCAGTTCGTCGGAGGAATCGAAGGCGGCCTTTACCTCGTCGTTGAACCATGGGCGGCCGTCCAGCATGTGGAAAGTGCCGAACAGATAGATGGTCGTATCCTCGTCGCGAACGACCCACATGGCCGGATTGGCGTCCGGCAGCGGCGTCGCGGCGGCGACCTGGGCTCCCGAATCCGCGGCGGCCTGCGCCGATTCCGTCTGCGCGGCGCCGGCGATCGACGGCGCCAGGAGCAGGGCACCAGCCAGGAATAGCTTCTTCATTCACGATTCTCCTTGGCAATTCGTTTAGCGGAAACGGTAAAACAGGGAAGCCAGAGCGAGGGACGCCCAGAAGACGAGGAACAGGATTCCGTGCATCGGCTCCCGCACCAGGTCGGCCATCCACAACAGGAACCAGGGGGGATAGAGGACCAGATAGACGGCGCCAGCGACCGCTGCCGCCTTGTACTGGGTCAGCTGTTCGAACTCGTCCGTCTGCCTCGACAAGGCGATCCCGCCGCCCAATATGGCGGCCAGATAAGCGAAAGCGAGGCCGATGGCGAACGGCGCCGGCCAGATCCGAGGGCCGGTGAAAAGGCTTTCGGCCTCGGTAAAGCCGATGATGAATCCGCCGACGAAGCCGACGACGATGAGCCCGCCGATGATGACGCCCTTGCGCCGCCGCCTTTGCCGGTCGATCTGCTCGCCGGAATCCGCCGATTCAAACCCGCCACTTGTCCCCACCCTGTTCATCTTCGAAAATCTCCTCGATGCTGAGGCCGAACAGCCGCGAGAGGCGGAAGGCGAGGGGCAGGCTCGGATCGTGCTTGCCGGTCTCGATCGCGTTCACCGCCTGGCGTGAGACTCCGAGCCGGCCGCCAAGCTCAGCCTGGCTCCACCCGCGTTCCGCCCGCAACACCCGCAATCGGTTTCGCATTCTCTCTCGTTTCGCGGCTCTCTGGCCTGTCAGGCAACACTGACCATATGTCAATAAAACCTGACTACCCCATTCGTGCTGATGTGTCAAGCAAACATGACACCCCGGCGGAGTGTGATCGCAATCGGCGGCGAACCGGGGAATTTCCCGGCGAGGCGGCGGTTCCTTGACCCATAATGCCCCATCCGCCAAAGCGGGCCATCCCTTGTTGCACCCGCGAAGGCCGATCGTTGGACAGCCAGCCGCTCTCGTTCCAGAAGCTGATCCTGACGCTCCATGAATATTGGGGCGCGCAGGGTTGCGTCATCCTTCAGCCCTACGATCTGGAGATGGGCGCCGGTACCTTTCACCCAGCGACCACGCTTCGCGCGCTCGGCCCCGAGCCATGGAAGGCGGCGTTCGTTCAGCCCTGCCGAAGGCCCACCGACGGCCGCTACGGCGAGAACCCGAACCGGCTTCAGCATTATTACCAGTATCAGGTGATTCTGAAGCCGAGCCCCAATGATCTTCAGCAGCTCTATCTCGGCAGCCTGGCCGCGATCGGCATCGACTTCACCCGGCACGACATCCGCTTCGTCGAGGACGATTGGGAAAGCCCGACTCTGGGCGCCTGGGGGCTGGGCTGGGAAGTCTGGTGCGACGGCATGGAGGTCACCCAGTTCACCTATTTCCAGCAAATGGGCGGGTTCGACTGCCGCCCCGTTTCCGGCGAGCTGACCTACGGGCTCGAGCGCCTCGCCATGTACATCCAGAACAAGGACAGCGTCTTCGATCTCGACTTCAACGATTCGGGCGTCAGCTATGGTGACGTCTTCCTCGAGAACGAAAAGCAGATGTCGACCTGGAACTTCGAGGTGGCGAACACGGACAGCCTGTTCGACCTGTTCCGAAAGGCCGCCGCGGAGTGCGAGAATTGTCTGTCGGCAGGTCTCCCGATCCCGGCTTATGAGCAGGCGATCAAGGCCAGCCACGTCTTCAACCTGCTCAATGCCCGCGGAGTCATCTCGGTCGCCGAGCGCCAGGCCTATATCGGCCGGGTGCGGGATCTGGCGAAGGGCGCCTGTGCCGCCTGGATGGAAAAGAACGGGTGGGCGGCGTGATGGCCGATTTCCTGCTCGAGCTTCTGTCCGAGGAAATTCCGGCGCGGATGCAGGCGAAAGCCGCGAACGACCTCGTGCGCCTGTTCCAGGATCGGATCGCCCAAGCGGGCCTGACGCCGGAAAGTGTCGTTTCCTACGTCACTCCGCGCCGGCTTGCCTTGATCGCCCGCAACCTTCCGGCCGAGACGGCGGCGGTCAGCGAGGAGATCAAGGGGCCCCGGGTTTCGGCCCCGCCCCAGGCGCTCGAAGGTTTCCTGCGCAAGACCAGGCTCGGAGCGGAGCAGCTGGTCGAGCGCGATGGCGTCTATTTCGCGACGGTGGAGTCGCCTGGCCGACCGACCGCCGACCTTCTCGCCGAAGCCGTTCCCGACGTGCTTCGGGCCTTCCCGTGGCCGAAATCGATGCGCTGGGGCGAGGCTTCGGCCGCGTCCGAAAGCCTGCGTTGGGTCAGGCCGCTTCAGGGCATCGTCGCCTTGCTCGGCGAGCAGATCGTCGAGTTCGAGATCGCTGGAATCCGCTCCGGCGCGGCCACCGTCGGCCATCGATTCCACCATCCGGGGACGATCACGATCGGAAGCGCGGGCGATTATGTCGAGAAGCTCCGCGCCTGCCATGTCATTCTCGACCCCGCCGAACGTCGCCAGCTGATTGCCGATGGCGCAGCCAAGGCGGCCACAGAGGCCGGCCTGGTCCTGGTCGAGGATGAAGGTCTGCTTCAGGAGAATGCCGGCCTTACCGAATGGCCGGTCCCGCTTCTCGGCAGCTTCGATCCGGAATTCCTGAGGGTCCCCCGTGAAGTGATCCAGCTGACGATGCGGACCAATCAGAAGTATTTTGCGCTTGTCGACAGCGCCGGAAACCTCGCCCCTCACTTCATCTGCGTCGCCAATATCGTGGCGTCGGACGGCGGGGCGGCGATCGCCGAAGGCAACCGCAAGGTCCTGGCCGCCCGCCTGTCCGACGCGAAATTCTTCTGGGAGCACGATCTCAAGGTGCCGCTGGCGGATCGGGCCGCGACGCTGCAGCAGATCGTCTTCCACGAGAAACTGGGCAGCGTCGCCGACAAGGTGGAACGGGTCGCCCGGCTTGCCAAATGGCTGGTCCAGGAGCGAATCGTGCGCCGGGTCGACGCCGATCAGGTCCAAAGGGCCGCCCGGCTGGCCAAGGCCGATCTGGTGAGCGAGAGCGTCGGCGAGTTTCCCGAGCTTCAGGGAACGCTCGGCGGATATCTCGCCCGGGCCCAGGGCGAGCCGGACGCGGTCGCCGATGCGATACGCGATCATTACCGGCCGGCCGGCCAAAGCGACGACGTGCCGGACGATCCGGTCACCGCCACGGTTAATATCGCCGACCGCATCGACACGTTGGTGGCGTTCTTCTCGATTGGCGAAAAGCCGACAGGCTCGCGCGATCCGTTCGCGCTGCGCAGGGCCGCGCTGAGTCTCCTGCAGATCCTGGTCCGAAACGGCCTTCGGATTCCGCTCCGCGAGGTCCTTGTGCAGGCTGCCGTGCTCCTGAAGCTGTCGCAGCTGGGCGCTCTGTCTTCGGTGACCTTCCCCGATCTGCTCGACGAGGAAGAAGGCGACCACGAAGTCACCGCCGAGGTCGGCTCCTTCACCTATCGTTACGGCAGCCGGGTCTCGACCCGCTGGAATTCGGCGCTGACCCCGAAGATCGAGCGCGGCCAGATGATCGAGGAAGTCATCGACCTCCAGGACGCCGTGATGTTGTTCTTCGCCGACCGGCTCAAGGTCCAGCAGCGCGAGGCCGGGGTTCGCCACGATCTGATCGACGCCGTGTTCGCGCTCGGCGGGGAAGACGATCTCGTCAGGCTGCTGGCGCGGGTGAAGGCGCTCCAGGCGTTCGTCGAATCGGCCCAGGGCGCCGACCTGCTGTCCGGGTACAAGCGCGCCGCGAACATCCTGAAGAAGGAGAGCTGGAACTCCCGCAAGCTCAACGACAGCACTTTCCCCTACAGCCCGGAGCCCGAGGAACGGGCGCTGGACGAAGCCCTCGATGTGGCCGACCCGCGCGTGGCGGCCGCGGTGGCCGAGGAGGATTTCGAACGCGCGATGAAGGTCCTCGCCGGCCTGCGCGGTCCGGTCGATGATTTCTTCGAAAAGGTGACGGTGAACGATGAAGATCCCGTCCGGCGGGAAACCCGGCTCAATCTGCTTGCCCGAATGCGGGATGCCGTTCACCGGGTCGCGGATTTTTCGAGGATCGAAGGGTGAAAGGCCGGCCTTTCAGGGCAGCCGGCGCAGATCTGGCGACTGAAAGGCGAAGATGACCCAATATGTGTACCGGTTCGGCGGCGGCGTCTCCGACGGCAAGGCGGGGGACAAGGCTCTGCTCGGCGGCAAGGGTGCGAACCTTGCCGAAATGGCCTCGATCGGTCTGCCCGTGCCGCCGGGCTTCACCATCTCCACCGAAATGTGTGCCCGTTATTATGACGAGGGCCAGAAATTCCCGGATTCCCTGCGCGAGGAAGTGGCCCGGGGAATCGCGCATATCGAGCGGGTGACGGGAAAGGTCTTCGGCGACGTGACTAATCCGTTGCTCGTTTCGGTTCGCTCGGGCGCCCGCGCGTCGATGCCCGGGATGATGGACACGGTGCTCAATCTCGGCCTCAATGACGAGACGGTACGCGGCCTCGCCGCCGCGTCCGGCGATGCCCGTTTCGCCTGGGACAGCTATCGCCGGTTCGTCCAGATGTACGCCAATGTCGTGCTCGACCTTGGCCACGATCCGTTCGAGGAGGCGCTCGAGATCGCCAAGGAGGACAAGGGCGTCCATCTGGACACCGAGCTGGAGGCAAACGACTGGGAGCGGGTCACGGCCCGGTTCAAGGAACTGGTCGAACAGGGATGGGGCCATCCCTTTCCGCAGGACGCGCATGAGCAATTGTGGGGCGCCGTCGGCGCCGTCTTCGGCTCCTGGCAGTCCGATCGCGCAAGGACCTATCGGCGCCTCCATCACATTCCGGGCGACTGGGGCACGGCCGTCAACGTCCAGGCGATGGTGTTCGGCAACATGGGCGAAACCTCCGCGACCGGCGTCGCCTTCACCCGCGATCCAGCGACCGGCGAGCGGGCTTATTACGGCGAATATCTGATCAACGCTCAGGGCGAGGACGTCGTCGCCGGAATTCGAACCCCGCAATATCTGACCCGGGCGGCCCGGGAGCGGGCAGGGGCGAAGGCCCCGTCGATGGAAGAAAGACTGCCGGAAATCTTTGTCGAACTGACGAAGAACTTCGATCTGCTCGAGGCGCATTACCGTGAGATGCAGGACATCGAGTTCACGGTCGAGCGCGGCAAATTGTGGATGCTCCAGACCCGTACCGGGAAGCGCACCGCCAAGGCTTCGCTTCGGATCGCGGTCGACATGGCGCAGGAAGGCCTGATCTCGACGGACGAGGCCGTGCTTCGGATCGATCCGGCCCAGCTCGACCAGTTGCTCCACCCGACCCTCGATCCGAAGGCCGAGCGCAACGTGATCGCCAAGGGGCTGCCGGCGTCGCCGGGCGCCGCTTGCGGCAAGGCGGTGTTCGACGCCGACACCGCGCAGGCCTGGGCCGAGCGCAAGGAAAAGGTGATCCTGGTGAGGGTCGAGACGAGCCCCGAGGATATTCACGGGATGCACGCCGCCGAGGGAATCCTCACCGCGCGCGGTGGCATGACCAGCCATGCCGCGGTCGTCGCCAGAGGCATGGGGCGCCCATGCGTCAGCGGCGCCGGCACGATTTCGATCGACTACAAGAACCGGCTGATGCGGGTCGGCGACCAGGAATATCGCGAAGGCGAGATCATCACCCTCGACGGTACCACCGGCGAAGTCATGCTGGGCGAGGTCGCGACGGTTCAGCCCGAACTGGTCGGCGACTTCGGAACCCTGATGGAATGGGCGGACGCTCGCCGTCGCTTGCGGGTCCGCGCCAATGCCGAGACTCCGACGGATTGCCGCGCCGCCCGAGAATTCGGGGCCGAGGGCATCGGTCTGTGCCGGACCGAGCACATGTTCTTCGATTCCGAGCGGATCGCGAACGTCAGGCAGATGATCCTTGCCGGCGACGAAGCCGGCCGGCGAAGCGCGCTCGACAAGCTTCTTCCCGCGCAGCGTGGCGATTTCGAGCAGATCTTCCGGATCATGGCGGGGCTGCCGGTGACGATCCGCTTGCTCGATCCGCCGCTGCACGAATTCCTTCCGAACAGCGAAGAGGAATTCGCCGAGGTCGCGCGCGGGGCAGGGGTCGACGTCGAGGTCCTTAGGCGCCGGGCGAGCGAGCTGCACGAGGTCAATCCGATGCTCGGCCATCGCGGCTGCCGGCTCGGGATCACCTATCCCGAAATCTACGAAATGCAGGCCAGAGCGATCTTCGAGGCTTCAGTCGCGGTTGCCCGCGACGGCGAGGCGCCGATCCCGGAGATCATGGTGCCTCTGGTCGCCACCCGTACGGAGCTTCGGATCATCCGCGAGCTGATCGATCGCGTTGCCGCTCAGGTGTTCGAGGAACAGGGTCTGACCCTGGACTATCTGGTCGGGACGATGATCGAGTTGCCGCGCGCCGCCTTGGCCGCTGCCGGAATCGCCGAGGAGGCGCAGTTCTTCAGCTTCGGTACCAATGATCTCACCCAGACGGCGCTCGGCGTCAGCCGGGACGATGCGGGGCGCTTCCTCTCGATCTATGTCGAAAAGGGCATCTTTGACCGTGATCCCTTCGTCAGTCTCGACGTCGAAGGCGTCGGCGAACTCATCGCCATTGCCGCGGAGCGGGGGAGGGGAGCCAAAGATTCCCTCAAGCTCGGCATCTGCGGCGAGCATGGCGGGGACCCGGCCTCGATCGCCTTCTGCGAGCGAACCGGCCTGGATTATGTCAGCGCCTCGCCTTACCGCGTGCCGATCGCCCGGCTGGCGGCAGCCCAGGCGGCTTTACGTTCGACAGGTTAGACCGGACGATCTTCCGCGCGCCGGTCGGCATCCCGCACCGCATCGCGATGGAGCGCCTCGCTCTGCACCTGTCCCTTGCGCAGATCGCGATTCTCGGCCTCGATCGCTTCGCGGCGTCTGACTTCCTCGCGATAGCGGCGCTTCCATTTCCCGCCGGCCAGGAAGGCCATGCCGAGAAACAGCCCCAGCAGGAATGCGAGCAGCAGCACCAGCCACTGGTCGAGTGTAAAGGCGTCCATGCCCCAGATCCTCCGTCGTCGCCCAAACCAATAGTCTGAGCCTTCCAATCGCGCGACGGCGGGATTGTTCCGCCGCCGTCGCGATCAGTTCGACAGGAGGGCGTCGTTGATCGAGCAGGCCGCAGGGCCGAGGATGACGATGAACAGCACCGGAAGGATGAACAGGATCAAAGGCACGGTCATGATCGCCGGCAGCCGGGCCGCTTTCTCTTCGGCCCGCATCATCCGTTCGTTGCGGAACTCGGCCGAAAGCACGCGCAGGGCGCTGGCCAGAGGCGTGCCGTATTTCTCGGTCTGAATCATGGTGGTGACCACGCCCCGGATCGAATCCAGGTCGATACGGTTGGCAAGGTTCTCGAAAGCGCTCCTCCGGTCGGTGAGGAAGCCGAGCTCGATCGCGGTCAAAGCGAATTCGTCGCCAAGCTCCGGATAGGCCTTGCCGAGTTCCCGGGCGACCCGTCCGAATGCGGCATCGACGGTGAGGCCGGCCTCGGCGCAGATGACCAAAAGATCGAGCGCGTCCGGAAGGCCCTTGCGGATCGCGTGAGTGCGCTTGTCGACCTTGTTCTTCAGCCACAGATCGGGAGCCTTGTAGGCGAGCAGAAGGGTGCCGGCGACCAGGCCGTATTTCTTGAACGCCCCCCAGGTCGGGAACCAGTCGAGCAGATAGACGAACGTGATCGCCAGGCCGCCGAACACCAACGGCAGAATGAAGCGGGCGAAGATGACGACGAAGGCGAGGTCCTTGGACCGGATCCCGGCCTGCATCAGCCGCTGCTGGGCCTTCTCCACCTGCTCCGCCTGAAGCATCTTCATCGACGAGAGCAGGCCGCGAACCCGGTCGGCGACCTCGTTCTTGTTGCTGATGTTGCGCCGGCGCTTGGAGGTCGACGCGACGATACCGGCTTTCAGCTGCTCACGGCGTTCGTTGAGCGCCTTGACCCTTTTCGCCATCGGATCGCGGACGGTCGTCGCCGCATAGATGGCGACCAGCACCGCGAACGTGGCCACGGCGGACAACGCAGTTGCCACCATGACGACGTCGATCCCCATGAGAGTCGGGCCGGATGCGGGTGCCATATCCTGAATATCCCTCTGATCAGATCTCGAAGTTGATCATCTTGGCCATGATGAAGGCGCCGATGCTCATCCAGACGATGCCAAGGCCGCCCGCGATCATCAGCCGCGGATCGATGAAAAAGTTCGCAAGGTAGCCGCTGTTGACGAACCAGATCAGCCCGAAGACGATGAACGGCAAAGCGCCGATGATGTAAGCGGAGGCCTTCGATTCCGAGGACATCGCGCGGATCTTGAGCTTCATCGCCGCACGCTTGCGAAGCACCTCGGCCAGGTTGGACAGGGTTTCGGCAAGGTTGCCGCCGGTCTCGCGCTGGATCGCAAGGCTGATCACGAAGAACTGGAACTCCGGGGTCCCGAGCCGGTCTGCGGTCTCCTGCAGCGCGGATTCCATCGTTCGGCCGATCCGCATCTTGTCGGCGACGGCACGGAATTCGAGGCCGACCGGATCCTGGATCTCCGAACCGACGATCCCGACCGTTTCGGAAATGGGCAGGCCCGAACGCAGGCCGCGCACCATCAGTTCAATCGCGTCGGGGAACTTCGACGTGAACTTGTTCACCCGCTTCTGGATCAGCTTGCCGACGACGAAGTGGGGCAGGCCGATGCCGACGAACAAGGCGAAGGAAAGCGCGAGGATCAGGGGCACGCCCTTGAACCACAGCCCGCCCATCACCAGCACCACGATGCCGGCCGAGGCCGTCACATAATGGAACAATGTCCAGTCCTTACCCGCCTGCTGCAATCGCAGGCGAAGCAAGGCCGGATTGGGGATGAAGCGCTGCGCAAACCCTTCTGCCGCATTCTGCTGGCGGTTGGCGAAGATCCGTTTCAGCTGGGCCTGGGCGGCGACCTCCGACGACTTGCTGTGCCGTTCGCGGACGCTCTCGAGCCGCCTCGCCTGAAGCTTGGCGGCCGAGGGGCCGGAAAAGACGACCATGACGAGGAGCAGGGCCACCAGGGCGGCGCCCGCCAGGATGTATATCGTAAGACCGGGCATCATCCCTCCTCGTCAGACGTGCAGCGGCGGCGGTCAGGCCGCCTTCGCTGCGGTCTCCTTGGGCTTCTTGGCGACCATCGACTTGAAATTGCCGAGCTTGCTGAAAAGCGAAGCGCTGCCGGACGTCTCCTCGGTGGCGCTGTCCGGATTGGCCTGCTCCAGCGACAGGTTCAGAAGCTGGACGAGGGGCTGCGTCAGTTTCGACGACTTGGCAGCCTTGGCCAGCGGCTGGCCGAGCTTCGCGGCCTGGGTCGCGGTCTTCGGATCGTACGGGAGGACGACGTCCACTTTGCGTTCGATCGAATGCTCGAAATCCTTCCGGCTGACCTCCTGCGCGCTGGTCGTCTTGTTGGCGACGATGATCACCCGCGCCTGCGGTGCGTTCGACTTGAGCCAGGACAGGATCCGGATCGTGTCGCGCGTCCCCGCAAGCGTGAACTCGCTGACGACGATCACGACATGAGCGTCGTTGAGCAGATGCGGGAACTGCACCAGCATGTTGCGCGGAAGATCGACGACCATGCCTTCGAAAGCGTGGCGGATTTCTTCCTGAAGCTGGAAGTAGGCCGATCCGTCGGTCAACATGGTCTGGTTGATCGGCGCCTCGGCCGAAAGCACGCTGAGCTTGTCGTTCGCCCGGACCATGGCCCGTTCGATGAACAGCCCGTCGATCCGGCTCGGATTTTCGATTGCGTCGGTCAAGCCTCGGCCCGGCTCCAGATC
This sequence comes from Allosphingosinicella sp., assembly GCA_035710145.1. GTDB lineage: Bacteria > Pseudomonadota > Alphaproteobacteria > Sphingomonadales > Sphingomonadaceae > Allosphingosinicella. The sequence goes on from DASTDX010000012.1 coordinate 24,489, forward strand.
GAGCGCCAGGGCGCCGGTACCGAAATGGACGTCGAGGTCGAGCAAGGCGGTCGAACGGCCGCCCTTGTCGCCCATCAGCCAGGCCAGCGAAGTGGCGATCGTCGATGCGCCGACCCCGCCGCGGACGCCCAATACGGCGGCCATCACGTTCGGCTTTTCTGCCCCGCCTTCCGCGACCCTGGGCCCGGAAATCGTGAGCTGGGCATTGGCGAAAGCGTCGCGAAGCTGGTCGGCGGTGAACGGCTTCAGCAGATAATCCTGGATCCCGCTGGCGACGAGATCGCGGTAGAGCCGGACATCGTTGACCTGGCCGGCGGCGATCACCACCGTTCCGGGCTCGCAGACTTCGGCAAGCGCGTTGATGTCGTTGAGCGGGTCGCCGGACTCGCTCAGATCAACGAAGAGGATGCAGGGGCTGGCCGAAACGGACAGAGTCTGGACCGCGTTGCGCAGCCCGCCTTTGTTGACCTTTTCAGGCGACCAGCCATGTTCGACCGCGATCGGCCGAAGCATTTCGGCGGTCGCTTCGTCGCAGACGAACGCTGTGAAGGGATCGCGAAGCGCGGCTCCACGGTTGAACGGCGCAGTCATCAGTTATTGCCCCCCGTCGTGCTGGATTCCCGAAGTCCGCCCTGGCCGGTCGGTGTGGCCTGGCGGTAGCTGCGAATGGCTCGGGTCGCCGTGGCGGCGCCACTATTGCCGCCGTCCTGGCCCTGAACGAGGTCGTTCGGGTTGGCGATCATGGCGGCGAGATTGGCGTTGGTCGCACAGCCGTAATTGGACGACGTGTTGCCGGTCGCGGCGATTTCGGCGGGTGCCCAGTTCGGGCAGCCCGGAACGTTCGCCAGCGCGCGACTCGCCACTACCCGCAAGGTGCCGGGCGGGACGGATCCTGCCGTGATCGGCGCGGCAGCGTCGACCAGCAGGAGGCCGTAGCGGGCAGCCACTCCGGCGACATCGCGCCGAGCGGCCTCCGACTGATAGCCTGAAGCCTCGTCGATCGTGACCTGATCGCCATAGCGAAGGTCGATCGAGTCGAACCAGGCATCGAGCCGCGCCAGCTCCGCCGGGGCCACGCCGTCGCCGCTGGTGGCGACGTCGAACACGAAGTCGGTACGCTGAAGGACCGGCTGGTGGACCGAATAGAGGCTGGGGTTGTTGGCTGCGGTCAGATGCTCCGGCGCCGAGGCGCAGCCGGTCGCTCCGATTCCGAGCGCCGCTACCGCGGTGAAAGTGATCATTCGAGACATGGTCGGACTGTCCTTTCGGGCTCGGGCGGTCATCAGAAGTTGAATCCGGGCTGGGCCGACGCCGGGGCGGTCTGCGGGGGCAGGGCCACGTCGCTCCGCTGGGCCTGCTGGACCGGCGGCTGGGTCGGCGCTTGCGGAACCGAGGCGGCGGCGCCGGTGATCCCGGGAGCCACGGTCTGGATCGCGCCGGACGTCGGCACCGGGCGCTGTTCGCCGCTGCGGCTGTCATGTTCGCGGCCGATCAGCAGGCGATTGCCTTCGTTGGTGTTCCTGAACCCGTCGGTCGGGAGCGAGACCTGGTTGGCCGAGACCGGCTGCACCAGATAAGGCGTGACGACGATGACCAGCTCGGTCTCGTTGCGGCGGAAATTGTTCGACCGGAACAAGGCGCCGATGATCGGCAGGCTGCCGATACCGGGGGTCCGATCGACGGAGTTGCTGAGCGTGTTGCGCATCAGCCCCGCGATGATGATGCTCTGGCCGGAGCCCAGCTCTACCGTCGTCTCCGAGCGGCGGATGGTCAAAGCCGGAACCTCGAACCCGTTCAGCTCGACCGCGCCGGCCGACGAGAGCTCCGAGACTTCCGGGCGAACCCGCATCGAGATCCGGCCGTTCTCCAGCACGTAAGGCGTGAAGGCCAGGCCGACGCCGAACTGCTTGAACTCGACGGTGACGTTGCCGAGCGACTGCGAGATCGGGATCGGGAATTCGCCGCCGGCGAGGAAGCTGGCGGTTTCACCCGAAAGCGCCGTCAGGGTCGGCTCGGCCAGGATGTTGACGAGGCCGTTATTCTCGTTGAGCCGGGCGGCGCCGGCGATGTCCAGGCCGAGCACGTTGCGGAGCAACAGTCCGACGTTGGTGATCCCTTCCGGACGCGGGAAGCTGACGCTCCCATCGTCGTTGAAATCGGCGACATTGGCGCCGCGGCCGAACACGAAGCCAGTGCTTCCACCGCTCCGGTCGAACGATTCCAGGTCGACACCGACTTCGCGGACCAGAGTCCGGCTGACTTCGGCGAACGTGACCTTCAGCATGACCTGCTGAGGCGTCGCGGTGCGGAGGCGGCTCACCACCTGCGTGGACTCGCCGACGAAGGCCTGGGCGAGGCGTTCGGCCTCGGCGGCGTCCTCCGGCTGCGCAACCGTTCCGGTCAGCAGGACCAGGCCGTTCATCGGCGTCGCATTGATGTTCGCTTCCGGCATGGCCAGCTGGAGCATCTGATCGACCGAAGCCAGGTTCTGACCGACCCGGACATTGGCCGAGTAGATGACTCGGCCGGCGCGATCGGTCGCGAACACGGTGGTCTGTCCGGCGCCTGCACCGAAGATGAAGATCTGGTTGCCCGAGCGCACCTGGACGTCGGCGACGCCTGGGTTGGCGACGAACACGTCGCTCATCGTGCCGTTGAGGCGAACCATCCGGCCGGTTCCGACCGAGAGGACCACATCGTTGGTCGGCGTGACGACCGTGGACTGGGCGACGGCCGGGCCGGCCGGCGCGAGGGCCAGGCTCGCCGCCAGGGCGGCGGAGACGGCCGTTCCCAGCGCAAAGCGCCGGATCAATTTGGGCTTGTTCATCTTACCTGGCTCCCACCGGAACGATCGTGACGTTGTTGCCGCGGGCGATCCGAACGACCGGACCCGTCGGCGCACCATCCACGTTGGTCTGACCACCCTGTCCGGCAGGCGCGGCATTATTGCCCTGTGCGGCCGGACGGGCTGGGACGCTGCTGCGCTGGAAGCGCGAAACGTCGGCACCGACAGTGTAGGTTGGGTTGCTGTCGATCGGCTGATTGGCGACCGCCAGAAGCATCCGCCGCTCGGCATTGGGATCGTCGGTCTGCGGCACCTGAACCTCGCCGGCGGCAATGGCCCGCTCGAGCTCGGCGCTGTTGTCCGCGAGCGAACGAAGCGACAGTGAAAGCTGCCCGATGGTCTGGGCGACCGCGATCTTCTCGGCGATCTTCGGGGTCGCCTCGAAGGTGACCGTCGAAGTGCTCTGGGCGACCTGGTTGCCTTCTTCGTTACGGGCATCCAGTCGCTGATCGACCGCGAGGACACGGATGTTGCGGATGATCGTCTCGGAGACCCGCAGCGGGCTTCCGTCGCCGCCTCCGGCCACTTCCTGGGTCAGGACCAGGTCGACCCGGTCGCCCGGGAAGACGAAGCCTGCGACGCCACTGGTCGTGGACACGCCGACGGTGACGGCGCGCATGCCGGGGCCAAGCGCCGCCGCCAGGAAACCACGTTCACCGGGACGGACGAGCGATCCGCGAGTGACCGGCTGGCCGGCCGTGATCTCGCTTCGAACGACGGTGCCGATCAGGGTCGAGGGCTCGACTGCACCCTCGGCGCCCCTGACGAAATAGACGTCCTGGACCAGACCCTCGGGCCATGGCTGGTAGCGGAAGGCTTCCGCATCGATGATCGTCCCGATCGGAAGCGTCCGGGTCGCGACGAGTACCTGGGGACCAACCGGGACGGCCGGCCCAGCCACCGCCTGCGGCGCAGACGCGCCGGAGAACATGTTCTTGGCCGCCACCGCGGTGATTCCGGCGATGATGAGCGCGCCTACCAGAAGCGCAATTTTCTTGAAGTCCATGGCGTTCCGTCGCCTCCCCCGGTTCGGGACTGAAAGTTCAGCCCTTAGTCATCAGCCAAATTGGTAAAGAAAACGTTCGCTAATCAGCCACAAACCGGCGAACGCGATCGCGACGCCGTATGGAACCTCCAATTGTCTCTGCTGGCGGGCGAGGCGCTGGCGGATCACCATCGCCAAGGTGAGCACTCCGCCGGCCAGCGACATGATCACGAGCAAGGGAAGAAGCGCCGCCGCCGGCACCCACAAAGCCAGAGCGCCGAGCATCTTCACGTCGCCACCCCCCATCGCACCCAAAGCGAAGGGGATCGTGAACAGGCCGAAGACCAGAAGCGCGAGGCCGATCTGCCAGGCGACGTCCGGCCAGAGGCCGAGCCCGCTCGCCCACCAGAAGGGGAGAGCGAGCAACGCAATCGTGAGATTGAGGCCGTTCGGGATCGTGCGCGAGCGCAGATCCAGCCAGCTTGCGGTCAGCAGCAGGAGCGCAAGCACGGCCAGCAACGAGGTGGTCAGGAAAGTCATCGCCTCAAGCCTCTAGACGGCCGAGCTTTCCAAACCGTAACCGGGGCGATGATGGCCGAATCCCGAATTGCCCGAATCCGCCCGCCCCAAGCGCATTTCAGCTGGTGGGAAGCCGCGGATGGCCAGCGCCTTCGCCGGATGGACTGGCCACAGCCGGCCGGAACCCGTGCGCGCGGCAACCTTCTGTTCGCCGGTGGCCGAGCGGATTTCATCGAGAAATATCTCGAAGCCTATGCCGACTGGCATCGGAGCGGCTGGAACGTCAGCGCCTTCGATTGGCGCGGACAGGGTCTCTCAGTCGGCGAGCAGGCGCCGGAAAATCCCGAAAGCTTCGACCCTCTCGTCGAGGATCTGGCCGGCTTCATGGCCGACTGGCGCGCCGGGGGCGATGGTCCCTTCGTCGTGATCGGCCATTCGATGGGCGGCCATCTCCTGCTTCGGACCCTGGTCGACAAGGCGCCGGCTCTGGACGCCGCCGTGCTGATCGCACCGATGGTGCTCGTGAACTCCGCCCCCGTCCCGGATTGGCTGGCACCGAATTTCGCGGAGATGATGTGTCTGGTCGGCATGCGCTCACAGCCGATGTGGAAGACGGCTAAGGCGCTGAGCCGTCCGGGCTCGCAGCGGCAGGGCCTTCTGACGGGATGCCGCGAGCGCTACGAGGACGAATTGTTCTGGTGGCGCAAGCAGCCGGAGCTTCGATTGGGGGCGCCGAGCTGGGGCTGGATGAGGGCCGCTTATCGTTCGTCGGCCGCCGCCTTCACCGCGGAGAAGCTGAAACGGGTCAAGCTGCCGGTGCTTCTGCTCGCGACGCGGCTGGACCGGCTGGTCAGCGCCGCCGCGATCGAGAGGGTCGCCGGCTTGCTGCCGAATGCGGAGCTCGAGATGTTCGAGGATTCCGCGCACGAAATCCTTCGTGAGGAAGACCCGATCCGAAGTCGCGCGCTGGAGCGGATCGATGTCTTTCTTCGAGCGAACCTGCAGTGACCGCGGTTGCGGACGTCGTCATCGTCGGCGCCGGAATGGCCGGTGCAAGCCTTGCCGCGGAACTGGCCGGACGGGCATCGGTCCTTCTGCTCGAGGGGGAAAGCCGGCCGGGCTACCATTCGACCGGTCGGTCGGCCGCCTTTCTGTCCGAGACTTATGGTGGACCCCACATCCAGCCGCTGACGAGCGCGTCGCGGCGCTTTCTCGAGGATCCCCCGACGGACTTCTCGCCTGAGCCGTTCCTCTCGCGCCGGGGCGCGCTTCATATCGCCGATTCCGGCGGCGAAGCGGCCCTCGACACCTTGTTCCGTTCCTTCCGCCGGACCGTCCAGCTCGAGCCCTGGTATCGCTTCGAGCTGCTGCGCATGTTGCCCGACCTTCGCGACGGATGGAATCTCGGCCTGTGGGAGCCCAGTTGCGCGGACATCGATGTGGCCCGGCTGCATACGACCTATCTCGGCCGGGCCCGGGCCATGGGCGCGCGACTGGTCACCGATGCCATGGTCAGCGAGGCCCGGCGCGAACCCGGCGGCTGGCAGGTCGAGACCGCCGCCGGAATCTTTGCGGGCCGGGTGCTGGTCAATGCGGCGGGGGCCTGGGCCGACCGGGTGGCGGTCAGCGCCGGCCTGTCTCCTCTCGGAATCCAGCCTTATCGCCGGACCATGGCCCAGTTGCGGGTGGATCCACCGCCGCGCCGGGACCTGCCGCTGGTGATCGACGCGCTCGGCCGCTTCTACTTCAAGCCGGAGGCGGGTGGCCGGCTCTGGCTCAGTCCCCATGACGAGACCGCCTGCGAACCCTGCGACTGCGCCGCGGAAGAACATGACGTCGCTTTGGCCATAGATCGCCTCGAACAGGTGATGGACATCAGGGTCGAGGCGGTCGAGCATCGCTGGGCCGGCTTGAGGACCTTCGCGCCCGACCGGCTCCCCGTTTACGGCTACGCGCCCGGCCGCGAGGATTTCTTCTGGTTCGCCGGCCAGGGCGGTTTCGGGATCCAGACGGCGCCGGCCGCGGCCAAGATCGCCGCCGCCTTGCTGCTTGAGACGGCGCCCGATCCGCTGGTCGCGCAGATCGATCCCCGGGTCTACGCTCCTGACCGGTTGCTGAACTGACTCGCGGCGGCGCAGGCGAGCCGGTCCGCGCGTTCATTTTCGGGATGGCCGGAATGGCCTTTTACCCAATGCCACTCCACCGTGTGCGCGGCGGCGGCGTCTACCAGCTCCTGCCACAATTCGGCATTCTTGACCGGCTTTCGGTCCGCGGTCTTCCAGCCGTTGCGCTTCCAGCCATGGATCCACTTGGTGATGCCGTCGCGGACATAGTTGCTGTCGGTGTACAGTTTCACTCGGCACGGACGCTTCAACGCTTCCAGCGCCCGGATGGCGGCGAGCAATTCCATGCGATTGTTGGTGGTGAGCGGTTCGCCGCCGCTGATCTCCTTCTCTTTTTGATCGGCGCGGATCACCGCACCCCAGCCGCCGGGACCGGGGTTGCCCTTGCACGCCCCGTCGGTGAATATCTCGACGAAAGTCACGCTGCCTGGAGGTCGGCCGGCAGCTTGAAGATCATGCGTTCCTCGACCCCCTCGACCGGCTCCTCGGTCACTTCGAACCGCTCTGACAGCCGGTCGACCACTTCCCGAACCAGCAGCTCCGGTGCGGAGGCCCCGGCCGTGATGCCGAGCGTCCGAACCCCCTCGAGCCAGTCGAAATCCAGGTCCACGCCACGGCCGATCAGCCGTGCCCGAGTGCCTTCGCGCTCGGCCACTTCGACCAGCCGAAGCGAGTTGGAGCTGTTGGGCGAACCGATTACGATCAGCGCATCGCACCGGCCGGCGATCGCCTTGACGGCCGCCTGCCGATTCGAGGTGGCGTAGCAGATGTCCTCCCCGCGCGGGCCTTGGATGGCCGGAAAGCGGCGCTTGAGGATGTCGATAATCTCGGCCGTGTCGTCGACGGAAAGTGTCGTCTGGGTCAAATAGGCGAGCCGATCGGGATCCCCGGGCTGGACCGCTTCGGCCTGTTCCGCGGACTCGACCAGGGTCATTCGGCCCTCCGGCACCTGGCCGAACGTGCCGATCACTTCGGGATGGCCGGCATGGCCGACGAAGAGGATGTGTCGGCCCTGCTCGATCAGCCGTTCCGCCTGGCGGTGAACCTTGGAGACGAGCGGACAGGTGGCATCGAGATAATTGAGACCGCGAGCCTCGGCCTTGGCGGGGACCGCCTTCGGGACACCGTGGGCGGAAAAGACCACCGGCACGCCGTCCGGCACATCGTCCAGCTCCGGGACGAACACCGCGCCCTTCGCCTTGAGGCTGTCGACGACGAACTTGTTGTGGACGATCTCGTGGCGGACATAGACCGGCGCGCCGAAGCGCTCGAGCGCCAGCTCGACGATTCGAATGGCTCGATCGACGCCCGCGCAGAATCCGCGCGGCGCGGCGATCAGCAGGGTGAGGGGAGGCTTGCCGGTGGCCATTTCGTGAACGCCCTTATGTCGATCCCGCCGGCGCGTCCACCGTCGCGGCCGCTTCGCTTGCCTGCGCGAAACCCGCTTCCTATGATCCCGCGCCTGCCTTAGGGGAGGCATATAGGTAGTCGTCTGCACAGTTCGAGGATCCCGATTTGCGCCTGTTCAAAATTTCTGCGGCCGCGGTCGCCTTGCTTTCCCTCGGCCTCGCCGGATGCGCCCGTGAAGGCGATATCCAGCAGACCGGCATCCTGACGACATACAGCGCCTGTCCCCCGGTGGCGGTGGTCGCGCCTGCCGGCGACGTCACCTTGTTCAACCCGCCGAGCAGCCGCGATTCGACCGCGATCGACGTGGTCGCCCACATCACCAATGTGCGCAGCACCTGCGACGAGAGCGGCCAATATATCGTCACCAACGCCAGCTTCGAAGTTCAGGCCCAGCGGCGTGATCCCCGCGGCGCCCGCGACGTGGTGCTGCCCTATTTCGCGACCGTCCTTCAGGGGAACGGCAATATCGTCGCCAAAAGGGTGGCCAATGTCGGGCTCCGCTTCGAGGATGGTCAGCTTCGCGCCACGACCACCGGCGCCGCGACCTCGCAGGTCCTTCGCGCGGCCGCGACCCTGCCCGAGGATATTCGCCAGCAGATCACCCGCACTCGCCGACCGGGTGACGCGGACGCCGCGCTCGATCCGATGGCGGATCCGGCGGTTCGGGCCGCGGTGGAGCGGGCGCGCTTCGAGCTTCTGATCGGCTTCGATCTCACCGCCGACCAGCTGCGGTACAACGCTACGCGCTGATCCTTCACCCGCTCGCTGATCGAGCGGGCCGTCGTTGAAACAGTCGGGAATCGTGCTAAACTTGGGTTAGGCAGCCTGGGGGCAGCTAACATGGCGACCATCGCTCAAGAGCCGATTTTCACCGCCAGCCGCGACGAGCGCTTCTTCCTGCGCGCCGCGATCGTCATGACCGTCGTGATCGTGGCGGGCTTTTCGTTCCAACTGGCAATGGGGCGCTCGACCTTCGCGTCACCCCTTCGGGTCCATGCGCACGCCATTCTGTTCATGGGCTGGGTCGGCATCTATTTGCTCCAGAACGTGTTCGTGGCCACGGGGCGAATGGAATTACACCGGTTGCTCGGCTGGATCGCCGCCGTGTGGCTCATGCCCATGGTGGTCTCGGGATTCGTCGTCACGGCCGCCATGGTTCAGAACGGTTACGTTCCCTTCTTCTTTCGACCGGTACATTTCCTGATCTTCGATCCTCTCAGCGTCCTCGCGTTTGCTGGATTGACGATCGCCGCGATCCACCTCCGGCGTCGAACTGACTGGCACCGGCGATTGCATTTCTGCGCCATGGCGATGCTACTGGCGCCAGCCTTCGGCCGCCTTCTCCCACTGCCACTCTTGCAACCTTGGGCCTGGGAGACGTGCGTTGCCGTTTCTATGCTTTTTCCGATCGTCGGAGCCTGGGCCGATTACCGGCGCCACGGCAGACTGCATTCAGCCTGGATCTGGGGGATCGGGGCGACGATCGCCGCCTTTGGGCTGATCGAGTTGCTCACCTACAGCCCGGCGGGACTGTCTATCTACGACTGGGTGACCGAAGGTACTCCAGGCGCACGGGTCGCGCCTCTCGACTTCGCCCCACCGCCCGGCGGCCCGCTGATGACGGGACGAAGCTGATTTCCCAAGGCTCCCCCGTCTAGGCCGTTGACTCGCGAACCCCGACTGTCCAGAGCGACCCGGTCCAAAGGACGCGCGGGAGAGCGTGGCGGTTCTGGTCCTGGCCAGGAACGCTGCCGCCGAAGGAGCAACCGCCCCGGAATCTCTCAGGCAGAAGGACCGCGCCTTCGCTCGGACACTCTGGAAAGCGCGCTGTGCCGCACTCGCGGCAGAGCGCCACCGAAGGTGTAACCGCCCATCGCTTCGGCGACGGAAGGGAAAGCTCTCAGGTTCAGTGACAGAGGGGGCATTGGAATTCGCCCGGTCGACTCGCGGCCGGCCCGATGCGTACCGGAGCTGGCCATGAGTGACGCCGAACAGACGCTTCCCCTCGACCGCTGGCATCGCCAATTGGGTGCGCGAATGGTGCCGTTCGCCGGCTATGCCATGCCGATCCAGTACGAGGGCATCATCGCCGAGCATCGCTGGACTCGGGAGAGCGCCGGCCTGTTCGACGTCTCTCACATGGGCCAGCTGATCGTCGCCGGGAACGACGCTCAACGCGGGCTCGAAACCCTGCTTCCGACCGATCTCGGGCTCCTTAAGGAGGGTCGGCCCAAATATTCCCTGCTGCTGACCGACGAGGGCGGGATCATCGACGATCTGATGATCACCCGCCGCGGCGACCATTTCTATTTGGTCGTCAATGGCGCCACCAAGCAGGGCGACATCGAGCATCTCCAGGAGCGGCTGCCTAAGGGCGTCGTCCTCGATCACCTGAAGGAGCAGGCCCTGCTCGCGCTTCAGGGGCCGAAGGCCGTCGACGCGCTTGCCCGGCTTGCTCCCGAGGTAAGTGCGCTGACCTTCATGGTCGGCGGCGCCTTCACCATCGACGGCACCCGGGCCTGGATCAGCCGTTCCGGCTATACCGGCGAGGACGGGTTCGAAATTTCGGTGCCCGCAGCGGAGGTGGAGCGGATCGCCAGTCTCCTGCTCGATCAGCCGGAGGTGAAGCCGATCGGCCTCGGCGCCCGCGACTCCCTGCGGCTGGAAGCCGGCTTGCCGCTGTACGGTCATGACCTTGACCGGACCACCACCCCGGTCGAAGCGGATCTGATTTTCGCACTGTCGAAGCGGCGTCGCGAGGAAGGCGGATTCCTGGGCTGGCACCGGATCGCGAAGGAGCTGGCCGACGGACCGATCCGCAAGCGCGTCGGCCTCCTGGTGGAGGGGCGTCAGCCGGTCCGCGAAGGGGCGATGATCGTCGATGCCGAGGGGACCGAGGTCGGCAAGGTGACCAGCGGGGGCTTCTCGCCCAGCCTGGAGGCGCCGATCGCCATGGCTTATGTGCCGAGCGAGCTGGCGGCCGAGGGAAGCCAGATCGCCGTCGCCCAGCGCGGCAAGGTCTTCTCCGCCAAGGTCGTGCCGATGCCCTTCGTCCCCCACAAATATGTTCGCAAGGGAGCACCCAAATGACGGTTTATTATACCAAGGAACACGAGTGGGTCCGGGTCGAAGGCGACACCGCGACCGTCGGAATCACCGATTTCGCACAGGGCCAATTGGGCGATGTCGTCTTCGTCGAGGTTCCTGAGGCTGGCCGCAAGGTCAGCCGGGGCGGCGAAGCGGCCGTCGTGGAATCGGTCAAAGCCGCGTCGGACGTCTATTCGCCGGTCGGGGGCGAGGTGATCGAGGGCAATCAGGCTTTGGTCGACGATCCTGCACTGGTCAATTCCGACCCGGAGGGCGAGGGCTGGTTCTTCAAGCTGCAGCTCGAGGATAATGGCGAGGTCAACGATCTGTTGAACGCGGAACAGTACAAAGACTTCTGCGCGAGCCTTTGACAGCGTGAATCGGCGAACCCACTTACCCAGGTTAGTTACGATGGCGTTCCGAGGAGCCAGCGGCGCGTTCGTGGGTTGCGACATCATGGTCCGGAAGAGGGAATCGTCGCCATGGTGAACGCCGCTTCGAACTGGTCAGCCAACGATTATGCGCAGAACGCGGCCTTCGTGCCGGAACTGGGCGAGGCCGTGCTCCGGCTGCTCGACCCTCAGCCCGGCGAATTGATCCTGGACGTCGGCTGTGGCGACGGCACTTTGACGGCGAAGATCGCCGAGGCCGGCGCCCGGGTCATCGGCCTCGATTCTTCGGAGGCGATGGTCGAGGCGGCACGCGCCCGCGGAATCGACGCCTTTGTCGCCGACGCCGAGGCGCTCGATTTGCCTGCCCAGTCGGAGCGGTTCGGACAGTTCGACGCCGTCTTCTCCAATGCCGCACTTCACTGGATGCTCGACCCGGACGCGGTTGCCAGCGGGATCTTCGCCTCGCTGAAGGAAGGCGGCCGGTTCGTCGGTGAAATGGGCGGCGTCGGCAACCTTGCCTCCATCCGGAAAGCGCTGCGCGACGAGCTGCAGGATCGCGGCTATGAGGTCCCCGAAAGCGACCCGCATTGGTATCCTGAGCCGGAAGAATTCACCCGCTTATACTGCGTCGCCGGGTTTGCCGACGTCCAGGCGGAGCTGATCGAGCGGCCGACCGCGCTTCCAACCGGAATTCAGGGCTGGGTGAAGACCTTCCGGGCCGGAATGCTGGACATCGTTATGGTGCCGGAGTGGGAACGCCCGGTGCTGGCGGAAGCGGTCGAGCAGCGGCTGGCCACCAGCCTGCTTCGCTCCGACGGCCTGTTCTACGCCGATTATGTACGGCTTCGATTTTCGATGAGGAAGCCGGGTTAGAAGCGGCCCTTCCTTGGCGGAGGGGTTGGGGGAGTATTTGAATGCGTTATCTGCCTTTGTCTGATTCCGACCGCCAGCAGATGCTGGCGACGATCGGCGCATCATCGATCGATGATCTGTTCGTCGACGTTCCGCAGGCTGCGCGACTTGGCGGCAAGATTGACGGGCTGCCCGATCATGCCAGCGAGATGGCGGTCGAAAGGCAGCTCACCGCTCTGTCGGCCCGCAACATGTCGGCGGGCCAGGTGCCGTTCTTCCTGGGCTGCGGCGCCTATCGTCATCACGTTCCGGCGAGCGTCGATCACATCATCCAGCGCGGCGAGTTCCTGACCAGCTACACGCCCTATCAGCCGGAAATCGCCCAGGGCACGCTTCAGATGCTGTTCGAGTTTCAGACCCAGGTCGCCCGGCTCTATGGCTGCGATGTCGCGAATGCGTCCATGTACGACGGCTCCACCGCCTGCTGGGAGGCGATCGTCATGGCGCGTCGGGTGACGAGGCGCGGCAAGGCCATCCTGTCCAGCGGTCTTCACCCGCATTATGTCTCGGTCGCGAAGACGATGGCGCGGTTCACCGGCGATCGGCTGGAAAGTCGCCTGCCCGATTTAACCGCCGAGCCCGACACCGACGCCCTTATCGACGCGATCGACGACGACACGTCCTGCGTGGTCGTCCAGTACCCCGATATTCTCGGCCGGATCGGGGATCTCGCCCGGCTGGCCGAGGCGGCGCATGCCCGCAAGGCACTGCTGGTGGCGGTGGTCACCGAGCCGGTCGCCCTCGGGGCGATCCGCTCCCCCGGAGAAATGGGCGCGGACATCGTCGTCGGCGAGGGCCAGTCGATCGGGGTCGGGCTTCAGTTCGGCGGCCCCTATGTCGGCCTGTTCGCCTGCTCCGACAAGCTGGTTCGCCAGATGCCCGGGCGGCTTTGTGGCGAGACCGTCGATGCGGAGGGCAAGCGAGGCTTCGTCCTGACCCTTTCCACCCGCGAGCAGCATATCCGACGCGAGAAGGCGACGTCGAACATCTGCACGAGCTCGGTGCTTTGCGCCTTGGCCTGGACGGCGCACATGACCTTGCTCGGCGAAAAGGGTCTGAGGCAGCTGGCCGAGGTCAATCATCAACGGGCCGTCGCCACCTCCAGGCAATTGGCGAAGCTTCCCGGCGTGTCCCTGGTCAACGAGAATTTCTTCAACGAATTCACCCTTCGCCTGGCAAAGGAAGCCCGGCCGGTCGTGCGGGCGATGGCCGACAAGGGGGTGCTCGGCGGGGTCTCGCTCGGGCGCCTCTATCCGGGCGAGCCGGCGCTCGAAAAGGGCCTCGTCGTCGCCGTCACCGAGACCGTGAGCGACGAGGATATCGACGCTTTGGCCGGGGCCCTGAAGGAGGCGCTGGCATGAGCATGAACCGCGAAGGTAGGCCGACCCGGCCGGAAACCGCTGAAGGCCGGTCCGACACCTGGACCGGCAACCGCGCCTTGATGCTCGAAGAGCCCCTGTTGTTCGAGATCGGGGATGACGAGACCACGGGGGTCGACTTCGATTCATTCGGCAGCGACGAGGGTAAAGCCGCTGACGACCGGCTTGGCGACCTCCGTCGCAGCCGGCCGATCGGCCTCGCCGGCCTCTCCGAACCGGAGATGGTCCGCCATTATACGCGGCTGTCCCGACAGAATTACGCCATCGACCTTGGCCTATTCCCGCTCGGATCGTGCACCATGAAGCACAATCCCAGGCTCAACGAGAAGGTGGCGCGGCTGCCCGGCTTTGCCGATGTCCATCCACTTCAGCCGGTCGACACGGTGCAGGGCGCCCTGAAGCTGATCGCCGATCTGGGCGAGTGGCTGATCCGGCTGACCGGAATGCATTCGGTGGCGATGAGTCCGAAGGCCGGCGCCCATGGCGAACTTTGCGGTTTGCTCGCGATCCGTTCGGCTCTGGAAGCCCGGGGCGATGCCCGTGAGGTCATCCTGGTTCCGGAAAGCGCTCACGGCACCAACCCCGCCACCGCCGCCTTCGCCGGCTACCGGGTCGAGAATATTCCGGCCACGGCGGCCGGCCGTGTCGATCTCGACGCGCTCAAGACGAGATTGGGGCCGGATGTCGCGGGGGTGATGATCACCAATCCGAACACCTGCGGCCTGTTCGAGCCGGAGATGATCGAGATCTCGCGAGCGGTCCACGAGGCGGGTGGCCTGGTCTATTGCGACGGCGCCAACTTCAACGCCATCGTCGGCCGGGTCCGGCCCGGCGATCTCGGCATCGACGCGATGCACATCAATCTGCACAAGACCTTCTCGACCCCGCACGGCGGTGGCGGTCCGGGCTCCGGCCCGGTCGTCTTCTCGGAGGCCTTGAGCCCGTTCGCGCCCTTGCCATTCGTCGAGAAGACGGGCGACCATTATAACCTCGTCGAGGAGGAAACTGCGGGCGAGCATCATGGCGGCAGTTTCGGCCGGATGACGGCTTTCCACGGCCAGATGGGCATGTTCACCCGGGCGTTGAGCTACATTCTCAGTCACGGCGCGGACGGCCTCAGGCAGGTGGCGGAAGACGCGGTTCTCAACGCCAATTACGTTCTTCGAAGTCTCGAGGACGTCCTCGACGCGCCGTTCGGCGCAAGCGGCCCGTGCATGCACGAAGCCTTGTTCAGCGACCGCGGTTTCGCCGGCGGCCTTTCCACGCTCGATCTTGCCAAGGCCCTGATCGACGAGGGCTATCACCCGATGACGATGTATTTTCCTCTGGTCGTCCACGGCGCGATGCTGGTCGAACCGACCGAGACCGAGAGCAAGGCGGCGCTGGACCAGTTTATCGGCGCGCTTCGAAGCGTTGCAGAGCGGGCCAAGGCCGGCGACCAGAGCCTGAAGGCGGCGCCGGTTCATGCCCCCCGTCGCCGACTCGATGAGACGTTGGCGGCGCGCAAGCCGATCCTGGTCTATCGCGGTCCCGACCAGGCCGAAGCGGCGGAATAGGCCTTGAAGCAGAGCTCACCGGCGGCCGGGCGCAACCGGGAGCCGATCGCCGAAGTCCTTCGGGAAATTCTGCCCGGACGCGGCCTGATCCTTGAGATCGCCAGCGGCACCGGTGAGCATGCCGCCTTTTTCGCGGAGGCGTTTCCGAAGCTGCTCTGGCAGCCCACCGACGCGGAGCCTGCGGCGTTGCGCTCGATCGAAGCGTGGCGGGCGGAATCGGGTCTTTTCAATCTGCTTCCGCCAATCTCACTCGATGTTCGCGGCGCTCACTGGCCGGTGACGGAGGCGGATGCGATCCTGTGCATCAACATGGTCCATATCAGCCCCTGGCCGGCGACGATCGGCCTGTTGCGTGGCGCCGGCCGGCTGCTGCCGCCGGGGGCGCCGCTTTATCTTTACGGCCCTTATTTCCAGAAGGAGGTGAAGACTGCGCCGAGCAACCTTGCCTTCGATTCCGACCTCAAGGCGCGCAATCCCGAATGGGGCCTGCGCAACCTAGATACCGTCGTCGAGGAGGCCGGCGCCCATGGCTTCGAACTGGATCGGGTCGTCCAGATGCCCGCGAACAATCTCTCGGTCGTGCTGAGAAAGACCGCGGGCGCGCCACGGGCTTAGAGGTTCGCTGGTCGTCCCGGCGCCGACCTGCCCTCAGTCTCTTTCAGCCAACAGGACCGGTTGAGCGGAGTTCGGCAGCGTCGCCTCGTCGATGCTGTGACCCGAAAGCCGGAGCAGAAGCATCGTCCAGAAGAGCCCGAAGGCCCAGCCGCCGATGACGTCGCTCGGCCAGTGGACCCCGAGCACCACCCGGCTGAGACCGACGGCGAGCGCCAGCCAGACCGCGCCCCAGATCGCGAAGGTTCGGGCGCGAATGGTCCGCGGCAGGAGCAAGGCGAGGCACAGCCAGACCATGGTCGCGTTGGCCGCATGGCCGCTGGGGAAGGAGAGCGACTGGACCTGGACGAGATGGACCTGATCCTCGGGCCGGACCCTTCCGGTCCAGATCTTCTGCCAGTGCACCAGGGCCCGGCCGCCGAGGGTGATACCCAGCAGCAGGATCGCCGAGCGCCACTCGCGACGGATCAAAAGGATCGCGCTGCCGGCCGCGGTGACGGCGAGGAGCACGGGGTAGCCGCCCAGTTCGGTCAGCCACCGCGCGACCGTCCCCACTTTGTCATGATCGCCGGCATAAGCGAGCAGAAGCAAAGCCCGATCGAGCTCCATGCCGCCGAACAGCAGCATCACGCCCCAGGCGATGACGAGCCCAAGCAAGGCAATCGGCATCAAGAAGCCCGGGCCAGGCGCCAGCGGGCCGACGCGCGGTGGGGAACGATCCTGTCCCCGTCCAGCCGCCCTTCGTAAGTGCGGCGCCCGCCGCCGAGATCGGCGACGAAGTGGATCCGCGTGCCGTTGATCTGCCCCTGTTCGATCCGGGCCGAACGGCCGCCGACGGTGAAGGTGCCGCCGAATTCCTGGAAGGTCTGCCTGATATCCAATTGTGCCTGGCGATCGCCGTCGGTCAGCAGCCAGCGGCCGGCGATCCGGGCCGGAACGATCCACATATGGATGGTCGCCGTGCCGATCCGCTGTCGCCGTTCCGGCCGCCAATCGCCCATGTCGTACATGTTGCTGACGACCCGGGTGCCCGGCCGCATCTCCGCCAGGATCTTGGGGCGGAGCTGAAGATTGATCTCCGGGAGGAGATAGAGCGTGAGGACGTCGGCTTCCCCGATCTCGGTCTCGAACAAATCCTCACGCCGGAAGGTGACCCGATGGGCCACGCCTGCGGCACGGGCATTGGCCGTGGATTCGCGGATCCGGGCCGGATCGATGTCCACGCCAAGGCCGCGGGCGCCATGGCTTCTGGCGGCGGCGATCAGGATCCGGCCGTCCCCGGAGCCCAGATCGACGACATAATCGTCCGGTCCGACGTCGGCCATCGCCAGCATGGCGTCGACGACCTCATAGCCGGTCGCGACGAAGGGGGCGTCGAGCTTGGGCCGGCCGGCGACGAAATTCGCCGGATCGAAATCCTTCGGCGGCGCCGGCGGCGGTTCGGGCTCGCGCAAGGCATAAGCCAGCACCAGGATCAGCAAGGCCGCGGCGGCGCCCGCCATCAGGGCACGGGAAAAGGATCGTGAAGCCATCCGAGAACCTCCGGCGGCTCTCTTTCACTGTCTTTCA
Source organism: Allosphingosinicella sp. (assembly GCA_035710145.1). GTDB lineage: Bacteria > Pseudomonadota > Alphaproteobacteria > Sphingomonadales > Sphingomonadaceae > Allosphingosinicella. Next base: position 41,878 of record DASTDX010000012.1, read on the forward strand.
ATGAAAGTCACCAAGGCCTAATCGAAAAATGCGGAGGGAGGCCGCTCGAACGATGGAAGTGCAAGCCAAAGCGGTCCCGGTGACGGTGGCCGACATGAACCCGCTCGATCCACGCCAGATCTGGGTTCTCCGGATCAGGCTGGGAATCGTCCTCCTCGTCCTTCTCGGCGCGGCCTTGTCGATCGACATGGCCATCCGGCAGGAGGCGCCCGGTCTTTCCGGATGGCTGCCCGGTCTTGTCCTTATGGTCGGGCTCACGGGTCTGATCCTCGTGCCCGGCCGCCGCTATCGCGCCTGGGGCTATGCCGAGCGGGAAGACGAGCTCCACATTCGCCACGGCCTGCTCACCCGGGTCCAGACGGCCGTGCCGTTCGGTCGGGTCCAGCATATCGACGTCGCCCAGGGGCCGGTGGAACGGCGCTTCGGCCTTGCCCGGCTGATTCTTCACACGGCCGGCACGCGCGGCGCCTCGATTCCCTTGCCGGGGCTCGTCCAGGAACAAGCGGAGCAGATGCGCGACCGGATCCGGGCGAAGATCCAGCTGGATCTGGCGTGAGCGAAGGCGAAGCCGCGCCGCGCCGGCTCCATCCGGCGAGCCTGATCTCGCGGTCGTTCCAGATCCTGCCGCAGATGCTGGCCGGAGGTGCCGGTTACGCCGCCGTCATCCAGCGTGAGGGGTTCGGCCGGATTCTCCTGTTCGCCGCGATCGCCGCCGGACTGGGGTTTGTCGGCGCTTTGCTCAGCTGGTGGCGCTTTCGCTATACGATCGGCGCCGGCGAGATCGTCATCGAAAGCGGCATCTTCCATCGCCAGCGGCGGGTCATTCCCTTCGACCGGGTCCAGGACATCGCGATTGAGCGGCGCCTGCTCGCCCGATTGCTTGGAACGGCGAAGGTGAAGATCGAAACCGGGGGCTCGGCGGCCGACGAAGGCACTCTGGACATGATCGGTCTGGCCGATGCCGTGACCTTGCGCGACCACATTCGTCGCTGGCACGGCGGCATTGTTCCAACGGCGGCACAGGCGACAGCGCATGCGGCCGATGAGCCCATATTGTTCGCGATGCCCTTGTCCCGAGTCCTCTTCGCCGGCCTGTTCAATTTCTCCCTCGTGTTTTTGGCGGTCCTGTTCGCGGCCCTCCAATATCTGGTCGATTTCGGCCTGCTGAGGCTTGAAGACTGGCTCGATCCGAAACGGGCCGGAGCGGCCGGAGCCTATTTCTCGATCCCGGCGACGATCGGCCTGATCGCGATCCTGCTCGCCCTCGGGATCGTCGCCGGCGTGGGCCGAACCCTGGCGCGGGAATATGGCTTTCGGCTCACCCGGGCGGTTGCCGGCTTCAGGCGCCGGCGCGGACTGTTCACTTTGTCGGAGGCCGTGATTCCGCTTCGCCGAATGCAGCTGGCACTGATCGAAAGCGGTCCGATCGCCCGCCGCCTGGGCTGGTACAGCCTGTCCTTCCAGACTCTGGGCGCCGACCAGAAAGAAGGCGGAGTCCAGGCAGCCGCCCCGTTCGCCCGGATCGAGGAGATCGAACCGCTTCTCGCCGAGGCCCGGTTCCCGTCGCTCCCGCCGCGGGGTGACTTCCATCAGCTCCCCAGGCGGGCCCTGCTGAGCCGGGCGCTCCCCTGGCTCCTGCTCGCAATCGTGCCCGCGGGGGCCGCTTTCCTGGTCGATCCCAGGGCCGCGATCGGGGCGGGCGTCGTCCTGGTCATGGCCCTCGCCGCGGTCCTGCGCTGGCGCAAGCATAGCTGGGCGGTCGGCGATCGCGCCTTCGCCGTCACCGGTGGCCTGCTGAAGCGGCGGACCTGGATCGTCCCGTTCGACAAGGCGCAATCGATCAGCGTCTATCAGGGACCGATGCAGCAGCGCCTGTCGCTCGCCACACTTCATGTCGACACCGCCGGTGCATCCCTGCTCCGTACCCCGGAGATCGCCGACATGGATCGCGCTGAAGCAGAGCGGCTCGCCGCCCACCTGCTGGGCCTCTTCTACCAGGAGCGGGCCAGGACGAGAGCGGAGCGCTGACGAGGCCCCTCCTTCGCCATGGTCTTGCAACCGTCACATATTAAGCGTCGAATGACGCGATGCGCCGAACGGACCTTCGACCGGAAGACGGCTTCACCTTCGTCGAGCTGATGGTGGTCATCTTCATCATCGGGCTCGCCGCGTCGGCCGTCATCCTGGCGATTCCCGACGAGGGCGGAAGCGTCTACACGGAGGCCGAGCGCTTCGCCGCCCGCGCCAAGGCCGCCCGCGACAATGCGATCATCGAATCGCGCCCGGCCGCCCTGCGGCTTGGGCCGGGGGGTTATGTCATGTCGGTTCGTCGCGCCGGAGAATGGCAGGAATCGGGGCGGTTCGAATGGGCCGCCGGGACCCGCGTCCAGCTTGCGGGCGGCGAGGAAGGCGGTACCCGCTTCGACTCGACGGGCCTTGCCGTACCGCTTCGGCTCACCCTCGAACGCGGCGAGCGCCGCGCCGCCGTCGAAATCGGTCATGACGGTTCGATCCTTGTCCGCCGCTAGCCGCCCTGCCGATCGGCAGAATGCGCGCCGTTGCCGAGCGAAAGCGAACGGCTTCACCCTGATCGAGATGCTGGTGGCGCTCGCCATCTTCAGCCTCGCCGCCTTGGCCTTGCTTCGGCTGGGCGGTGCCACCGCGACGAACAGTGCCCGATTGAACGACCGGGCCATTGCCCAGGCGGTGGCGCGCAACGTCGCCGTCGAGGTGCTCACCGATCCCGCTCCTCCCACGTTCGGCGACGTTGCCGGAGAAGCCGTCAATGGCGGCCGCCGCTGGCGCTGGACCCGCCGGACCGCCCGATCGCCGGAACCCCGGATCCAGCAGATCCAGATTCAGGTCGTCAACGCTCAGGGCGGGCCGGGCCAGGCGGTCCTGACCGTCTTTCGGCGAGGCGGCTCATGATCCGGGATTCGTCCAAGGACGGCCATCGGGCGAGCGGTTTCACCCTCGTCGAGATGCTGATCGCCCTGACCATTTTCGGAATGCTGACGGCGGCCGGAGTCGCTTTGCTGTCCGTCACCGCCCGAACCCAGCAAACCGCGGACCGGCTGCTCGCCGAGCTTGGCGAGCTTCGCGCCGTCCAGGCGCTGGTCACCGCCGATCTGGCCCAGGCCGTGCCGCGCCTCCATCGCGATCGCGCCGGCAATGCGCTTCCGGCGTTCTCCGGCGCCGCCTCCGGCGAACCCGTCTCGCTCGCTCTGGTTCGCGGCGGGGTCGATGGCGGCGGTGCCCGCCAGTCGACGCTCCAGCGGGTGGAATACAGGCTTCAGGAGGGCAGGCTCGAACGTCTGGCCTATCCGCAGGTCGACGGCGCCGATGGCCCGGTCGTGGTGACCTTGCTTCGCGGCGTCCGCCAGCTTCGGCTTCGCTATCGCGACGAAGAGGGGGGCTGGCAAAGCGATTGGGCGCCCACCGACCCCACCCGTCTGCCGCGGGCCGTGGAATTGGTGACGGACAGCGAAGCGCATGGACTGGTGCGCCAGCTCTTCCTCGTCGGGGCGGCGTTGTGAGACGCCGACTGGTCAAGCCCCGGGAACAGGGAGCGGCCCTGCTCGCCGTCCTGCTACTCGTCGCGGTGACGGGGGCGATCGCAGCGGCAGCGATGGAGAAGTTACGGCTGTCGCGGGCGGTGGCGATGAACGCGGTCGCGATCGATCAGGCGCGGGCTTACGCGCACGGAGTCGAGCAGATCGGGATCCTCATCATCGAGGACATGACGACCGAGAGCCCCAACCGGACGACCCTGGCCGGGGGCTGGAACGGCGGGGTTCGGCGCGTGCCGCTGCCCAATGGCGGGGTCGCGCAGGCTCGTCTCAGCGATGGCGGCAATTGCTTCAATATCAACAGCGTCGCTTCGGGCGAGGCCAATACCCGGCTGAGCCGGCGCGAGTCGGGCGTGGGCCAATTCGCAGGCTTGATGATGGTCCTTGGCACTCCGGAAGGCGAGGCCCGGCGGATCGCGAGCGCCGCCGCGGACTGGGTCGACAGCGACAACGTGCCCGGATCGATGGGGGCCGAGGACTCCTTCTACGCTTCGGCCGAGCAGCCTTACCGGACGGCCAACACCCTGTTCGCCGACATCGGCGAATTGCGGGCGGTCGCCGGAATGACTCCGCCGATCTTCGATCGGCTGCGGCCCTGGCTGTGTGCTTTGCCGGTCGCCGAGCTGTCGCCGATCAACCTCAACACGCTGCTTCCCGAGCAAGCACCTCTTCTCGCGATGCTCGCGCCGGGGCAGTTGAGCCTGGAGCGCGCCCGGAGCGTCCTCGCTTCACGTCCGATCAACGGCTGGGGCAACCAGATCGCTTTCTGGCGGATCGAGGCGATGAGCGCGGTGACCGTGCCGCTCGACGTTCAGCTTCAGCCGCAGCTGAGGACCGTATGGTATTCGATCGACGCCCGCGTCGAAATGGCCGGCAGCCTGTTCAGCGAAAGCGTCCTGGTGGACGCCCGGCTTCAGCCCTCACGCATCGTCCTTCGCCGCTGGAGCGACTGAAACGCCGTCGAGACGACGGGCGAGGGCGATGAAGACGTAGACCAGGGGCGCCACCAGCACCGCGGACAGGACGATCTTCGCAAGCATCTGGCCGACCAGCAGATTGCCGATCGGGAAGACGCCGTAGAACGAAATCGTGATGAAGAGCAGGGTGTCGACGATCTGCGAGAGGATGGCCGCGATCCCGGCCCGAAGCCAGAGCAGGCTGCCGCCTTCGCGGCGAAGCCGGGTGAAGATGGTGACGTTCAGCAATTGCGAGATGCCGTAAGCGATCAGGCCGCCGATCCAGATCCGCGGAGTGGATCCCATGATCGTTTCGAACGCGGCGAGGCGATCGGGCGGCATGTCGTCTGCGGCCGGAAGCGCCAGAACGAGGAAGGCGAGGAACATCGATAAGATCAGCGGCACGAAGCCGATCAGCACCAGCTGGTTGGCGAGTCGGCGGCCGAACAATTCCGCCACCGCGCTCGACGTGACCACGAGAAGGAGGAAAGCGAAGATGCCGGCCTCGACGGCCAAGGGGCCCAATGCGACCTGCTTGTTGGCAAGCACGCCGGCGATGCACACCATCCCGCCGTAAAAGATCGAGAAAGCGAACAGGGAGCGGGGGATATTCGGGGCGGTGGCTTCGTGGGCTGTCGTCATGGCATGGACCTAACCGGTTTGGAGCGGCGCAAAAAGGGCTTTCCGCCGGCCTTCAATCCGGCCATCAGGCGCCCGGCAAAAGAGGGCAGGCCTTGAGTGACTGAGATACGTCTGGATGTACTGGCAATCGGCGACGCGGTGGTGGACGTGATCGCCATCGCCGATGATTCCTTCCTCGCGGAAGAAAGGCTGGTGAAGGGCTCGATGCAGGTGCTCGATGCCGAGGGCGCGCGTCGGCTCTACGCGCGGATGAGCCAGGCCCGGGAGACCAGCGGCGGCTCCGCGGCCAACACCATGGCCGGCGTCGCCGCTCTTGGCGGCCGCGCCGGATTCATCGGCCAGGTCGCCAACGATCAACTGGGGGAGATTTTCACCCATGACATCCGCGCCCTGGGCGTGGAATTCCTGACCCCGGCCAAATCCGGCGGCGAGCCGACCGGCCGTTGCCTCATCCTCGTCACTCCGGACGCGCAGCGGACGATGAACACTTTCCGCGGGGCTGCTCACGAGCTGAACGCCGCGGCGCTCGACGCGGCTCAGATCCGCGGCTCGGCGATCCTCTACCTCGAAGCCTATCTGTGGCGCTCCGAGGGCCCCCGGGCGGCGATGAGCCAGGCGATGGAGATCGCCCGCGAGGCCGGACGCAAGGTCGCCTTCACTTTGTCGGACATCGCCTGCATCGCGCCGCACCGAGCCGAGATGATGAAGATGCTGGAGGCGGGCGCAATCGACCTTCTCTTCGCCAATGAAGCGGAGATCCGGGCGCTGGCCGACGTCGACGACCGCGACGAGGCGATCGTGAGGCTTCGGGACCTGGTTCCGTTGATCGTCGTCACCTGCGGCGCGCAAGGCGCCCTGGCGGTCGAAGGCGGGCGTGTCACCAGCGTCCCGATCGCCCGAATCGGACGCGGTGTCGTCGACACGACCGGCGCCGGCGATCTGTTCGCGGCCGGCTTCCTCGTCGGATATTCGCGCGGGCGTTCGATCGAGGAAAGTCTGAGGATGGGCTCGATCGCCGCGGCCGAAGTGATCTCCCATTTCGGCGCCCGGCCCGAATCCGACCTCAGGAAACTGGTGGAAGCGGCATGAAGCGGCTTGCTGTCTATTGCGGATCGAGCATCGGTACCGATCCCGCCTTCGCCGAAACCGCCCGGGCGCTGGGCGAGGAGATGGCGCGGCGCGAAATCGGCCTCGTCTATGGCGGCGGCAGGCTCGGTCTGATGGGCGTGGTCGCGGATTCCGTCCTTCGGGCAGGGGGCGAGGCTTATGGCGTGATCCCCCAGGCCTTGATCGATCTCGAGGTCGCCCATACCGGGCTCACCGAGCTCCACATCGTCCAGACGATGCACGAGCGGAAGGCGCGGATGACCGATCTGACCGACGCCTTCGTCGCCATCCCCGGCGGCATCGGCACATTGGACGAATTGTTCGAAGCCTGGAGCTGGAACGCGCTCGGTTATCACGCCAAGCCGTTCGCCTTACTGAACGTCCACAATTTCTGGGACGGGATGATCCACTTCCTCGACCATGTCACGACGAGCGGTTTCATGTCGCCCGCGCGGCGAGAGCAGCTGCTTGTCGCAGACTCGATCGCCGAGGTGATCGACAAGCTGGACAGCGCCGCCGGGACGCGGGAAAGACGGATGGTCTGGTAAGGACTTAAGGGAAGAGCGGGGGCGCGAATGAGCAATGTCTTGATGAGCCTGGCGGGGATCATGGTGATCCTGGCGATCGCCTTTCTGCTGTCGTCGAACCGCCGCGCGATCCGCCTTCGCGTGGTCGGCGCGGCCTTCGCGCTCCAGGCCGCGATCGCCTTCCTGGTTCTCTATACCGACTGGGGCCGGGCGGCGATCCAGTGGATGTCCAACGGCGTGGCCAATCTCCTGGGCTATGCCAACCAGGGGACCGAATTCCTGTTCGGCCCCTCGGAAACCAACCCTCTGGCCAATACCTTCGCTCTGGGCGCACTGCCGGTGATCATCTTCTTCGCGGCGATCGTCGCCATCCTCTACCATCTTGGGATCATGCAGCGCATCGTCCGCTGGGTCGGCGGTGCGATCGGCTGGATCACCGGTATCAGCCGGGTCGAATCGCTGAGCTCCGCCGCCAACATCTTCGTCGGCCAGAGCGAATCCCCCCTGGTCATCCGCCCCTATCTGGCGGCACTTCTTCCGGCCCAGTTGTTCACCGTCATGACGGTCGGAATGGCGGGCGTCGCGGGCACCATCCTCGCCGCATATGCCAGCCTGCTGGGAACGGAATATCTGCCCTATCTTCTCGCAGCGGCTTTCATGTCGGCGCCGGGCGGGATCCTGATGGCGAAGATCATGATGCCGGACGAGCCGAAGCGGCAGGAAGAGCTTCCGCTCGAAGGGCAGAGCGAGATCGTCGAGGAGAAGGTCGAGGTGGCCGAAACGTTCGAGGAGGGCGAGCGTCCGGCCAATGTTATCATGGCCGCCGCCCAGGGCGCCCAGACCGGCGTCCGGCTGGCCGTGGCCGTCGGCGCCATGGTCCTCGCCTTTGTCGCTTTGGTGGCCTTGGCCAACGGGCTGCTCGGCGGTCTCGGCAACATGGTCGGCGTGCCCGATCTCAGCTTCCAGCGGATCGTCGGCTATGTGTTCCAGCCGATCATGTTCCTGATCGGTGTCCCGTGGCAGGAAGCGGGCACCGCCGGCGGCCTGTTCGGGACCAAGATCGTCCTCAACGAATTCGTCGCCTTCATCGATCTCGGCGCCATGCAGGCGGGCGAGCTTAGCGCCCGAAGCCGGGCCATCGTCACCTTCGCCTTGTGCGGCTTCGCCAATTTCAGCTCGATCGCGATCCAGATGGCGGTCACTGGCGGGCTCGCCCCCAGCCAGCGGCCGACGATCGCCAGGCTGGGAATAAAGGCGCTGATCGCCGGCAGTCTCGCCAATCTGATGAGCGCGGCGTTGGCCGGGATGATGATCCCCTAGGAAGATCCCGGGACCATGTGCTTGTGCGTAAGGGCCAGCCCGTAGTGACGGGCGGGGCCGATAAAGATAAGGCGAACCCATGACGACAATCACTCAACATCGCCCCACCATCGCCTCCGTCTCGCTCGCCGAATCAGATCGCGATCCGAAAGGGTTCGCCGACGAACTTGGCCGAAGCTTCGAGGATTACGGTTTCGCCATCATCGCCGATCACGGCATTCCCGATGCCCTGATCCAGCGCGCCGAGGAGAAGGCGAGGGCCTTCTTCGCCTTGCCCGACGAGGTGAAGCGCCAATACCACATCCCCGGCGGCGGCGGCGCTCGCGGCTACACGCCGTTCGGGATCGAGACCGCCAAGGGCCATCAGGCTCACGACCTCAAGGAATTCTGGCACGTCGGGCGCGATCTGCCGCCGGGCCACCCGTTCCGCGGCCACATGCCCGACAATGTCTGGCCCAAGGAGGTGGAGAGCTTCCGCGACACGTTCGGCGAGCTTTACGCGACGTTCGATCGCACCGGCCTGAAGATCCTTCGGGCGATCGCCCGCTATCTGGGCGTCGACGAGGATTATTTCGCCGACACCGTGCGCGACGGCAATTCGGTGATGCGGCTGCTTCATTATCCGCCGATCCAGGGCGAGCCCGGAAGCCATGTCCGCGCTGGCGCACACGAGGACATCAACACCATCACCCTTTTGCTCGGTGCCGAGGAGGCGGGGCTCGAGCTCCTCACCAAGGAGGGGGAGTGGATCCCGGTGGCGCCGAAGCCGGGCGAGCTGGTTGTCAATATCGGCGACATGCTTCAGCGGCTGACCAACGGCCAGCTCCGCTCCACGTCTCACCGGGTGGTCAACCCGCCGCCGGAGCGGCGCGGCCATTCCCGATACTCGATGCCCTTCTTCCTCCACTTCCGCTCGGACTTCCTGATCGAGGCCCTGCCCGGGACCGTCCCGCCCGGGGAGGCGCCCAAATGGCCGCCGATCACCGCCGACGACTATCTCCAGGAGCGGCTCCGCGAGATCAAGCTGACCTGAACGACGGCGCAACGCCTCCGCCGGGCGTGCGCCTTCAGGGTCTTCAGCCGGCGTCGGCGAGGTTCGCGGGGCCGAAGCCTTTGGGTAGGAGATCGTGGATCGATACCGTGTCGGCGGCGGTACCGCTGCCATTGGCGGCGACGATCTCGATATCCATGCCCGACAGGCAGGCCGCCTCATAGATGGCCTGGCGGCAGCCGCCGCACGGCGTGACGATCGCTTCGCCGGCAAGGGCGCCATCGGCCACATGGCCGCCCGCCACCGCCATGCGCTTGATCCGGTCGAGGCCGAAGGCGGCCTGGGCCGCGGTCAGGGCGGAAATCTCGGCACAGACGCCCAGCCGGTAGCAGGCATTTTCCATGTTCGCGCCGAGCACGATCTGGCCGTCCACCGATTCGATCGCGCAGCCGACGCTGAACCGGGAATAAGGGGCATAAGCCTTCAGCGCCGCTTCGCGGGCGCGCTCGACGAGGGATTCGCTGGTCATGTCCGACGATTAGCCTTTCCTTCGACCGAGGTCCAAGTTCGCCCCCGAACCGGTTGTTCCTGCTGTGTCCAGCGGAATTGGACGAATCGGGAACGCGGGGAGCCTTGTCGACGAGCCTTGGGCAGCCTCGTTCGACCGATTTTTCAGGCTGCTAACAGCCTGCCCTGCCTGCCAAAATCGGACGAAGGCAAAAAAACTGTGGGTAATGTGCCACGGCTGGGAACCGTATGCGATCGAGGGGTGGCGCGAGTCTTGAAGTCGTCATCGAATCGCCGTTAAAGGCTCCTCATTGGCTTCGCAGCCCCGCCACGTGGGGCGAGCAGCCGGGGGTCGGCGTCTAACCGCCTTGGGGAATCGAGGACATCATCATGAGATTTTTTCCGCTTCTGTGCGCGAGCACCGCGCTCGTCACGCCTGTCGTAATGCCGGTTTCTGCTTATGCGCAGCAGATCACCTCTCAGATCGAAGGTGAAGTCACCGATTCCGCCGGAGCGCCGATCGTCGGCGCGAACGTGATCGTTACCGACGCTCGCACCGGGGCCGAGAGGACCCTCACGACCGGCAATGACGGTCGCTTCGTCGCCCGCGGCCTGACCGTCGGCGGCCCCTACACCGTCACCGCGACCGCTCCCGGCTTTCAGGGCCAGACGGTTCAGGATCTGACCACGTCCCTTCAGGGCGCGACCAATCTGACTTTTCGGCTGGACGCCGCGGCCTCAACGGCCACGGCGGACGATGATGCGATCGTGATCACCGCGCAGCGCGCCAACGTCCAGCTTCGCGCGATCGGCCCCGGCACCGCTTATAGCGAGCAGGTCCTCACCAACGCTCCCAGCTTCAACCGTGACGTGCGGGACGTCATCCGGATGGATCCCCGGGTGACCCTCGATCGCGAGGACGCCGCCACCGGCGGCTCCGGCGCGGACCGGATTTCGTGCCTCGGCGGCAACGATCGTGGCAACGCCTTCACCGTCGACGGTATTCTTCAGAGCGACATTTACGGTCTCAACGATACAGGCTTTTCCGCCCGCAGCTCGACGCCGCTTCCCTATGACGCCATCCGCGAGACGCAGGTTCAGTTCGCGCCGTTCGATGTCGAATATGGGCAGTTCACCGGCTGCGCAATCAACGTCGTGACCCGGTCGGGAAGCAACGCCGTCCACGGCGACGCTTTCTTCGAATATTCGAGCAACAGCCTGCGCGGTGACTCGGTCGATGGTCAGCCGGTCGGACCGGTCGATCCCGACAAGCGTTGGGGTGTGGCGCTGGGTGGGCCGATCATTCCGGATCGCCTCTTCTTCTTCGGCGCCTACGAGCATCATGAAAGCGGATTCTCTCAGGACGAAGGCCCGGTCGGCGGTGGCTATGCCAACGAGGTGGCGGGCGTCACGGTCGAGCAGTTTGACCAGGTGTCCGAAATTCTCAGCCGGGTCTACGGCATCGAGACCGGCCCGCTGGTCACCAGCCGGCCGTTCCTGAACGACCGTTATTTCGGCCGGCTCGACTGGCAGATCAACGACGACCACCGTCTCGAAGTCACCTATCAGCGGCTCGAAGAATCGACGATGCGCAGCGACGATTTCTTCACCGGAAGCTCGCCCCAAATCACCGGCGAAAACACCTTCTACCTCAGCGGCACCCAGTCGAATTATTATTCTGCGCGTCTTTATTCCCAGTGGACCGATAACTTGTCCACGGAGTTCCGCTTTTCCCGGTCGGACGTCGTCGACGTCCAGAACCCGGTCGGCGGTGGCGAGGCGCAGTCCGCCAATCCGATCCCGCGCATCATTGTCGGCATCGACAATCCGCCGATCGGAACGAGCCCGGTCGGGCAGACGCCGCCCGATGCGACCATTCTCGCCGGCCCCGGCAATTCGCGTTCCGCGAACGACCTCCAGACCCAGGTCGATTTCTACCGTGGCGTGGCGAACGTCGACGCCGGCGATCACCAGATCAAGGCTGGGTTCGAGATCAACCGGGCAGAGATCTTTAACCTCTTCGTTCAGAACGCGACCGGCACCCTGGTCTTCCGGAATATCGCGGATCTCGAGGCCGGGTTGCTTTCGCCCGGCACCGCGAACAACCAGACGTCGACACTTCCCTTCCGGGTCGTGACCGGCCAGACGGAAGGCGCCTTCGGCAACTTCTCCCGGACCGGCGATGTGACCGATGCGGCGGCCGAATTCCATCGGACCATCTTCTCGTTCTATCTCCAGGACGACTGGCAGGTGAACGACCGGCTGAACGTCGTTCTCGGTGTGCGCAGCGACTTCTTCGAAGGCAGCCACCCCAATGCGAATCCGAATTTCCAGGCGAGATACGGCTTCCCCAACACGTCGGGCTTCAACGCCCTGGATCCGGTCTTCCTGCCCCGCTTCGGCTTCACTTATGATTTCGACGAAATCGGCTTCTTCTCCCGGGCTCAGCTCCGGGGCGGCGTCGGTGTCTTCTCCGGCGGCGATCCCCTGGTCTGGTTCGGCAACGCGTTCCAAAACAACGGTTTCGGCTTTGCCACCGGCAGCAGCCAGTCCAGCCGCTGCCCGACCGGGCAGATCGACGTTGTCGTCGGCGGGACGTTCACTGGCGTTCCGACCTGCATCCAGAATGACGGAATCACTCGCGCCGCTGGCGGCCTGGGCGACACCCAGTCGATCGATCCGGACATCAGGATGCCGACGGTGCTCCGCGCCAATATCGGCTGGCAGGCAGATCTCGATTTCGGCCAGACCGGCTTCTTCAGCGGCTGGCGCGTCAACCTTGATTACATCTACAGCCGCTACCGCAATCCCTACACGGTCGTCGATCTGTCGCAGACGATCGACGCCCGCCTGGGCAATAACGGCTTCACAATCGACGGCCGCCCGATCTACCGGGCGATCGATCCGACGCGGGCCAATTGCGACGCCGTTCTGGTCGATGCCGGCGCTCCGCCGGTGTGGACCGGAGTCACCGCGGCCTGCTTCGGCGGCTCTCGTGACGACGAGCTGATGCTGACCAACTCCGCCGGCTATGACAGCCACAACGCCTCGTTCATCCTGTCGAAGAGCTTCGACGGCGGCCTCTTCACGCCTGGAGGATCGAGCTACTTCACGCTCGGTTACGCTTATTCGGACGCGAATGACCGCCGGAACATGTTCAACTCGACGGCCAGTTCCAACTACGATCTGACCGCCGCGTTCGACCGGCAGAATCCCGCCCAGTCGCGCAGCTTCTACTCGAGCCGGCACAACTTCACCTTCTCCGGCAATTTCACGGAGCAGTTGTTCGAGGAGCTGGACACCCGCTTCGGGTTCACCTTCGTGGCGCGTTCGGGCCGGCCCTACAGCCTGACCTTCGCGGGTGACGAGAACTTCAACGACGACGCATCGGGCAGCAACAACGCCTTGCTGTACATCCCGACGGGTCCGACGGATCCCAACATTTCGCCTTTGTCCGACATGGACGCGGTGAACGATCTCGTCGCCTTCGCGAACGGGCTGGGTTGCGCTCGCAAGTATATCGGGCAGAGCATCCCGCGTAACACCTGTTCGAACGACTGGTATTACGACCTGGATCTCAGCGTCTCGCAGCAGCTGCCCGGGCCGCAGCGTCTGCTCGGAATCGGCGGTCGTCGGGACACGATCCGGGTCTACGCGATGTTCGACAACTTCCTGAATTTCCTCAATGACGGCTGGAATATCCAGCGTCGCCGCAACTTCGCCGGCCTTCAGGAAATGGCGTCGCTCGATGATGCCGTCGTCGACGCCCAGGGCCGCTACATCATCGACGGCTTCCTTGGTCAGTCCAATTTCGACAACGACAACTTCATCAACGTCAGCTCGTCCGTCTGGCGGGTGAAGGTCGGCATCAGCTACGACTTCTGATCCTGGTCGAATTAAGGAAACGCCGGCGGCCTCGTGCCGCCGGCGTTTTCGATTCTGGCAAGGTACGATCAGCTCGGGGAAGGGCGGTTCGACCTCCGCCGGCCGCTTACCGAAACGGGGGCTCGTCGAAGCTTCGCAGCTTGCGCGAATGGAGCTGGGCACCGTCGCGCTTGAGGATCCGCAACGTCTCGATGCCGATCCTGAGATGCTGGCTGATGGCCCTTTCGTAGAAGGCGTTTGCCTGGCCCGGCAACTTGATCTCGCCGTGGAGCGGCTTGTCGGACACGCACAGCAATGTCCCGTAGGGCACTCTGAAACGGTAGCCCTGGGCCGCGACCGTCGCTGATTCCATGTCGATCGCCACCGCGCGCGACTGGTTGAAGCGCAGCGCCGACAGCGTGTAGCGAAGCTCCCAGTTGCGGTCGTCGGTGGTGACGACGGTGCCGGTCCGAAGCCGATGCTTCAGCTCGTGCGGCTCCTCGCCCGTGACCACCACGGCGGCGTCGAACAAGGCCTGCTGGATCTCTGCCATGGCCGGCAGGGGAATCTCGACCGGAAGCACGTCGTCCAGGACATGATCGTCGCGCAAATAGGCGTGGGCCAGGACATAGTCGCCGATCGACTGGCTGGGCCTCAGGCCGCCGCAATGGCCGATCATCAGCCAGGCTTCCGGGCGCATAACGGCGAGATGGTCGCAGATCGTCTTCGCGTTGGAAGGGCCGACGCCGATATTGACGAGGGTGATCCCGCCGCCATTGGGCGCGATCAGGTGGTAGGCCGGCATCTGGTGCTTGCGCCACCCGCCCTCCGATACCTTCGCGACCGCGTCTTCCATGCCCCTGGTGACATAGACGCCCCCGGCCGCCGAAAGCGCCTCGAACGGGCTGTCCTCGCGGTTCAGTTCATCGACCGCCCAGCGGACGAACTCGTCCACGTAACGGACATAGTTGGTGAACAGCAGGTAGCGCTGCGTGTGGTCCGACGGGGTGCCGGTATAATGGCGCAATCGGGCGAGGCTGAAATCCACGCGCGGGCCGTCGAACATCGACAGCGGCCGGGCCCCGCCTGAGGGCTGGGTCCATACGCCGTCGACGATCTCGTCGCCGATATGGGAAAGCTCGGTGGTCGGAAACCACCGGGCGAGATCCGCCGCCTTCACCTCGTCGAGCCGGAGATCCTCTGAGCCGTCGAGCACGTAAGGGAAGGGGATCTCGCTCGGGCTCCGGGCGACCGAAAGCTCCACCTCATAGTCGTTGACCAGATATTCGAGCTGCTCGGTGAGATATTTTCGGAACAGTCGAGGGCGGGTGATGCTGATTGCATAACGGCCGGGCTGATTGAGCCGGCCGAAGGCCCGCGGCGGAAACTGGATCGGCGCGCCGTGCGGATAATCGAGGCGAAGCTCAGGGTAGGCGAAGATGCCCTTGGCGCGCTTGCGCGGCGAAGGCGGGTCGCCGGTCTTCAGATAATGCGCGAGCGCGCTCCGCAGGCCGCCAACCGATTCCTCGTAAATCTCGCAAAGCCGGTCGATCAGATCCGGGATGTCGTCGACCGTCGTTGGCAAAGCTCGATACCTCTTCTTTCCCCGGCCATATCCGTGCCTGACCCAGGAATCCACTCCGGGACCCAAAAGGCGCCGCTTTCGTTACTCCGGCGGATTGATACCGAGGTTGCCAAGGTGACTTTGTCATGCCCGTAGGACTTCTGCCCGCCTTGCTCGCTCTGGCGATCCTGATGACCCTGGGAAGTGCTTATTATCTCCTGATCAACGCTCGCTCGGTCGCCGCCATGTTCAACCGTTCGAGCAATGAAATTGCGCCTGGGCCGAGAGGTCGCCAGCCGCCGCCGCGCGGCCGCCTGCTGGCGGCGATGGCCCTGTTCGGCGTCGGCACGGTGCTGAGTATGCTGGTGGTGACTCAATATGGCACCGAGCCGGTCCGGGAGGCCGTGGAGAGCCGTCCCGAGGAAGTTCAGCGGCCCTGACCGCCGTTTTCGCGACCGTCGGCGCTGGGGTCGGCCTTGACTGCCTCCGCGCCTTCCGGACTCTGCTCGAGATAGCGGCTCGTGAACGCCCATAGCACCAGGGCCACGAGTGAGAGGATGAGGATCGCGCAGCCGATTTTCTGGCGGTCGGGCGTGGGTCTCGATCCGTCCGCGGGCGTCGCGGGGATCGGAGCGAACTGGTGACCGCAATGGGTGCACACGATCGCGTCGGTCTTGAGAGGTTCCTGACAATTTGGGCAGGACTTCATGGGCGCGATTGCCTTCTCGCCCGTTGAGCCCAAAGCGTGTCTCGCTTGCGAAGACAGGCGGAGTGACAGGCGGCGTCGCTTTCGGTCTCGCCTGGCTCGTCGGGGCCGGGCAGCTGAAGCGGATGGAAGCCGCCGCCGCACGTCGGGATCAGGATCTCGCTGTTCGCCGCCTGGACCGGGACGGGCCACGACATCATGGCCAGCGCCGCGATCGCAAGGAATCCGATCTTTCGGTCGCCGCGATTCCGCGCCTGCCGCAACTCGTCCGGCTCCTGGCTGTGGGTCCGGCGGCTAGCTTTTGTCATCGCCGACCACTTCCGGGTCTTCGTCCGGTGCCTCGTCCTCGTCGTCGAGAAGGATCCTTACGGCGGCGCCGTCCAGATCCTCGAACTGCCCGGACTTGAGGGCCCAGAAGAAGGCGATCAGGCCTACCAGCCCGAGCGAGAGGGCGATCGGAATGAGTATGGCCAGGCCGGTCATGCCGCGGCCCGTCGCAGGCGCAAAGCGTTGGCTACGACGATGATCGATGATCCCGACATGGCCAAGGCGGCGATCAGGGGCGTCACCATCCCCGCGAGCGCAAGCGGAACGGCAATGACATTATAGCCGATCGCGATCGCGAAATTCTGTCGCACCACGCGCATCGTCCTGCGCGAGGCCTCGATCGCGACCGGGATCGGCATCAGGCTGTCGCCAAGGAAAAGCAGGTCGGCGGCGCTCTGCCCGACATCCGATGCGGAAGACGGCGCGATCGAGACATAAGCGGCTTTCATGGCGGCACCGTCGTTGAGCCCGTCGCCGACCATCAGGACCTTCTTCCCCTCATCGGCCAGGCGACGGATGATCGCGACCTTGTCGTGGGGGGTCAGTTCGGCCTGGCCTTCGACATTGAGGGCCGAAGCGAGGTCGTTCACCGCTTGCGCCCGGTCCCCGGACAGGATCATCGGCGCGAGTCCGATCTGCGTGATACGCTGGAGCGCCGCGGCCGAGTCCGGGCGGAGAGCGTCGGTGAAGACGAGCCGCTTCGCCTGTCCCTCGCCAAGCGCGAACGCGGTGACGAGCGAATAAGTGGGCGCGTTATTATCGTCGCCGGTGAGCCCGACCCATCCGGGGCGCCCGAGCCGCGCCAGCTGGCCCCGCCAGAGTCCCGACGTGCCGGAGCCAGGCTCTTCGGCAAGCGAATTGAGCTTGGCCGGCCTGATTCCTTCGCTTTCCAGCGCCTGCGTGACCGCTCGCGAAAGCGGATGGCGGCTTGCCATGGCCAGCGCCAAAGCGACGGGCTTCTCGACTTGCGAGAGACCGAGGGCTTCGGAGGGAACGGGTCGGCCCAGGGTCAGGGTCCCGGTCTTGTCGAACAAGGCGATATCGGCGTCGGCGAGCCGCTCGATCGCCGAGCCGTCCTTGATCAGGATCCCGGCGCGCATCATCGAACCGGCCGCCACGACCTGGGACACGGGCACTGCCAGCCCGAGAGCGCAGGGGCAGGTGATGATGAGGACGGCGACCGCGATCAGGATCGATTGATGCCATCCTGCGCCGGCGAGCATCCACCCCACCAGCGCGAGCAAGGCGAGACTGTGGACCGCCGGAGCGTAGAGTCGCGCCGCTCGGTCCGCAATGCGCACGTAACGGGATTTGCTCTGGCTCGCCGCCTCGATCAGCCTGGCGATGTCGGCGATCACGGTATCGTCGCCGGCGGCGGTGACCCGAACCGTCAGGGGCGCGTCCATGTTGAGCGTCCCGGCTAGGACCTCAGAGCCAGTGACGACCGGATCCGGAGCGCTTTCGCCGGTGATGAGCGCCCGGTCGATGCTGCTCGTGCCGGTTTCGACCACGCCGTCGGCGGCGAGCCTGTCTCCGGCCGCCACCAGCATATGCATGCCGGGGACGATCTCGTCCCGGACATGCCAGCGGCTGGTGCCGTCCGGCATCAGGATCATCGCCCCGGTCGCGGTCCGGCGCATCAGGGCCCCAGCCGCGTCCTGGGCTCTCGAGCGCATGACACTGTCGAGAAAGCGGCCGGCGAGAAGGAAGAAAAGCAGGGTGATGGCGCCGTCGAAATAGGCATCGGGACCACCGATCGCGGTTTCGTGGATGCTGATCGCACAGGCCAGGATGACCCCGATGGAGATCGGCACATCCATGTTGGTTCGGCCCTGTCGAAGCGCGCCCCAGGCACTGAAGAAGAACGGTCGCCCG
This sequence comes from Allosphingosinicella sp., assembly GCA_035710145.1. Lineage (GTDB taxonomy): Bacteria > Pseudomonadota > Alphaproteobacteria > Sphingomonadales > Sphingomonadaceae > Allosphingosinicella. Next base: position 59,833 of record DASTDX010000012.1, read on the forward strand.
GCATAAGCGACGGCCGGCAATGCGATCATCCCGGAGAGCAGATGGAACATGTCCCTGGTCGCTCCGTCGGCGCCCGACCAGACCGAAACCGACAGCAGCATCACGTTCATCGCCGCGAAGCCGGCTACCGCAAGCGCCCGAACCAGGATCCGGCTCTCGCGCGAAGCCTCGGAGTCGGTGTCGCCGACGAACGGCTCCGCGGCGAAGCCGGTTTTCCTGATGGCGCCCTGGATATAGTCCGTGCCGAGGCCCGGCTCATGCTCGACGCTGACCCGCTTGCTCGTGAAGTTGACCCGGGCATCGATGACTCCGGGAGTGTCCTTCAGTCCGCGTTCGATCTTGGCGATGCATCCCGCGCAATGCATGCCCGGGACGTTGAACAGCGACACCGACGACGCGGCCGCGGAAGTCGCTGCCGTCGCCGTCATGACGTTCACCGGCCGAGCTCCTCGAGGAACCTGGCTTCGACGCCCGCTCGCGCGATCGTCAGCCGGACGATCCAGCGGCCGGACGGCAGCTTCTGCTGCGAACGGTAGGTGCCGTTTCCAAGCGGCACGAAGGTCAGCGCCTTCCCGGGCTCGCGGCCCAAAGGGTGGCTCAGGTCGGCGGCGAGCATAGCCTCATCCAGCGGTCCTTCCGGCGCCGCCGCGCGGACGAGAAGGCCTCCCTCTTCGTCTGGCGCCATCCGGACTTGCCACTGCAGCCGGCTTTGCTCGCGCGCCTCGCGGAGCCAGTCATTATATTTCTGGCTGGCGACATAGGAATTGTCGACGACCGTCCCGCCGAAGGTGCGGGTGGCGAAGGTCGCCATCAGGAGATTGACCGAGACGACGACCCCGAAGAAGGCGAGCAGGATCGCTGTCATGTGCCAGCCGGTGAAGCGCTGAATCATTGTCCGCCCCCCGGCCGCTCGAAGTTGCCGATGTCATTGGCGCCGCCACCTTCCTCGTCGAGCGCTCGCACGTTGAACGTGACGTCGCTGCGCGGCTCCGTCGAGGGCGGCGCGGCGATGAAGATTCGCCGCCGTGCGACCTGGTCGGCGGGGACGACGAGGCGGACGGTCCGCCCGGCGGTCTCGCGGCTTCCACCCTCGTCCCACATCACGGCATTTTCGAGCCCGGAGATGGCGATCTCCATCGGGCGCGGACGGCTCTGCATGTTCCGGATCCTGACCGTGTAGTTGTTGCGAACGCTGCCGTCGGACAGCTGCACCCAGGTCGGGTTGCGGTCATGCTGGACGCTGACGTCGATCCGGCTGCGCTGGCCCAGAGCGAACAGCATGCCCAGACCGATCCCGCTCCAGACCAGGAAATAGATGATGGTCCGCGGGCGCAGCAGGCGCTTGATCGGCGATTCCGGCGTTCCGCCCTCGGCCGCGATCTTGGTGTCGAGCACCGTCGTGTAACCGATCAGCTTCGGCGGCCGCCCGATCTTCTCCATCACCTGATCGCAGGCGTCGATGCACAGCCCGCAGGTGATGCAGCCGATCTGCGAACCTTCCCTGATGTCGATCCCCGTCGGGCAGACGGCAACACAGGCGTTGCAGTCGATGCAGTCGCCGATCTGGGCGCTCCTCTGGGGATTGGCGGCAAGCTCGATCAGGGAGGCTATGCCCGGCTGGGCCTGGGCCCCCGGATCCGCTTCCTCCGGTCTTCGAACCGCAGGGCCGGCGCGCTTGATCCCGTGCGTGCGGGGCTCGCCGCGCCAATATTTGTAGGTCACCAGAAGCGAGCGTTCGTCGAGCATCGCGCCCTGGATTCGCGGCCACGGGCACATGTAGATGCACACCTGCTCGCGAAGCAGTCCGCCCAGGACGTAGGTCGTGCCCGCGAGGATGCCGATCGTCGCATAGGCGGTGAAAGGCGCGTCGCCGCTGAAGAGCTGACGGGCGAGGGTCGGCGCGTCGGCGAAATAGAAGATCCAGGCGCCGCCGGTGGCGACAGCGATCAGCAGCCAGAGCGTGTGCTTGGACACCCTCTTGGCAATCTTCTCTGGCCCCCATGGCGCCTTCTGAAGCCTGATCTGCGCGTTTCGATCGCCCTCGATGAATCGCTCGATATGGACGAACAGATCGGTCCAGACGGTCTGCGGGCAGGCATAACCGCACCAGGCGCGGCCCACCGCCGACGTCACCAGGAACAGGCCGATCCCGGCCATGATCAGCAGTCCGGCCACATAATAGAATTCGTGCGGCCATATCTCGATGGAGAACATGAAGAAGCGCCGGTTGGCGAGATCGACGAGAACGGCCTGATCGGGCGCATAAGGCCCACGGTCCCAGCGCAGCCAGGGCGTGACGTAATAGATGGTCAAGGTGACCGCCATGACGGCCCATTTGAAACGCCGGAAAGCGCCGTCGATCGCGCGCGGAAAGACCTTGTGTCGGGCTTCGAACAGTTTCTGCCTGGGGCCGGTCAGTTCTTCAGGGGCTGACATTCTCGGCTTCCGGGGTCGGGGCTGCGGCGCCCGTCTGGTTCGCTGGCGCTGGCGCCGGTGCTTGCGGCACGAAGGCCTCGCCGCCGCCGAGCGAATGCACGTAAGCGGCGAGCATCTTGATCGTCACCGGATCCAGGCGGCCGCCCCAGGCCGGCATGACTCCATAACGGGAATTGGTCACCGTCGCTCTCAGCGAGTCGCGGTCACCCCCATAGAGCCAGATCGCGTCGGTCAGGTTCGGCGCGCCGAACTGGCGAAGGCCGCGCCCGTCGGGGCCATGACACGAGGCGCAGTTGGCGGCGAACAGGGCCGCTCCGCGCCGGGCGCTGGCGCTTGCCGCTTCCTGCCGCGAGAGCGTCCGGACGTACGAAACGACGTCCTCGATCTGACCAGGCTCCATCAGGCCATCGCGTCCAAAGGCGGGCATGATCGACAGGTGGGTGTTTTCCAGGTCCGGCTGGCGGATGCCGAAGGCGATGGTGCGGTGGATCTCCTGGATATTGCCGCCCCACAGCCAGTCGTCGTCGTTGAGGTTCGGATAGCCCCGGGTCCCGGCCGCGCCCGAGCCATGGCACTGGACGCAATGCACCCTGAAGGCGGAACGGCCGCCCTCGACGGCCTGGCGCATGAGCGGCGAATTCTCCGGAAGCCGCTCGATCGGGATTCGCGACAAGGCGGCCTGGATCGGCGCCCTGCGCACGCCCTCCTCGGCCAACTCCTCCGCCAGCTGGCCGCGGCTCGACCAATCGAGCACGCCCGCGGTGGCATTGTTGATGAGCGGCCAGGCGGGATAGAGGATCGTGTAGACGACGGCCCAGACGATGGTTGCGTACAACGTGTAGAGCCACCAGCGCGGCATCGGCGTGTCGAGTTCCTCGATCCCGTCCCACTCATGGCCGACCGTCTGCGTCCCGGTCACCTCGTCGACCCGCTTGTTGTCAGCCATCTTGGCGATCCTCGTCCTCGAAAATGCTCATCGACGCCTCCTCGTGAGCGCTCTTCGCACCCTTTCGAAAGGTCCAGGCGACGAAGCTCAGGAAGACCACGGCCATGAAGAGGAGGCCGTAGCTGTCGGCGAACTGGCGCATGGCCTCATAGTTCATCGCGCCTGCTCCCTTGGCCGGGCGGCGTTGAAATCGACCATCGTTCCAAGCATCTGGAGGTAGGCGACGAGCGCGTCCATCTCGGTCAACCGGGCCGGATCGCCATCGAAATCGCGCGCCTGGGCGCGTGGATAACGCTGGAGCAGGCCCGCATTGTCGGCATTGGGATCGGCCTGGGAACGAAGGTCCGCTTCCGCGTTGGCGATCGCGTCATCGGAGTAAGGCACGCCGACCCGGCGTAACGCCACCAGATGACGGCTGAAGCCCCGCGGATCGAGGGTGCGCTCGGAAAGAAACGCGTAAGGCGGCATGATCGATTCCGGCACGACGGAGCGCGGGTCCTTCATGTGCTGGACGTGCCATTCGTCGGAATAACGTCCGCCGACCCGGGCCAAATCGGGACCGGTCCGCTTCGATCCCCACTGGAAGGGATGGTCGTACATGCTTTCGGCGGCGAGGCTGTAATGGCCGTAACGCTCGACCTCGTCGCGGAACGGGCGGACCATCTGGCTGTGACAGGTATAGCAGCCCTCGCGGACATAGATGTCGCGCCCGGCCTGCTCGAGCGGCGTGTAGGGGCGCACGCCCTCGACCCGCTCGACCGTCGAGTCGATCCAGAACAAGGGGGCGATCTCGACGACCCCGCCGATCGCGACCGCGATGAACGAGAGTACCGCCAGGAGGGTGACGTTCTTCTCGATCCTTTTGTGATCGAATTTCCTCGAAGCCATGATCTTCTCTCGTCCTATTCGGCGGCTGCGGGCTGAAGCGGGCGATCCTTGGCGGGATCGAAGGCGGCGTCGGAGAGCGGCGCTTCGTCACGAAGCCGTCCCTTGATCGTCATCCAGACGTTCCACACCATGAGGGCTCCGCCGGCGAGATAGAGCAGGCCGCCGACGGCGCGGATCAGATAATAAGGCTTCATCGCCGCGACGACCTCGGCGAAGGCGTAAACGAGGTAGCCGTCCTCGCCATATTCGCGCCACATCAGGCCCTGGGTGATCCCCGCGACCCACATCGCGGAGGCGTAGAGGACGATCCCGGCGGTCGCGAGCCAGAAGTGCCAGTTGACCATCCGCAGCGAGTAGAGCCGGGTTCGGCCCCACAGCCGCGGAGTCATGTAGTAGACCGCTGCGAAGGTGATCATGCCGTTCCAGCCCAGGGCTCCGGCATGGACGTGGCCGATCGTCCACTCGGTGTAGTGACTGAGCGAATTGACGGCCTTGATCGACATCATCGGGCCTTCGAAGGTCGCCATTCCGTAGAAGGCCAGAGCGAAGACCATCATCCGGATGATCGGATCGGTGCGGATCTTGTCCCAGGCCCCGTTGAGGGTCATCAGACCGTTGATCATTCCGCCCCAGCTCGGCATCCACAACACGACCGAGAACACCATCCCCAATGTCTGCGCCCAGTCCGGCAGGGCCGTGTAATGAAGGTGGTGGGGCCCGGCCCAGATGTAGAGGAAGATCAGCGACCAGAAGTGGATGATCGAGAGGCGGTACGAATAGATCGGCCGCTCCGCCTGCTTCGGCACGAAATAATACATCATGGCCAGGAAGGGCACGGTCAGGAAGAAGGCGACCGCGTTGTGGCCGTACCACCACTGGGTCAGGGCGTCCTGGACGCCGGCGAAGGCGCTGTAGGACTTGGAGCCGACCAGGCTCACCGGAAGCGACAGGTTGTTGACGATGTGGAGCAACGCGATCGTGATGATGAAGCTCAAATAGAACCAGTTCGCGACGTAGATATGGGGTTCGCTTCGACGGGCGAGGGTCGCGACGAAGACGAGGAAATAGGCGACCCAGACGATCGTCAGCCAGATGTCGACATACCATTCCGGCTCTGCATATTCGCGGCTTTCGGTGATCCCGAGCACGTAGCCGGTCGCGGCGAGCACGATGAACAACTGATAGCCCCAGAAGACGAAGCGGGCGAGACTCGGGAAGGCCAGGCGCGCCCGGCAGGTGCGCTGGACGACGTAGAAACTCGTTGCGATCAGGGCGTTGCCGCCGAAGGCGAAGATGACGGCCGATGTGTGGAGCGGCCTAAGTCGGCCGAAGGTGGTATATTCCGAACCCAGGTTCAGCGACGGGAAGGTGAGCTGGAGGGCGATGTACAGGCCGACGAAAAAGCCGACGACGCCCCAGAAGACGGTGGCGACGACGCCCCATCTGATCGGCTCATCGTCATAGACGTCGCTTGCGCCAGGTGGCTTCGAGATCGCTCCGGTCAGGACCGCATAATCGGCGCTTCGAAGCTGCGCGATTCCGGCCAGCAGGGCGGCCAGGCAGACGATCATCATCTGGGTGGCGAAGCCCGAATCCGCCGCCACCATCGCCAGGACCAGGGCCACGAAGGCCGCGCCGAACCATCCCAGCGTCTTGAAAACCAGGGTATCCATATTCTTAAGTCCCTTCGCCCTGCCGCTGCGTCACCGTCGCACGTTCCCCCAGCGTCTCAGCTGCGCATAAGTTAGGGCCCCCAGGGTTTCCAGCCCGGCCCTGCTAAAGGTGTTCAGAAGCCCGCGAGCCGCCCTTTAAAAGGCAGAGTCCGGCCCAGCTACTAGGGGTTTTACGTACTTGCTCTTCTCACCGCCGACTGGCCAGCCGGGTTCCCGAATCGATGCCCTGAACCGATGGGCTCCGCTCCGCTCAATAAGCCAGGCCGACCCCGTCGGCGCGCAGGTCCGAAGCCGCGCCATAGACTCGCTCGCCATTGTCTTCGCGGCGCTCGACACAGGAATAACGCCCGAAGCCGCCGTCCGAGGGGGCGAGCCGCCAGCCCATTTCGGCGAGCGCCAGACGGGTCGCGTCCGGTACCCCCGTCTCGAGCCGAAGCTGACCGGAGCCGCCTATCGTCTTGTCGTCCTCGCCCATCCGCTCCGACGAGCCTTCATGCTGCCAGCGGGGCGAGTCGCCCGCGGCCTGGGCGTCGAGTCCGTGATCGACCCGGTTCATGATGATCTGCGCCTGGCCCTGCGGCTGCATGGCGCCGCCCATCACGCCGAAGGAGAGCCAGGGCTGGCCATTGCGGGTCGCGAAGCCGGGAATGATCGTCTGGAACGGCCTCTTGCCGGGCGCGTAGACGTTCGGATGCCCGTCCTGGAGCGTGAACAGCTGGCCGCGGTCCTGGAACATGAAGCCGAGCCGGTCGGGGACGAGGCCCGATCCCATGCCGCGGAAATTGGACTGGATCAGAGACACCATCATCCCGTGGCGGTCGGCGACCGAGAAATAGGTGGTGTCGCCCTGGGACGGCGCCTCGCCGGGACTGACCTCTCGGTTGATCCGGTCCGGTCGGATCAATTGGGCGCGTTCGGCCGCATAGGCCTTTGACACCAGCCATTCGGCCGGAACCCGGGAGAAATTGGGATCGCCATACCAGCGGGCCCGGTCCTCGAAGGCGAGGCGCTTGGCTTCGGCGCCGAGATGGATCGACAAGGGCGTCTGAAAGCCCGCTTCCCTGATGTCGAACCGCTCAAGGATGTTGAGCATCTGAAGCGTCGCCAGGCCCTGCGTATTCTCGGCGATCGCATGGACACCGACGCCGCGATAGGTCGTCATCGCCGGCTCGGTCCAGTTGCTTTCGTGGGCGGCGAGATCGGCGCGGTCCATCCAGCCGCCGATTCGCCGGAAATAGGATTCGATCGTCCGAGCGATCTCGCCTTCGTAGAAAGCGTCTCGGCCACCTCGAGCGATGGCTCGGTAGGTTCGGGCGAGATCGGGATTACGGAAGACCGCGCCGGCCTGGGCTCGGTCGCCGGACGCGTAGGTCGCCTGGGCGTTGGCGATCTCCTCGATTCCGCTGCCGGGGCGCGCATAATTGGCCATCGCCCGGTTCATATAATAAGCCACCACCGGCGAGAGCGGAACGCCTTCCTCGGCGTAAGTGATCGCAGGCTCGAACAATTGAGCCCACCTCAGCCGCCCGTAACGCTGGTGGAGTCGCCACCATGCGTCGACCGTTCCCGGCACGGTCACCGTCACCGCGCCGTAATTAGGAAGAACCCCATTGGTGGCGCGGGAACGCACCGTTTCAAGGCTCAGGTTGCGAGGCGATTTACCCGATCCCGCAATTCCGACGACGCGCGCGGCTTCCGGATCCCACAGCATTGCGTAAAGGTCGCCGCCGATGCCGTTGGCGGTCGGCTCGAGGAAGCCCAAGGCGGCGTTCATCGCGATCGCTGCATCGACCGCAGAACCGCCTTTCTTGAGGATCTCGATGCCCGCGAGCGTCGCGAGCGGATGGGACGTCGCCGCCGCACCGTTGCGGCCGAACACTTCCGAGCGACTGCCGAAGCTCGCCCCTACGGGCCGGTCCCCGGCTTCCACGTCGGGGAAGTACTGGGTAGCCGGCAGAGCGGGCGTCAGCGGGGGCGTCGACGCCGCCGGTTGCGCGAAGCCGCTGCGGGCGAAGGGAAGGCCGACGGCGGCGATTGGCACGGCCGCCAGGAAAGTGCGCCTTTTCAACATCGAACTCCTTCGTCTCCATTGGCGCGCTCGACGCTATCAGCAAGCTTGCGCTTTGGCACCACCCAGGCGCGGCGTTATCGCTTGCCCTGCAAATTGCACGCCCCACACTTGCCGAGCCTCCGTCCGCCCCACAGGGATGTCGCTGGGCGCCTGGCGGCTTTGTTACGCCGGGCGCAGCTTCCTGCTACGGGCCCCTCATCATGATCCGAATCGCCCAACGCGCTTTCTCGAGCAGCCCCGATCTCGCCATCGACCTCGGCACCGCCAACACCATCGTCGTCGAGCGGGGGTCCGGGATCGTGTTCGACGAGCCGTCGGTCTGTTGCTTCAGCGGCCATGGCGAGGGCGCCGCGTTGATGGCGGCGGGGATCGAGGCGCAGAGCTTCGTCGGCCGGGTCGCTCGGCCGCTCAGGATCGAACGACCTCTCCGCAACGGGGTGCTGAGCGACATGACCGCCGCACGAGAGCTGCTTGGCTATGCGACCCGGCGCCTTCGCTCCGGCTGGCGGGTCGGTCGGCCCCGGGTCGTCATTGGCGTGCCGGCTGACGCGACCCAGGCGGAGCGGACGGCCCTGGTCACGGCCGCGGCCGATGCGGGTCTCGCCGGCCCGGAATTGGTCGCCGAGCCTTTTCTTGCCGCTCTGGGTGCGGGGCTGGAGGTCGACGAGCCGCGCGGCCGCCTGATCGTCGATTGCGGCGCCGGCACCACCGAGGTGGCGGTGATCTCGCTGGGTGCGATCTGCCTCTCGCATTCGGTCCGGGGTGGCGGCGAGGCGCTCGACCGCGCCTTCATTGATCATCTTCACTTGCGGCGCCGCTTCCAGATCGGGCCGGCCACGGCCGAGCGCCTGAAGCTCGAGCTTTCCGCCCTGGTCGAGAGCGGGGCGACCGACCGGCTGGTCGAAGTGCGAGGCCTCGATTCGGCTTCGGGAGTGCCGATGTCGATCGCGGTGCCCGCGGCAGAATTGCTGACCGTCTGGGAAAGATATTCGGAAGCGGTCGTCGGTGCGGTGCTGGCTGCCCTGAGCGAAACCCCGCCAGAGCTGTCGCAGGACATTCTCGAAGACGGCATCCTGCTGACCGGTGGCGCCGCTTTGATGGGCCTTCTCGCGCAGGAGGTAGAAGAAGCGACCGGGATCGAAGTGAGAATTGCCGACGCACCGCTGACGAGCGTCGCCAACGGGCTCGAGCGGATCTTCGACCGGGGCTGACCCAGGCGCTCCAGACGCCCGTCTCGGGTTAGCGACGCTCAGGCCGAAGGCCGGCTCAGGATCCAGCTCCCGCCGATCAGGGCTGCCGAAGCCGGGACCAGCGACCAGGGAAGGGACAGCAAGGCGAAGCCCGCGGCGGCACTGATCGCGAAGGCGATGATCGCTGCGCGCTTGCCCGTCCGGCTGATGGCGCCGCGGCTTCGCCATGCGGCAAGATGCGGGCCGAAAGTCCTGTGGGTCAGAAGCCAGGCCTCGAGTCTGGGACTGGAGCGCGCGAAGCAGAACGCCGCCAGAATGACGAAAGGGACGGTCGGCAGAAGCGGAACGAACGCGCCCACGCCCGCCAGCAGCAGCGCAAGCATTCCGACGATCAGATAGCCGATCCTGAGCATGCGGCGAACGTCAGCCTGCCCGCGCAGGAGGGCAGGGGCAGGCGATATTCGCAGGCACTTCTCGGAACAGGCGATTCAAGACCGTCTCCTGGCCAGGGATGTGATCTGCCTACGCTCCGGGGATGAACCCGATCAACGGTCGCGACAGTCAAAAGCGCTGATTTTCGCGGATTCGTTCATCCTCGTGACAGATACCGTGTCCGCCGGGCCACGCGTGGCAGGTTTCTCTACCAAATTGGTTGAAAGCCCCTGCCGGAGCCTTATCTGCGGCCCACTGCAAAACAGAAAAGGACGCAACAACAATGCGTAAACTCATTCTCGCCGCGCTCGCGGCTTCCACCTTCGTCGCCGCTCCGGCGATGGCCGCCGATTTCAGCGGCAGCCGCGTCGGCATCACCGTCGGCACCGGCGGTGATGATCCGCTGGACTTCGACGGCACCACCGTCGGCGTCGAGCTTGGCCATGATTGGGATCTCGGCAGCGCCGTCGTCGGCGTCGGCGCCGAGTATCAGACTGATCTTGGTGACGACTTTCTCGACGTCAACGAAACGGCTCTTCTCGCCCGCGTCGGCGCGAAGGTCGGCACCAACGCTCTGGTCTATGCCAGCGGCGGCCTGACCCGCATCAGCGACGGCGTTTCGCCGTTCGATGGCGGCGAAGACGGCTTCCGCTTGGGCGGCGGCGTCGAGTTCGGCCTCGGTGATGGCGGCACGACCCTGAAGGTCGAGCAGCGCTACCTCGATTATGGCAGCGGCGCCAATGCTTGGCAGACCGTCGCCGGCATCGGCGTGCGCTTCTAAATCTCTCCTGCACGGAGAAAGAGAAGGGCGGGGCTTCGGCCTCGCCCTTTTTGTTTGAGCGGCGGGCCAGGCTGGCAAGTCATCCGGTTGTCGTCATGAGGTCCCGATTGGTTGGCCGGTCCGAACGGGAGCCGGCCCACGTCCCCGGCGAAGGAACAGCGCACCTAGAGCTGATAATGCCCCGGCTCCCGCAGATATCAGCCAGTCGCCCGACGGCAGCGAATGGAGATGAAAGATTGCCGCCAGCGGAGCGATCTGGACCAGGAAGAAGGCGCTGGCGATGGCCGCGGCCGCGATAAGGTTCGGCATCCAGCTCTTCCGGGCGGTAAGCGACAGGAGGAGAATGGCGAGTCCGGTCACCAGGGCGACGAGCGCCATCGAGCGGGCATGGTCCGGGCCCGCCCCGGCCTCGATGGCGAGAACGAAGATCGCCAATATCGCGGCGGCCATGACGATACCGGTCGCCACCACGATCCCCCACTCCGTGGGCGTGAAGAAGGCGCGGCGGCCTCCATCCTCCAGTCGGCTCAAGCGCCCCTCCGCGGCTTGCTGGAATCCGAGGATGGCGGCCGGGTGGATGAGGAGCTCGAGCCAGACGATGTGGACCGGCAGATAGAGCAAGGGGTAACCGAGAAACGGAACCAAAGCGGCCGTCGAGACCAAGGGCAGGTGAATCATCAGCAGGAAGCCAAAGCTCCGCCGAAGGTTCTGGAAGAGCTGCCGGCCTTCGGCGATCGCGGTGACGACGGTCCGGAAATTGTCGTCCATGAGCACGATGGCGCTCACCTCCCGTGCCGTACGCGTCCCCCGCAGCCCCATCGCGATGCCGACATCCGCTGCGCGGAGCGCCGGGGCATCGTTCACGCCATCGCCCGTCACCGCCAATATCCTGCCGGTGCTTCGAAGCGCCTCGACGAGGAGCACCTTCTGCGCGGGCGTCGCTCGAGCGACGACGGCAAGCTCGCGCAACTCCGCCTCAGTCATGCTTTCGAGGGTCGCGGAAAGATCGTCCCCCAGGATCACCATGGGCGCTTCGGAAATCCCCGCTTCCCGGGCGATTGCGGATGCCGTCTCGGGATGGTCGCCGGTGACCATGACGATCTGGATTCCTGCGGCTCGGGCCTGAGCCACCGCCTCGCGGACTCCGGAGCGAAGCGGATCACTCACCGAGATCAGCCCTGCCAGCGTGAACCCGGAGGAGGATTCCAGGCGGGGCGCATCGTCCATGTCCTGCCAGGCGCAGGCGATCACCTTTTCCCCTCTGGCCGAGGAATCACTGGCGACCTGCTGCCAGTGCTTAAGGTCCGCGGCGTCGAGGCCGCACAAATCCAGGACCGTCTCGGGCGCCCCCTTGACCGCCACGATCAGATCGCCGGAATCCCGGCGCCAGCTCGCCGTCTCCCGTCGTCGCCCTTCGGTGAACGGGTGCACCGCCAATCGCTCCCAGCCTGGGGGGAGGGCGGGTGCCGCAGTGAGGATGGCAAGGTCCAGCGGATCGCCGGAATCCGGTCGCGAGGCCAAAGCCGCGATACGCATCAGCCATTCCCTGGACACGCCGGAATCCGGCATGCCCTCGCGATAGGCGAGCTTGCCCTCGGTGATGGTCCCCGTCTTGTCGGTGCAGATGACGGATACTCGGCCGACATTCTCGACCGCGGTCCCGTGCCGGACCAGGGCCTTGGCACGAGCGAGCCGATAGACGCCGACGCCGAGGAAGAAGGTGAGAACGACGGGAAATTCCTCGGGGATCGCCGCGACGGCAAGGGTCGCGGCGCTGAGGAAGGCATCGACCAGGCCATAACCCTGCCAGAGCCGGACCGCGGCCAGAAGCAGACACAGGAGTGCGGCGACCACCAGCAGGACCTTCACCAGAGCGGCGACCGATTGCTGGAGCGGCGTTCGTCCGGAAGGGGTGGTCACTGCCGCGTGGACGATCTCCCCATAAACGGTATCGGCGCCCGTGAAGATCAGGCGGATCTCGGCAGCGCCCGTCAGAAGGCGGGTGCCGGCGAAAACCCAGGCTTCCTCTTCTGGCGTCGTGGCTGATCCCAGCGGCCGCTTTACCACCGGATAGGCCTCGCCGGTCAGGGAGGATTCTTCCGCCTGCAGTGACTCGCCAGCCAGCAAGATTCCGTCCGCAGGGAAGGATTCGCCGGCGGCGACTCTGACGAGATCGCCGGGCACCAGGGCGTCCGCGCTGACCTGCCGCTCGGTCCCGTTGCGGACGACTCGCGCGGTCGTCGCAAGCACGCTTCGCAGGCCTTCGATCGAGGCTTGCGTGCGATGGTGAAGATAGAGGTCCATTCCGACCAGGGGCGCGATGGCCACCAGCAACACCGCCATGTCGGTATATTGGCCGATCAGTCCGAAGATCGAACTCGTCGCGACCAGGAACCAGATCATCGGGTCGGCGAAGGTTTCCTTCACCAGCCGCGCCGCCGAACCGGGCGGATGCTCGGCGATGATGTTGGTCCCATAGTGCGACGCCGATGCCGAGGCTTCGGCTTCGGAGAGGTCCTGCTCCGGCGGCTTGACGAGCAGGGCACGCCGGTCCTCGGGGATGACGCGCTTCATCGGCCTGGGTGCCGGCGGGCCTTCGTCACTCCCGGACGACCAGGACCGAACAAGGCGCGTGGTTGACCACGTGCGCCGCGTTGCCGCCGATCAGATAGTCGCGAAGGCCCGGTCGATGCGATGCCAGGACGATGAGATCGGCCTGGGCTTCGGCGGCCAGCTGCAGGATGACCGGGCCGATGGATCCGCTGCCGACCAGGACTTGGTGAGGCAGATCGCCGCATTCGTCGGCCAGCTTGCTCAAGCGGGCGCGGGCGACGTCGATCTGTTCCCGAAAGCCTGCCGACGACCATTGATCGGCCCTGGTTTCCCGCTCGGTGATCACGGTCGCCAGGGTGAGGCGGGCTTCGCTCGCTCGCGCCAGGGGCATCGCGATCGGAAGCGCCCGGGACCAGGAGGAGGGGTCGGCGAGGTCGATCGCGATCAGGATGCTCTTGAACATCTCACCCCCGGTTCTTGTCAGCGGCCATTTCTAGCGTCGGCGCGGCGGGAATCATTACGCGACATCCCGTAGGTCGACCAAGAAAATCACGATCGAACCTGGCTCGCACAGAGGCCGTGGGGAACGGCCTTTTCGCCGGGGATAAGGGACAATCCGTATAGCCTGATGCCGTCGACGCTGGCTCACTCTTCCCGGGGGCAAAGGGGAAAGGAGACCGATCATGACGAAACAGGACGAGATCGCTGTGAAGGCATCCGCCCGCGGAAATTTGCCCGCCTTCACCGACCAGTTGATCGAACCGCTGTCGCGGCTGCGCAACGAGGTGGACCGGCTGTTCGACGATTTTCCGACGCGCTGGCCTACCTTCCGATTCGGTCGCCTGGCGGCGGCAATCCCGGCGCCGGCCGTGGAAATGACCGAGACGAGCAAGGCCTTCAAGCTGAGCGTGGAGGTTCCGGGAATGGACGCCGGGGACATTCACGTCAGCGTCGACAACGACATGCTCGTCATTTCCGGCGAAAAGAAGGAGGAGCGTGAGGAGACGGAAGAGGGATATCTCTATTCCGAGCGGACCTACGGCGCTTTCGAGCGCAGGATCGAGCTGCCGGCCGGGGCGGACTCACTCAATGTCAAGGCGAAGGTACGCAAGGGCGTGCTTCAGATCACGCTTCCGAAGGACCAGAAAGCGGAGTCGAACAAGCGACGGATCACCATCGAAGCTGACTGATCGGGTCGGGCCCCTGCGGGCTGCGCCGGCAGGGACCGTTGAAAGCAAGGGAAATGGCGATGATCACCGAGACGAGGGAAGCCGAAAATTCGACGGCCGCCCCGGCGGCCGAAACGAAACTGATCACCTGGACCGGATTTCCGTTCCGGGTTCGCCCGGCGGGTCCCGAAGACCGAGCGGCGATTTCGGAGCTGTTCGAGAATGTCAGCCTCGAAGACCGTCGGCTCAGGTTCCTCAGCCCCATTCAGAAGCTGGACCGGGACCTGCTGAAGCGGATGACGGAGGTGGATCACGACCGCACCGAGAACTTCCTCGCCTTCCACCGAGACATTCTGGTCGCCTCCGCGATGCTCGCTGCCGACGAAGCCGGCGAACGGGCCGAGGTCGCGATTTCGATCCGCGCGGATCACAAGCATCGCGGCATCGGCTGGGCACTCCTCGATTATGTCGCCCGCCAGGCAGAGCAAAAAGGCATCAAGCTGATCGAATCGATCGAGAGCCGTGACAATGTGGAGGCGATTTCCCTGGAGAAGGAAATGGGTTTCACCGCGACCAATTATCCCGGCGATGCCACCCTCGTGCTTCTCCAGAAGAAGCTTCCTTGATTCGACCAGAACGCGGTCATGGACAGACGATGTCGACGCTCGGAGTCCCGATAATGAACTGGAAGGCGATCCGCCTGGAACTGGCCCGGACTCGGGAGTTTCCCGACGGCTCCGCAAGCCGTGGCTATCTGCTTCGCTTGCCGCTCGACGAAAACGGGCTGATCGACGCGCAGGCGCTCGGAAGCGCGCCGGCGATGGCGACGGTCCATCGCCATTGGCCGAACGAACCCGATCTTTGCGGTTACGTCGTCCGGGCGTCGAACGGCTGGGCCCTCTCGTACGAACCCGGCGAGGCCGATGGCGAAACCGTCTTCCATCTCGAAAATCACCCGATCCGGATCGGCGAATATATCACCCTGACCGAACCCGACGGGACCCGGCTCCCCTTCCGCGTCGCCAGCCTCAAGCATTTGAACGGCGAACGCTGAACGTCGGTTGCTCCCTTTTGAGAGCGTCCCGGTCAGCCAGTTCACTGCCGAGAGGCTAATTCGCCTGTCCCAACCGCGGCAGCTCGGGCCGCCCCTCCGCCTGGTCCGTGTCGCCGAGCCCTGCAGCAAAGGCGATCCGCAAGGCCTCGGACAGGCTCGTGACTTCCAGCTTGGTCATCAGCCTGGCGCGATGGATCTCAACGGTGCGCGGACTGATGGCGAGGTCGTAGGCGATCGTCTTGTTCGGGTGCCCTCGGACGAGCCCGCGAAGGACGTCCATTTCGCGGGCCGAGAGTTTCGCGAGCCGGGCCTGGGCTTCCTCGGCATGGGCAAATTGCCTTTCGGACTGCTCGATCCGGTCGAACGCCTGCTGGATCGAGTTCAGCAAGGTCGCCCTTTCAACCGGCTTTTCGATGAAGTCGACGGCGCCCGCCTTCATGGCCTGGACGGCAATTTTCACCTCGCCATTGCCCGTCATGACGACGACCGGGAGCAGGATATGGCGCTCTCTCAGCGCCTGCTGGACCTCCAGGCCGTTCAGTCCCGGCATCCGCACATCGAGCAGGATGCAGCCTGGTTCGATCGTCGACGCCGCTTCCAGAAACTCGACTCCCGAGGCGTAGGTTTTCACCCGATAGCCTGACGTCCGCAGGACGAAGCTCGCCGAGCGCCTTATCGCTTCGTCATCGTCCACGAGATGGATGAGTCGGTCAGTCTGCGGCATCTTCGCTCCCCGATGCATCGACCAAGGTGAAATGAAAGGCGGTGCCCCCGAGTTTGGAAACGCTGGTCCAGATGCGCCCCCCATGGGCCTTGATGATCGTGTGGCATATCGACAGGCCGAGGCCCATTCCCTCGCTCTTGGTGCTGACGAAGGGCTGAAACAATTGTTCGGCAATTTCGCGGGGAAGGCCTGGTCCGCTATCCTCGATGGTCACTTCGACGAAGCCGTCGGCCGGCCTCGAGCCGATCCGGAGCCGTCGGGTGGGGCTTTCGGCCATCGCCTCGATGGCGTTGCGGACCAGGTTGACGATCACCTGCTGGATCTGGATTCGATCGATCAGAACCCGGTCGACCAGCGGGTCGAGCTTGACGTGGACCTCGATTCCACGCTCGCCGGCGCCGATAAGGCCCAATGCGCTCGCCTCGTTCACCACCCGGGCGAGGCTCTCGACCCGACGCTCCGTCTCCCCGCGCGAAACAAAGTCCCGCAGCCGGCGAACGATCTGACCGGCGCGCACGGATTGCGCAGCGGCTTCGCGAAGCGCCTCGCGGACGATATCGAGGGTCTCCTGATCGGGCTTCTTGAGCAGTTCTTCCGCGGTTTCCACGTAATTGGCGATGGCCATCAGGGGCTGATTGAGCTCGTGGCCGATGGACGCAGCCAGCGTGCCCATTTCCGACACGCGGGCCACGTGCGCCAGTTCGGCCTGGAGATCGTGCAGACGCCGTTCGGTCTGCTGTCCCTCGGTCAGGTCTCGAATGAAGCCGGTGAACACGCGTTCCACGCCGATCCTCGCTTCGGCCACGTGCAGATCGATCGGGAAGGTGCTTCCGTCCCGGTGCCGGGCGGTCGTGACCCGGCCAATGCCGATCATCCTCCTGAGGCCGGTTTCGACGTAACGCTCGAGGTAGAAATCGTGCAGTTCCCGGTCGGGCGAGGGCATGAGGGCACTGATATTCTCGCCGAGCACTTCCCGTTCGGAGAAACCGAACATCCGCTCCGCGGTCGCGCTGAAGGAAAGGATTCGCCCTCGGACATCGATGACGATCATCGCATCGGGGATCGTTTCCAGGATCGAGCGCAAATGGGCTTCCCGGGCGAAGACTTCGCCGTCCGTCGCGCCCTGGACTTGAGTTTCGGTCACGTCCTCAACCGATCGGCCCTCCCCCGGCCTTGTCCGCCGCCCAGGCCAACATAGAACATCAGGCTTCCGAAACAAGATTGGGGGCCTTGCCATTCGGCGGCGTCCAGTCGATTTTCGATCGGCCGTCCGTCCCTTGGCGCGTCATCATGCGGCGACGCTCAGCCTACGGATATCTGCGTAATGTTCCGGCCTGAAGGGCGACGCATGTTTTCGCGGTGAGAGGCAGCCTCATCCGCATTCGAGGATATCTGCTCGCCGCATCGGCCGGCGCCTTGCTGGTGGCCGCGCCGGCCGCGGGGCAATCTTCGCAGACCTGTGAATTCGCGCTCCTGGGCTGGATCAGCACGCAGCTGGAGTTGCGCGAAGCCCGCCGCGCGCAACGGGCCTGCACCGATGAGCAGCGCACCGCCTGCACGGCCGAACAGGGGCGTGTCCGGGCCCTGGAACTGCGCCTCAGGCTGCTTCGCAATTATGTCGATGGTTATTGCCGTCGCTGACGCGAGCCGCGCCTTCCGAGCAACCTTACGACGCTGTCGGCGCGCCTGTGCCCCGGGGGATGGGTGCCGACCTGAGCCTCGAGCCGCTCGCGGATCGCCTCGATCTGAGGATCGGGGAGATGCTCGATGCCGATGAACTCGTTGCGCGCGTCGGCGCTCGCCCGAATGATCTCGTCCAGCTTCGCCTGGATCGCCGCGGCGTCGCGATTCTGTGAATTCTGGATCAGGAACACCATCAGAAAGGTGATGATGGTCGTGGCCGTGTTCACGACGAGCTGCCAGGTATCGGACCAGCCGAACAACGGACCGGTGATGATCCAGGCGAGGATCAGAAGTGTGGCGGTGATGAAGGCGAGGGGCTGGCCGGCCAAGGCAGCAATACGCGTAGCGACGAGAGTGAAAATACGGTCCATCGGGCGATCCTAATCTTGCGATCCGTCTGTGGGCATAAGGCGAATTGCGTAGTGTTTCTGTGAATTTCCGAAGGCAGGCTTGGCCCGCTTCATCGGAGGAACAACATGCCGGATCAGTCCACTCGCAAAGTCGCCTTGGTCACCGGCGCCGCTTCGGGCATCGGCAAGGCGACGGCCCTGGCCTTCGCCAAGGCCGGTTACGTCACCGTTATCGCGGACGTCGACGTCGCCGCCGGCCATCAGGCACTGACGGAGGTCGAGGCTGTCGGCTCGCCCGCCATATTCGTCCGCTGCGACGTCTCCGATCCCGTCGACGTGGCCGAGCTCATGGAAACAATCGTCCAGAAATATGGTCGGCTCGACGCGGCCTTCAACAATGCGGGGATCGAAGGGGAAGCCGGCGAGCTGCTGGACTCCGGCCACGACAACTGGGACCGGGTGATCGCGACCAACCTCACCGGCGTGTGGCTCTGCATGCGTTGCGAGATCCGGCAGATGCTGACCCAGGAATCGGGCGGGACCATCGTCAACTGCTCGTCGGTCGCGGGATTGACCGGTTTCCCCGGCCTGAGCGCTTACGTTGCGTCGAAGCACGGCGTCGTCGGTCTCACCAGAGCGGCGGCCCTGGAATATGCGACCCGGAAGATCCGGATCAACGCGGTCTGTCCCGGCGCGATCGTCACGCCGATGCTCGAGCGGGTGATGGGGAGCAGCGAGGAGGCGCGGCAGACGGTGGTGTCCGGCGAGCCTATCGGCCGGCTCGGCCAGCCGGACGAGATCGCCAGCGCGGTCCTGTGGCTGTGCAGCGACGGTGCCAGCTTCACCACCGGTCAGGCCCTCGCCGTCGATGGCGGCTGGACGGCGCGCTAGGGAGCGGGTGCCGACGACTCGGCCATCGCCTTGAGGGGCAGATCGGACCGGGCAAGCAGGGCCGTATCAACGATGGCATGGTCCATCACCAGCCGTCGTCCCTGGGCATAATCCCTGACGTTGTTGACGCAGTCGAGCGCGATGACCCGGCCCTCCCGAAGATAGATGACGGAGAAGCTTCGTCCGTTCGGATCGCCCCTGACCACGGCCCGGTCATGGCCGCTCGAGAGGCCGACGGTCTGCAGCTTGAGATCATATTGGTTGGACCAGAACCACGGCACCGAATTGTAGGCAACGTCCTCGCCGAGGATGGCTCGCGCCGCCACGATCGCCTGGTCGGTGGCGTTCTGGACCGATTCCAGCCGCACAAAGGCGGCTTCGGCATAAATATTGGCATGAAACGCGCAGTCACCGACGGCGTAGATTCCGGGAAGTGAGGTTCGG